>CAVABU010000019.1:0-25209 GCA_963586965.1 Gemmiger formicilis
CGCTGCAACCAAGCAAGTAGTGGTACCTCCTATTACTTAAATAATTGCTGAAAGGAGGTTGGGATGGGAGTCTCAAACTCCATAGGCTTGCCCGTCACGGGATGATAGAAGCACAGGCATATGGCATGCAGGCAGAGACGATGCAAAGGATCATTGCCATTGCCATATTTCACATCACCGCACACAGGATGTCCCAAGTCGGCAGAGTGCACACGTATCTGATTCTTACGGCCAGTCTCCAGTTTAAATTCCACAAGCGAATGGTCAGTCGTACGCTTCAGAGTAAAATAATGAGTGACAGCATGTTTACCACCATTGTCTACAGGACTGGAATAAGTCACATAAGCCTTATTGTCCTTCAGCCAACTTGCCACTGTGCCCTGGTCTTCCTCCATCTCTCCGCTGACCACTGCCACATAGCGACGGTCATAGACGATGTCGTGCCAATTGTGCTCCAGGATTTGCTCCGTCTCGATGTCCTTGGCATAAATCATAAGTCCCGAAGTGTCACGGTCAAGGCGGTGCACCACATGAGCACGGCAATTCTGACGAGTCTTTTGGAAATAGTCATCGAGCACGCTCTTCACATTGAGTGACGAATGTCCCGCTGCCATTGAGAGTATGCCGATATTCTTCTCTATCACGACAATCCACTGATCCTCGTACACAATCTTCACATAGCGACTCTTGAATGTGTCGTTGACCTTAGAGCGACTGATGGCTATCTTGTCGCCACTATGCAAGGGATGGTCAAAACGAGTCACCACGACGTCATTCACCTTGATGCCACGGCCAGACAAGGTGGCTTTCACCTTGGTGCGACTCTGGTGCAGATTATTGAGCAACCAATTGAGGAGAGTGTCCTCACCCTTTACATTATAATAATCATATTCGTGAAGTCTGGGATTGTAACGCATATCTGATGTCAATTTTTCGCATGCAAAGTTACACAAAATTAGGCGAGCAGGGCCGTATTCTTGCATTTTTTCAGTACTTTTGCAGTCAAATAATTTATTTACACATGATTACTGTTACAAATCTTGCCATACAGTTTGGCAAACGCATTCTCTACAAAGACGTCAACATAAAGTTTACCAACGGCAATATCTACGGCATCATCGGTGCCAACGGTGCAGGTAAGTCTACTCTGCTCAGAGCCATCAGTGGCGAACTGGAACCTAATAAGGGCACTATCGAGATGGCTCCTGGTGAGCGTATGTCTATACTCGAGCAGGACCACTTCAAATATGATGAGTTCTCGGTGATGGACACTGTCCTCATGGGACACCAGCCTCTGTGGCAAAACATGAAGCAGAGAGAAGCCCTCTACTCTAAGCCAGAGATGACTGAGGAGGATGGCACGCTCGCTGCCGATCTCGAACTGAAGTTTGCCGAGATGGACGGATGGATGGCTGAAAGTGATGCTGCACAGTTGCTACAGAACTTAGGTATAGCAGAGCCCTTGCATCAGAAGCAGATGAGTGAACTCTCTAACACGGAGAAGGTGCGCGTGATGCTCGCCAAGGCTCTATTTGGTCATCCCGACAACTTGCTCCTCGATGAGCCTACCAATGACCTTGACCTCGACACCGTGCAGTGGCTTGAGGAATACTTGAGCAATCTGGAGCAGACAGTGCTCGTGGTGAGCCACGACCGTCACTTCCTCGATGCCGTGTCCACACAGACTGTCGACATAGACTTCGGCAAGGTGACAGTATTTGCAGGTAACTACTCATTCTGGTATGAGTCAAGCCAGTTGGCTCTGCGTCAGGCACAAAATCAGAAGGCAAAGGCAGAAGAGAAGCGCAAGGAGTTGGAGGAGTTTATCCGTCGATTCTCTGCCAATGTGGCAAAGTCTAAGCAGACCACTTCCAGAAAGAAGATGCTCGAGAAACTCACCGTCGAGGAGATACAGCCATCGACCAGAAAGTATCCTGGCATCATATTCTCTATGGAGCGCGAACCAGGCAATCAGATATTGGAGGTAGAGGGACTAAAGGCTGTCGACACCGACGGCACAGTGCTCTTCGACAATGTGTCCTTTAATATAGAAAAAGGTCAGAAGACCGTCTTCCTGTCACACAATCCTAAGGCGATGACTGCTCTCTTTGAGATAATCAATGGTCACCGTGAACCAGATGCGGGCACCTACAAATGGGGTGTCACCATCACTACCGCATATCTGCCACTCGACAACACGGAGTACTTCAACTCCGACCTCAACCTCGTGGACTGGCTCAGTCAGTGGGGACCAGGCAATGAAGTGGCTATGAAGGGTTATCTGGGACGTATGCTCTTCAAGCAGGAAGAAGTGGAGAAGAAGGTCAACGTGCTCTCAGGAGGCGAAAAGATGCGCTGTATGATAGCACGCATGCAGTTACAAAACGCCAACTGTCTGATACTCGACACTCCTACCAACCACCTCGACCTTGAGTCCATCCAGGCTTTCAACAACAACCTGGTGCAGTTTAAGGGCAATGTGCTCTTCGCTTCTCATGACCACGAGTTCATCCAGACAGTGGCAGACCGTATCATTGAACTCACACCAAAGGGTACCATCGACAAACTGATGGACTATGATGACTACATCTACGATGAGCAGATAAAGGAGCAGAAAGAGAAAATGTACGTATAAAGCAGACACATTGGCATATTATTTGCTTACTCTCGTACGAAAACAAGTATAGACTATAACATGAAGAAAGAAGAAATCAATACAAACGAGGAAGAGACAGTAAAGAACAACGAGGCTGAGACTCCTACCGAAGAGACTGCCACTGAGCAGACCACCACTGAGCAGACTGCAGAGGAAGCAAAGGAGAAAGACCCGCTGGAGGCAGCACTTGCAGAGGTGGAAGACCTGAAGAAGCAGTTGCTCTATAAGGCAGCCGAATTTGAAAACTATCGCAAGCGCACCGTAGCCGAGAAGACCGAACTGATACTCAATGGCGGACAGAATGTCATCAAGGCCATACTGCCCGTGCTCGATGACATGGAGCGTGCCATGGAGAATGCAGCAAAGACTGATGACGTGAAGGCCATAGAGGAAGGATGGGAACTCATAGCAAAGAAACTGTCGAAGACTCTGGAAGGCGTAGGCGTGAAGAAGATAGTGACCGACAATGCCGACTTTGACACCGATTATCACGAGGCCGTGGCAATGGTGCCAGGTATGGGTGACGACAAGAAAGGTAAGGTCATCGACTGCATACAAAACGGCTACACACTCAACGACAAGGTTATCCGTCATGCCAAAGTGGCAGTAGGACAGTAAAATGCTGCCGTTTGTACAATTTCTTTATAAATAGGAGAGAACAAATATATGGCAAAACGCGATTACTATGAAGTGCTGGGCGTAGACAAAAAGGCCAGCGCAGCAGACATAAAGAAAGCATATAGAAAGATTGCTATAAAATATCACCCTGACCGCCAAGGCAACAAGTCGGAAGAGGAAAAGAAAGAGGCTGAGGAGAAATTCAAGGAGGCCGCAGAGGCTTATGCCATCCTTTCCGATGAGCAGAAGCGCCAACAGTATGACCAGTTTGGCTTTGACGGACCGAGCGCTGGTGGCTTCGGCGGTGGCTTCGGTGGCGGAGGTGGATTCTCTATGGATGACATCTTCTCTGCCTTTGGCGACATCTTCGGTGGCCATAGCAGTTTCGGCGGTGGCTTCGGAGGTTTTGGTGGCGGTGGCTCAAGAGGTCAGCGCGTATATAAGGGTTCGGACCTAAGACTGAAGGTGAAACTCACCCTGGAGGAAATCAACTCGGGTGTCACCAAGAAGTTTAAGGTGAGAAAGGACGTGAAGTGCACCAGTTGTAATGGTACTGGAAGTGCTGACGGTTCTGGTTCGACCACTTGTAGCAACTGTAACGGAAGCGGTGTCGTATACCGCACCCAGCGCACTATGCTCGGCATGATGCAGACTCAGACGGAATGTCCTAACTGCAACGGCGAAGGCCAGGTCATCAAGAATAAGTGTAAGGCGTGTGGTGGCACAGGCGTCGTGAAGGGCGAAGAGGTAGTGGAGATAAAGATCCCTGCTGGCGTGCAGGACGGCATGGTCGTGAACGTATCAGGTCAGGGCAATGCTGGTCCACGCAATGGTGTAGCAGGCAATATCCAAGTCTACATCGAGGAAGAGCCTCACAAGACTTTCATCCGCGACGGACAGGACTTGATATACAATCTGCTTCTGGACTTCCCCACTGCAGCATTGGGCGGTAGCGTGGAAGTGCCCACTATCGAGAATACCAAACTGAAGATAAAAATCGAACCAGGTACACAACCTGGCAAGACTCTGCGCTTGAGGGGCAAAGGACTGCCAGCCGTGCAAGGTTATGGTATGGGACGTGGCGACTTGCTTGTCAACATCAGCATCTATGTGCCTAAGGAACTCTCAAGAGATGAGCGCAAGGCAGTGGAGTCATTCCGCGACAGCGACAACTTCAAGGGAGATAGTGACACGAAGAAGTCGATATTCGAACGCTTCAGAAACTTTTTCTAAATGATGAATTATCAAGAGACTATTGAGTATCTTTATAATGCTGCGCCTGCCTTCGAAAAGGTGGGCGCAGGTGCATATAAGGAGGGCCTTTACAATACTCTTGCGCTTGATGACCACTTCGGTCATCCGCACAAGTCATACAAGACCATACACATAGCAGGCACCAACGGTAAGGGCAGTTGTTCGCACACGATAGCAGCCATACTGCAGAGTGCTGGCCACAAGGTGGGACTTTACACCTCACCACACTTAGTGGATTTCCGCGAAAGGATAAGAGTGGATGGCGTATGCATATCCGAAGAGAGGGTGATAAGATTTGTGGAGGATGAGCGACAGTTCTTCGAACCATTGCATCCGAGTTTCTTCGAACTGACCACCGCTCTCGCCTTCAAATATTTCGAGGAGCAAAAGGTCGACATAGCCGTCATAGAGGTGGGCTTGGGCGGAAGACTCGACTGCACCAACATCATCACTCCCCTACTCTCAGTCATCACCAACATCAGTTTTGACCACACACAATTTCTTGGCAACACGCTCAGTCTGATAGCAGGAGAAAAGGCTGGCATCATCAAGCACGGCGTGCCTTGCGTGATAGGTGAATACACGGAAGAGACTCGCAAGGTATTTGAGCACAAGGCGGAGGAAGAATGCGCACCTATCACATTCGCACAGGATAGCGAGATAACGAGTGACGTAGACTTCGAACTCAAAGGTTTCTATCAAGAGAAGAATAAAAACACCATCCTCCACGCCGTCACCATATTAAGACAAATGCTTGACATCAATGACAAGGCAGTGAAGGACGGATTTGCCCACGTGTGCGAACTGACAGGTCTCCAAGGTAGATGGCAGACTCTCTCCGAAAATCCGCTCGTCATCTGCGACACTGGACACAACCTCGCTGGATGGGAATATCTGGCACCACAGATAAAGGAGACCTACGGCAAGCAGAGGGACAAAGCCACCACAGAGGGTGAGGACTGCACACTACGCATCGTATTTGGCATGGTGGACGACAAGGACATCACCTCCGTCATGCATCTGCTACCCCAAGACGCCACATATTATTTCTGTCAAGCATCCACTCACAGGGCGATAAAGGCAGAGCGCGTGGCACAGATAGCAGAGACAAATGGACTGCACGGCACGTGTCATCACTCAGTGAAGGAAGCCTACGACAAAGCCATCAAGGAATCCTCTCCGCAGGACCTTATATTCATAGGCGGAAGCAGTTATGTCGTGGCAGACCTGCTGACAACATTAAATAATTGACACGTATCAATAATATATGAGGTGGGCACTTGTAAGCCCACCTTAATTGTTTTTAACGGAAAGGTCATTACTTTTTTGTGCTTTCTTTTGTTGATATGGTTTTTTTTCTGTTACTTTGCAATAAAGAAGTAACTAAAACTTTGCAATAATTAAGTAACTAAAAACTTACGATTATGCCAAACACTAAAGAAGCAGAATACCTCTGTGGTCTGAAAAGAGAAGATTTCCAGACCACAATAGATGGAAAGAAGGTTGACCTGTTCATCCTCAAGAATACAAGTGGCAGCGAAGTAGCCATCACCAATTATGGTGGCGCTCTCGTTGCCATTATGGTGCCTGACCGCGATGGCAATTATGCTAACGTCATCCAGGGTCATGACAATATCAATGACGTGATTAACAGTCCAGAACCTTACCTCTCGACTCTGATAGGAAGATACGGCAACCGTATCGCTAAGGGTAAGTTCCAACTCAATGGCAAAGGTTATGAACTGTTTGTCAACAATGGTCCTAACTCCCTCCACGGAGGCAAGAAAGGATGGAACGCCAAGGTGTGGGATGCCATCCAGATGAATAGCCACGAGTTGTCACTCACCTACGTTTCTCCTTATGGTGAAGAGGGCTACACTGGCGAGGTGAAGGTGCATGTCACTTACACACTGTCTGAAGACAACGAACTCATCATCAACTATCTGGCAACATCCAACAAGAAGACCATCATCAACCTGACTAATCATGGATTCTTCTCATTGGCAGGTACTGCTAACCCTACTCCTACAATCGAAGACTTGGAATGCGAGATCAATGCTGACTACTATCTGCCTATCGACGAGACATCTATCCCTACAGGTGAGATTTTGAAGGTGGCAGGCACTCCATTTGATTTCCGCACACCAAAGGCAGTAGGTCAAGACATTGATGCTGACGATGAGCAGATAAAGAATGGTGCAGGATATGACCACTGCTATGTGCTCAACAAGAAAGAGGAAGGCGAACTCTCATTTGCAGCGCGCATCAAGGAACCAAAGAGCGGACGCACCATGGAGGTATACACCACCGAACCAGGAGTGCAACTCTACACAGACAACTGGGCTGACGGCTACAAAGGACAGCACGGCGCTACATTCGGCCGTCGCTCTGCCATCTGCTTTGAGTGCCAGCACTTCCCTGACTCTCCTAACCATCCATATTTCCCAAGCGTGCAACTCTGCCCTGACGGAAAATATAAGCAGAAGACAATCTACAAGTTTGGTGTAGAGAAATAAAGCATAGGAGGTCTTTAGAATCCTAACGTGAGTTCTAAAGACCTTTTGCAGTAAAGGCATGACAAACAAATAAAAAACAATAAACTAACACATTATGACACAACAGAAAAAGGCATGGGCAGCCATCATCGTTATGATTGCCCTGTTTGCGATGATTGCCTTCGTGACAAACCTTTGTTCACCTATGGCTGTCATCGTAAAGAACCAGTTCGGTGCAAGTAATTTCCTTGCCCAAATCGGCAACTATGGTAACTTTGGCGCATACCTCGTGATGGGTCTCCCTGCAGGTATGATGATCAAGAAGTTTGGTTACAAGAAGACCGCTCTCATCGGTCTCGCAATCGGTATCGTGGGCGTACTCATCCAGTGGCTCAGCGGATGGGGAGGCTTTGGCGTCTACCTCATCGGTGCATTGATCTCAGGATGCTGTATGTGTATCCTCAACACCGTGGTAAATCCTATGCTCAACCTCCTCGGTGGCGGTGGCAACAAGGGTAACCAGCTCATCCAGATTGGTGGCGTATTCAATTCTTCTGCAGCCGTTGCCGTATACATCATCATGGGTGCTCTCATCGGTGATGCAGCAAAGGCTCACATCTCTGACGCTACTCCTGCACTGATGATTGCCCTCGCTATCTTCATCATTGCATTCATCGTAATCCTCTTCACCAAGATAGAGGAGCCTGATCAGGGTTCGTCTGACGAAAGCCAGTGGGAACTCGTAAAGGGTGCTTGCCAGTATCGCCACTTCGTGCTTGGCGTGCTTGCTATCGGTATCTATGGTGCAGTAGAGGTAGGTCCTCCGACATATATACTGCAGTATCTGACAGCCAACACTGACGCTGCCATCCCTGGACTTGGCATGGACGCAGGCTACTGCGGTACTCTTGGTGCAGTATACTTCTTGATGATGCTCATTGGCCGATTCCTCGGTGGTGTCATTGGTGGTAAGATTTCCACACGCTCGATGATCACAGCAGTGTCTACATTGGCATTGATACTCCTCGTAGTAGGTATATTCCTCCCATCTGACGTTCTCGTGGCAGTGCCTGGTGTCAACTGGGTGACATTGGAACTCGTATGGGGTAACATCCCTGTCGGCATCCTACTCTTCCTGCTCGTAGGTCTCTGCGCTTCAGTGATGTGGGGCGGTATCTTCAACCTCGCTACAGAAGGTCTCGGCAAGTACACTGCTATCGCTTCTGGTCTGTTTATGATGATGGTATGTGGTTTCGCCGTAATGGTGGGCATCCAGGGATTAGTAGCCGACATGACAGGCAACTACCTCATCAGCTTCTTAGTGCCAGCAGCAGGCGCAGCTTACATTCTGTTCTACGCTCTTGTAGGTAGCAAACCTTCACACAAATAAGAATAAATAACCTCGGGTAGAGTGCATATGAGCGCTCTACCCTCTATTGTTACACCTTAATATAATAACACAATTATGGATATAGAATTCGTAAGAAGCCGTTTCACCAAGCATTTCGACGGAGAAACTGGTAACATCTACTTTGCACCTGGTCGCATCAACCTCATCGGTGAGCACACAGACTATAATGGTGGTTTCGTATTCCCTGGCGCTGTGACATGTGGTATCACAGCAGAGGTGCGTCCTAACGGCACAGACACTATCATGGCATACTCCATCGACCTCAAGGACCGCGTGGAATGGAAAGTCAACGACCCTGAAGGACCTCGCGCCACTTGGGCAAAATATATCTATGGTATGGTGCGCGAGTTTCAGGACTTAGGCGTAAAGGTAGGCGGTTTCAACGTAGCCTTCGCTGGTGATGTGCCACTCGGTGCTGGTATGTCTTCATCAGCCGCTCTTGAGGTTTGCTTCGGCGTAGCCCTAAACGATCTCTTCGGCGAGAACAAGATTACCACATGGCAGATAGCACTTGCAGGTCAGGCTACTGAGCACAAGTATGTAGGCGTCAACTGTGGTATCATGGACCAGTTTGCTTCTGCATTCGGCAAGAAGGGCAAGTTGATGCGTCTTGACTGCAACTCATCAGAGTTTGAATATTATCCATTTGACCCACAGGGTTATAAGTTGGTACTCGTAAACTCATGTGTGAAGCACGAACTCGTAGGTTCTCCTTACAACGACCGCCGCAACTCATGTGAGAACGTAGCCAAGGCTATCGCAGCAAAGCATCCTGAGCGCGAGATAAAGACTCTGCGTGACTGCACATGGGAAGACCTCGAGGAGGTGAAGTCAGTATGCAGTGCAGAGGACATCCAGCGTGCTACATTCGTGCTCGGTGAGAAGGATCGTGTGCTGGCAGTGTGCGATGCTCTCGAGAAGGGTGACTACGAAGAAGTGGGCAAGCAGATGTATCTCACACACGCAGGTCTGTCAAAGGACTACGAGGTGTCATGCGAAGAGCTCGACTTCCTCAATGACATCGCCAAGGAGTGTGGCGTGACTGGTTCGCGCATCATGGGCGGTGGCTTCGGCGGTTGCACCATCAACCTCGTGAAGGATGAGGTTTACGACAACTTCGTGAAGACTGCGGTAGAGAAATTCAATGCAAAATATGGCAAGGAGCCAAAGATTATCCCTGTGGTAATAGGCGACGGTGGTCATAAGGTTTGCTAAACCAAGTTTTCCACTTAACGGACAAACAATGAATCTTAAGAATATCGTTATAGCATTGGGCGTCGGAACGGCAGGTGTACTCACCGCCTGTTCCGGCGCCAATGGCAATCAGACAGAGTCAGGTCTGGACATTGCCAAGTTTGATACCATCGTAGACAACAAACCCGTGAAACTCTACGCTCTCAAGAATAGTGCGGGTATGGAGGTGTGCGTGACCAACTATGGTGCACACATCGTGTCGGTGATGGCGCAGGACAAGAACGGAGCTTTCCGCGACGTAGTGTTGGGATATGACAACATATCGCAGTATGTCGATGCTGACAACAATCAGGTGTATGAGGTCAACGAGCAATCAAGCAATGACTCCACATTGGTATTAGGATTATCGGGTGATGCCAAGACCACAGTGACCTACACTCTCACATCAGAGAATACTCTCGACGTAAAGGTGGAGTCGGCAGAGGATGCTAAGACAGGCGATTGCCTATTCAACCTCAGTGGTGACCCATCAGTAGCAGGCACCAACATGGTGCTCTATATCAATGCAGACAACTACTCGCCTGCGGACTCTACTCTGACAGCCACAGGCGAGATGCGCTCGGTATACGGCAACCAGTTTGACTTCCGTCAGCCGAAGGCTCTCTACACTTGTATAGCAGACACAGCAGGTTATAATGGCATCCAGGTGAGATATGCTGGAGGCTTTGACCACAACTGGTGTCTTAACACATGCAAGGATGGCAAGTGTGATGACACGAAGGTGGCAGCATCTCTCTACTCACCAGACTCGGGCATCTTCATGCAGATCTTCACGGATAAGCCAGGCATGCAGTGCTCCACCGCCAATGACCTTGACGGCAAGAAAGTCGGCAAGAGAGGCATCGCCTACCCTCTGCACGCAGCAGTAAGTTTTGTAGCGCAGCAGTGCCCTGTCACAAAGAAAAAGGAATCGGCTAAAGCCGAGGTAAAGGCAGGATGCAACAATGATTGCTACCATGTAGTTTACAAATTCTCAGTAAAGTAAAGCTATTAATAGTAGCAAGCATTTAGGCATTGATATCACATCATATCCCGCAAATAAAAATAGGCTCCGATAATACTCGAAGCCTATTTTTTATTTGCGGATAAAGTCATGGGATAAATCTCATGACTGAAGGATTTTATTTCACTACAATCTTCTTGCCATTTCTTACGTAAACGCCCTTAGGCAGACTTTCCGTATTCATCTTCACTCCATTGAGGTTGTATATTGCAGAATTCGTATCATTTGCGTCAGTCTTCACATCACTGATGGCTGTAGCCTCAACCTGTGAATAGAAATCCTCAAGTTGCTCTTCATCAAGTACGAGCCAGTGCTGGGCTGTGGATGTCGGCTTGGAAGAGAATAGTGCAGAACTGGTCTTAGGATTACCACCCTTTAGTGCGGTCCTTGACTTTACAAATCCGTAGGTAATGCATGAGAATGAACCTAATGTATAATCCTTCTGCGAAGGCATCATCTGAAACTCCTCCGTCTCACCAGGAGCATCCTTGGACGCATTCTTTACTCTATTGCTGATAAACGAGAAGTACTTACCACTCCCTACATTCTTTATGATATACATGCAAGTCACAGGATTGTAAGTTATCTGCCATGCATATTTATCATTGACAAGAGCCTCCTGTTTGCTTGCCTGCTCCACCTGCATAAGGTCGGTATCATCAGTAGTGAGGAAACCAGTGGTGGTGGCATAGTCGTCACTTTCGCATTTTATATAATATTTTGCGTCATCATCCTGTTCGAATACATACGCAGGCGTAGCAAAGTCAAGAGACTCTTTGGCAAGAAGTCCATCTTGATGGTGTGCATGGGTGATAAGCACATTACCATAATAGAGGAGTTTGTTGTCATCGGTAGCTACATCTTCCCACTCACCATTCACACCATAACTGAGGCACTTATTGTCACTTGTGGTGCCAGGCCACATATGCTGATTGTCTCCTGTCATGTATGCCTGGTCATCATTCTCGAGGAAGCGCACCATCTCATTGGCTCTTCTTCCAAGCCATTTGCCACGCGTGGTATTCTCACGGAGCAACGCATTGTTCTTCCAATTGCTTTGCGTACCAACGCCAAAGGCATGATTGGCTTCATGTAGGATGGTACCAGTCAACTGGTTGCGTGGATTGGGACCTACATTCATAGGACCGCCATAAGAGCATGACGCAGTTGTCGTGCCCTCATCAAAACGCACCTTGATGGTGACATCTGTGAGGCTTGTGAGATTAGCATAGAGATATTTCATCTCCTCCAGCGAATTGGTGATACGAGCGTTCACCTCGTCAGTTCCTGCATTGTCGTAAGTGTAGTCTATATTACCTTTTGGTAGCGTGGCTATCTTCACACTGTTACCATATGTCACATCCCCATCGGCATCCTTGGCATAGGCTCTGACATAATAAAATGTGGACGGAGTCAAGTCAGTAATCTTGAATATCTTACCATTCTTATAAAAACAATCGGTAGAGTGATTGTCTTCTAAAGTAGGATTTTTGGACGTTCCCCAGCAGACGCCTTCCTCTGCCACATCTCCATCAGTCTCGATGACCGAGCGTGCGAATGCCATCGTCGCGCCAGTGGCAACAAACTTGTTTGTAGACACTTTCATGCTCTGCTGAGCATACATACCCGTTGTTGCACTTAGCAACAAAATAGTAGTAAATACTTTACCTCTCATATGATATTAAACTAACAATTCATTAATTCAGACGCAAAAGTACTAAATCATGTTGATAAATGACAAATCTAAATTAGTAAAATTTGTGGCAATAGGAATTTAGCCGTACCTTTGCACATATATTATAATGTAGACAATGGAGACTAACGCAACAAGGAAGAATCCTTTTTTTGAACCATACGGAACACCGCACGACACCATACCCTTTGACCGCATACAACTGGAAGACTTCGAAGAGGCTATCCTCGAAGGCATCAAACGCGAGGATGAGGAGATAGCACTGATAGTGGCAAATGAGGAAGAACCCACATTTGACAATACTCTCATATTTCACGATGCAAGCAAGGGCGAACATTATTATAACCTTCTCGACCGCGTGTCGAATGTGATGTCGTGCATGATGTCATGCGAGACAAACGAACAACTAGAGGCATTGGCACAGAAGATGAGCCCTATCCTCACTAAGCATGGCAATGACGTGTCGCTCAATCCTGAACTCTTCAAGCGCGTGCAGCACGTCTATGAGAAACATCGCGAACTGAATCCTGAGGAAGCTATGCTCCTGGAAAAGTCCTACAAGGGATTTGTACGTAGCGGTGCACTCTTGGACGAAAAGGGAAAGGAGAAGTTGCGCGAACTCACAGAGCAAGCGAGTCTGCTGACACTGCAATTCTCACAAAACCTTCTCAAGGAGCGCAAGGCTTTCGAGCTCCATATCACCGACGAGGCTGACCTTGACGGACTACCAGAGTCTGCCGTGGAAGCATCAAAGACAGCAGCGGATGACAAGCATTTGGCAGGATGGGTGTTCACTCTTGACATTCCGTCTTACTCTCCATTCCTCACCTACTCCACAAAGCGAGAGTTGAGAGAGAAGATGTATATGGCATACAATACGCTTTGTACTCACGACAACACGGAGAACAACATCGCAATATGCACCAAACTGGTGAATCTCCGTCGCGAGATTGCACAACTACTTGGTTATGATACGTATGCGGACTATGTATTGGAACACAGAATGGCTTCAAATATACAGAATGTGTACAAACTCCTTGATGACCTTGTCGACGCATACAAGCCTACTGCCATCAAGGAGCAGGAGGAACTGCAAGCCACGGCAAAGAAGATAGAAGGCGATGACTTCCAGATGAAACCTTGGGATATGGCTTTCTATAGCCATAAACTCAAGATGGAACGCTATAATATCGACGCAGAGATGCTTCGCCCTTACTTCCAACTTGACAAAGTTATCAGCGGAGTGTTCGGTTTGGCTAACACTCTTTACGGCATTACCTTCAAGGAGAATGCAGACATCCCTGTATATCATCCTGATGTAAAGGCATATGAGGTGTTTGACAAGGATGGCAGTTATTTGGCAGTATTCTATGCAGACTTCTTCCCAAGAAAGGGCAAGCAAGGTGGTGCATGGATGACAGAATTCCAAGGACAGTACATCGACAGAAAGGGTAACAACGTGCGTCCACATGTTTCGGTGGTGATGAACTTCACTAAGCCGACACCTGAAAAGCCTGCCCTGCTCACACTGGGAGAAGTGGAAACATTCCTCCATGAGTTCGGACATTCGCTTCACGGTATGTTTGCAAACACTCGTTTCGCGTCTTTGTCAGGCACCAACGTATGGTGGGACTTTGTGGAATTGCCATCGCAGTTTATGGAGAACTATTCCATCGAAAAGGAATTCCTCCGTACATTCGCATTCCACTATAAGACTGGAGAGCCATTGCCTGACGAACTGATTGATAGAATCGTGAAGAGCAGAAACTTCATGGTGGCTACGGCTTGCCTAAGACAAGTGAGCTTCGGTCTGATGGACATGGCTTACTATACTAAGAAGGATGAATTCAAGGATAACATCCTGACATTCGAGAAGCAGGCATGCGAGAAAGCTTCAGTCACGCCACAACTTGACGAGACGTGCATGACGACGCAGTTCTCACACATCATGGCTGGCGGTTATGCTGCTGGCTACTACAGTTACAAATGGGCTGAGGTGCTCGATGCTGATGCCTTCGCAGTATTCAAGAAGGAAGGAATATTCAATAGGGATACAGCACAGCGCTTCCGCGACAACATATTGTCAAAAGGTGGCACGGAGCATCCTATGTCACTATATGTAAAGTTCAAAGGAGCAGAACCTACTATCGACGCATTACTTGAAAGAAATGGAATTAGACGCTAAACAGGCTAATCTTGATTTGCGCTATCTGCGCATGGCAAGAATATGGGCGGAAAATAGTTATTGCAAGCGACGTCAGGTGGGATGCCTGGTGGTGAAGGACAAGATGATAATCAGCGATGGGTATAATGGTACTCCGTCGGGATTTGAAAATGTCTGCGAGGATGACAACAACGTGACAAAGCCTTACGTACTGCATGCAGAGGCGAACGCCATAACGAAACTGGCACGATCATCTAATAATTCCGACAATGCCACGCTTTATGTCACGGCTTCGCCTTGCATCGAATGTGCGAAACTTATCATCCAAGCCGGCATCAAGCGCGTGGTCTACGGAGAGAAATACAGGATAAGCGACGGAATAGAACTGCTTGCAAGAGCAGGCGTAGAAACTATATATAAAGGAGACGAATGAACAACAACCGCTTTTCACCATTAATCATGGCACTGTGTCTAGTGCTGGGCATCATGGTCGGTACGTTCTATGCCAACCATTTCGGAGGCAACAGACTTAACATCATAAGCAGTGGTAGCAACAAACTGTCAAATCTGCTACATATCATCGAGGATCAATATGTGGACAAGACCAATATGGACTCTTTGGTGGAGAATGCCATACCTGAGATACTTGCCGAACTTGACCCCCACTCCGTGTATTTCTCGGCAGAGAGGGCACAGGCTGAGACAGACATGCTGAAAGGATCGTTCTCGGGCATCGGTGTGGAGTTTGTCATCCGTAATGACACCATACATGTGCAGAATGTCATCAGTAATGGACCTGCCGAAAGAGCAGGACTCATCTCTGGCGACAAGATTGTGGAGATTGACGGCAAACCTTTCGTCGGCAAAATGGTGACCAACGACGAGGCGATGCGCAAGTTGAAAGGTGAAAAGGACACAAAGGTAAAGGTGGGTGTCATTCGCTATGGCAGCAAAGCCATTAAGAGATATGTCATAACTCGCGGTGAAATACCACAAAAGAGTGTCACTGCCACTTATATGATTGACAACGAAACTGGTTATATAAGGATAAAGAATTTCGGTGACACCACATATGCCGAACTTCTCATCGCCCTGGCTACGCTCTCCCAAGAGAATGTGAAGAATCTTGTGCTTGACCTCCGCGACAATGGTGGTGGCTACCTCATGTCTGCCGTACAGATAGCCAACGAGTTCTTACCAAAGAACAAACTCATCGTCTACACCGAAGGTCGTAAGTCTCCACGCCAGGATTATCGTTCTGACGGCCATGGCAGTTACCAACGCATACCTTTGGTGGTGCTCATCAATGAGTCAAGTGCCTCGGCATCAGAGATTCTTGCAGGCGCTCTGCAGGACAATGACCGTGCCACCATCATCGGACGTCGCTCCTTTGGCAAGGGATTGGTACAGCAGGAGATTGGATTCCCAGACAAGAGTCGCGTGAGACTCACCATCGCACGCTATTACACACCTTCTGGACGTTGCATACAAAAACCATATGTGGCAGGTCACGAGAATGAGTATATGCAAGACATCGTGCACCGCTATGAGAGTGGAGAGTTCTTCTCTGCTGACAGCATAAAGCACACAGGCAAGAAATATCACACCGCCAAGGGACGCATAGTATATGGTGGAGGTGGCATATCACCTGACATATTTGTGGCTGAGGATACCACCGATGTGACATCCTACTATAAGCAGGCAGTCATGACAGGACTTGTACTCCAGTACTGCTTCATCTACACTGATGCCAATAGACAAACGCTGAAGAAATATGATAACATGGAGGACATGAAGGCTTATCTGAAGAAGCAAAATCTCGTGGATAAGTTTGCCTCTTATGCCGAGTCCAACGGTCTGAAGCGCAGAAATCTCATGATAAGGAAGTCGCACACATTGCTCGAGCGACTTATCTTGAGCCGTATCATATATAATATGCTCAACGAAAATGCTTGGACAGAGTATGTGAACGAGGATGATCCTGTGATTGCGAAGTCATTGGAAGTATTAGAAAAAGGGCACATCCAAACACAGAAATGAATAAGCAGGAAATGCGCCACTTCATAAGGCAACAATATCTCCAGACCACTGACTCCGATAGAGCGCAGTGGTCTGATGATATTTGTCGCGACATACTGTCTGACGCAAGGATTAAGGAAGCAAGATGCATCATGGCATTCTATCCGCTCAATGACGAGCCTGACATCACTTCCCTACTCGACAAGTTTCTTTCTGAGGGAAAGACCGTGCTTCTGCCCGTAGTCATCAACGCCCAGGACATGACCCTGCGCATCTATAAAGGGGACGAGAATATGGAAACAGGTGCACTGCACACATGCCATCCAAATGGTGAAGACTTTACCGATTATAGCAAGATAGACGCTATACTCGTACCTGGTCAAGCATTTGATAGTCGTGGTCACCGACTGGGACGTGGCAAAGGTTATTATGACCGTTTCCTGCAAAAATTAGGTTGTATATATAAGAGAGGTGTATGCTTCCCATACCAGAAAGTGGAGTCAGTGCCATATGAACCACATGACATAATCATAGACCATGTTTAGAAAGAGACCGAGAACTATAGGTGACCTTCTCAATCAAGTGATGCGAAAGGAAGGTCTTGAGACTCCTCTTATCCAGAGGCGCGCCTTAGCCATGTGGGAAGAGGTCACGGGTAGTCTTGTCTCCAAATACACAGGAGACAAGTACATCAAGAATCAGACTCTCTTCGTAAAGATTACCAATCCTGCACTAAGGGCAGACTTGACAATGATGAAGGCACAACTGATAAAGGAACTCAACTCAAGGGTCGGTTCTTTCATCATATCAGACATCAGATTCTACTAATACACCTCTTGTAAAGCCAATAATATACAGGAAATTATTGCGGTTGCGACATCTGCATCTTTCCATTATGCGAGATGTTGATATTCACGATATAAGACGATGGACTCTCAGGTATGCGCAGTTGCGCTTGAAAGGTCACTCCATCGGATGAACAACTTTTATACACGACATCGCTAAGGATGATTTGGCTCACGATTTCCTCTGGTATGAACTTCACAAATGCCTTTTTATCAAAATCGCGAGAATATAGGCGCTGGCTACCAATATATACAGCGACATTCACAATGTTGTCGTAAAAAGCACGACCTACTCCCACACCTTCTTCATTTAAGTCATTCTTTACAACACGGAAAGTCGTGGGATTTACCTGCATATAGCAATGATAACGCGTGTCACCTGCTACAACCACAGTATCGCGCTTGAGCAACTTTTGATTAATTTCCTCAATAGGTTCAGTTGGTTTGCTAAATGAAGCCATTGCCGATGCATCATTACTCTTGACCAACTTCACCCTTTCCTGATTTTGGTTATTGAATACAAAAAGATTGGGTGTGAGTTTCAGAATGACATATTTGGACTTTTGCTTGCCATCCATATAAAGGGTATCACCGCATATCCTATACGGCACCGGCAATACGCTCTCATCGGGGTAGAACAAGGTGTCGTGCCTTGCCATGAAAACCACACTCTCATCATCGCTATCTATCCATACTCCATCGAGCATGGCTTCTGCTTGCGAGTCTCTTTCAGGAGTCTGCGGTTTCCTTGACGCACAACTAGCAACGACAAACGCTACCAATACAATTGACAAAAATCCTAATCTACCCACGACCTTTCCTTATTCAAATACGACTGCATCCTTTAGTGCTACGCCATTATTGTCTTTCTCACTTGTCATTACATCCTTCGGATCAATCGACCATTCCACATTCACTGTGTCATCATTCCATCTGATGCTTGCCTCTTCTTGAGGAGCATAGACATTGTCCACCTTATAAGTGAATATGGCATCGTCCGAGAGAACAACGAAACCGTGGGCAAAACCACGAGGGATAAAGAACTGGCGCTTGTTATCTTCACTCAGTTCCACAGCCACATACTTACCAAATGTGGGACTACTCTTACGCAAGTCTACCGCCACATCAAGCACCTTACCCTTGATGACCCTCACAAGTTTAGCCTGCGAGAACTCACCTTTCTGATAATGCAGACCTCTCAAAACGCCATAAGAAGAGCGTGACTCATTGTCCTGCACAAACTCCACCTTACCTATATGACTTTCAAAGTCTTCCTTCCTCCATGACTCAAAGAAATAGCCACGCTTATCCGTAAACACTTTCGGTTCTAAGATCCAAACACCCTTGATAGAAGTCTCGATATAATTCATGTTTCGCGTATGTACATATTAGTTATTAATGCAAATATAAGGAATAAATTGGCAATATCAAAGGGGAAGAAAACAAAATATCGTTTTTTAAATAATCTGACATAATTTGTTTGTGATATTCGTGGAAATCGTTTAACTTTGCATACCATGTTCAATATCGACCGACATATAGAGATTCTTTTGCTCAAGCATGATTGCGTAATCGTGCCTGGCTTCGGAGGTTTCGTAGCCCACCATGTCAGCGCTCAGTTTGACAAGGCTGATAGGACTATGTTGCCACCTAAGACCACTGTTGGATTCAACCAACAGCTCACCATGAACGATTCTCTCTTGGTACAGTCGTATATTGAAACATACGACTATAGTTATCCCGAGGCTTTGAGGGTAGTAACTGACGAAGTGGCGCAACTCCGTAGTATGATAGAGGAATATGGTCATTTTGACATCAGTTCTGTAGGTAGACTATCCCTCAACAAGGATGGTAATTACGAGTTTGAGCCTGTTCCCGCAGGTATCCTATCTCCAAAACTCTATGGTCTGTCAGGCATATCCACTACAGACTCCACGACATTCCTCAATAAGGCAGAATCTACGCCGAAGAGGAAGACTCATGCTCACAACATCTACCCTATCACCGAAGAGAGGGAACGATTTGTACGAATCTCCACTTCATCCATAAGAAGAGGTATGGTGGCATGCATTGTCATCCTAATGCTCATGGTAATCCCATTGCTCAATCGTAGCGTCAACACCCACCAGCTAATGAGTGGGATAGACACAAGTTTCCTGACCGAACTCATGATAAGCAATGGTAATCCATCGCCACAGGAGAAAAAACAAACCATAAGAGTGCAAACTCAAAAGGATAACGTCAAGGAGACCGCCAATATCATAGAGAAAGCACCAGTACAAGCAGAAGTTCAAGCAAAAGGCCTTTACACAGTCGTATTGGCTGCAAGAATATCAAAGACTAACGCTGATATTTACGTAGACGAACTCCGTCAAAGAGGTCTGCAGGATGCCAAGGTAATCGGAGAAGGCAAAAGTCGGAAGGTAGTATACGGAAGTTTTGACAATCGCGATGAAGCTCAAGCAACTAAGAACAAGTTGTCTGCACAGAGTGAGTTTGAATACGCATGGGTAACTAAACTATGAAAAGAGTACGCTGTCCCAAGTGTGACAATTACATAATCTTCGATGAGACGAAATATACGGAGGGCCAGTCACTGGTTTTCCAATGCACGGAGTGTGGCAAACAGTTTGGCATTCGTCTAAATGCATCCAAGCAGAGTGCAAACAAAGATAATGCAGACAACTCTGGTGAAAACTTGGAAGAAAAGACACCTGTCGGACATCTCATTGTAATTGAGAATGTCTTCGGTTTCCGTCAAGAACTGCCTATCTATATGGGCGACAACATCATCGGACGCTATCAAAAGGGCCAAACCATACAATGTCCCATTGAGAGTAGCGACCCAAGCATCGATATGCACCACTGCGTGCTGACTGTACAGCGCAATAAGAAAGGACAATTGAAATATATCCTTCGCGATGGTCCCTCATACACAGGAACATTCGTTGGTGGCGAACTCCTTGGCGACAAAGAGAAGCGAGTAATAGAAAACGGCACCCTATTCACACTTGGTGCCACTTCTCTAATACTACACACAGGCGAGGAAGAAGATTAAAAAATCTTATTTTACACAATAAATATTACGTTGACACGTTTATTTATTGTAACTTTGTACGTGATTTGCGCAATTACGCACATCTCTTATATATACTTTAGGTTAAAAGCTATAACAGATGAGACAATTAAAAATTCAGAAGAGTATCACAAACCGTTCAAGTGAGGCTCTTGACAAATATCTTGTAGAAATCGGTCGTGCTCCACTTATTTCCATCGACGAGGAAATCGAACTTGCACAAAAGATTAAAAAAGGCGGACCTGAAGGCGAACGGGCAAAGAACAAACTTATCACCGCAAATCTCCGCTTTGTCGTATCCGTAGCAAAGCAGTATCAGCATCAAGGACTTACTCTGACTGACCTTATCGATGAAGGCAACATCGGACTCATCAAGGCAGCACAGAAATTTGATGAGACTCGTGGTTTCAAATTCATCAGTTATGCAGTGTGGTGGATTCGCCAAAGCATCTTGCAGGCCATCGCAGAGCAGAGCCGTATCGTGCGTCTACCTCTCAATCAGGTAGGATCGCTCAACAAGATCAACCATGAGATAAATAAGTTTGAACAGGAAAACCAGCGTCACCCTTCTGTATCAGAGCTTGCTGAAGCTACACAAATTGACGAGGAGAAAATCGGTCAGAGCCTCA
Source organism: Gemmiger formicilis (assembly GCA_963586965.1). Lineage (GTDB taxonomy): Bacteria > Bacteroidota > Bacteroidia > Bacteroidales > Bacteroidaceae > Prevotella. The sequence goes on from CAVABU010000019.1 coordinate 21,118, forward strand.
TGGCTGACGGCCATCATGTATCCATCGATGCTCCATTCCAGGATGGTGAAGACAACTGTATGCTTGATGTCATGCCTTCAAGCGAAGACAGTTCTACCGACAGACACGTTGACCATGAATCTATGGCTATGGAGCTTAATAGCGTGCTCAATAAGGTATTGAAAGAGCGCGAGATAACCATCATCCGCGAATGCTTTGGCATAGGTTGTCCAGAGAAAGGTCTCGAGGAAATCGGCGACCAACTCGGACTGACAAGAGAGCGTGTAAGACAGATACGCGAAAAGTCTATCGCCAAGCTGCGTGACTCTGGCAACATAAAGATACTGATGAAATATCTGGGATAAAAACTATCCCTCAGACAATTACATAAGCCCACTGGAAAAAACATTATGTTTTCCGGTGGGCTTATTGCGTTTAAGTCAACATTATTTCTTAACTTTGTATAGAAACAACGAAACTGATAAAGCAAACATACACCTTTTATGAATATATCAAGCAAACGAGTTATCATTACCATCATAATGATACTGATGGCAGTATTGCCTTCATCGGCTGTATTGAAGGAGAAAAATCTCGAAAGCTCTCTCAGTGTATTGAGAGGTGAACTGACAAGCCAACATAATGATCTCGAACTGCAATCTGACATGATGGTGGAGCAACAGAAGACCATCGTGAAGAATATCATGTCCATCTTCAATCAGTCGGCACAAAACTCACTGATGCTCTACTCACAAAAGCAGGACTATATCTTCAACCTCACCTATGCGTGCCACGAGGCCACGGAGATGTACAAGCAGTTTCAGACCAATTCACAACCATTCAGAGAATACATAGAAACTAATGCTGAAGACATTGCACGCTATGACTCTCTGATAGCTTATCTCAATCAGATGCCTGCAATGGGACTAAGCGACTCTGCTAAAGTTGACCGTAGCGTCTGTCTCACTCTTGCCATCAATATCAGGCGTACGCTCAAGGAGAATAATGAGCAGATGGCAACATATATCTCCTATTACCAACAGACGGAAGAACACCTCAAAGAACTTAATGACTACGCACAAAAGCGTTACACGGAGATACAGTCCAACATATTTGTCAATGGTGGTGACAACTACATCACCATACTAAAATCTCTTGGAAGCAATTTCAAGAATATGGAGTCCACTATCCAAGACAAATATAGCAAAAATCATGGGCACGAGAAATCACAGTGGGCATTCAGCGTAGCCCTCACCCTATTTGGACTTATATTGCTATATGGTTGTGTAGCAATAGTTCTAAATATCATCTTCATACGCTATATACTGCCTAAGCGTTTCAAGACGAAGACATTCCAGGAAAAGCGCATATGCATAATTATGGCAACGAGCATCGTGACGCTGGCAGTCATCCTCGGCATAGTAAGACTCACCGTCTCTGACCAGAACTTCATCATCATGGCATCTGGACTGATGGTGGAATATGCTTGGCTGCTTGGAGTATTGCTCATATCCCTACTGCTCAGACTTGATGGTGTGCAGATCAAGAGCGCCTTCCGCATCTACTCTCCACTTATCGTCATTGGATTTATAGTCATCACGTTCCGTATAATTCTTATACCTAACGAACTGGTAAACCTCATATTTCCCCCTATCCTATTGGCTTGCACCATATGGCAATGGAATGTCATAAGACGTCATAATGACAACATACCACGTAGCGACAAATATTACACTTATGTGTCATTTGCCGTGTTGATATTCTCAGTCGTTCTCTCATGGACTGGTTACACTCTGCTCAGCGTGCAGTCGCTCATATGGTGGATTATGCAGTTGACTTGCATCCTAACGATAACTTGTATATCTGGATGGATGAAAAACTGGACTGAGCACCGCAACTTCAATAAGAAACCTATCAATGAAACATGGCATTACGACTTCTGTCGCACTGTGCTGTTGCCTTCACTCGGCGTAGCGTCTATAGTACTTGCCATATATTGGGCTGCAGACGTATTCAACCTGAGTAGCACTACATGGACTATATTCACTACAAAGTTTATTGACACGCCAAACTTCTCCGCAAGCATCTACGGACTGTGTGCCGCTACGGTGCTTTATTTCCTCTTTGCCTACATCAATCGCTCTGCAAAGGCCCTCTTAGCTCTCCATCTGAGCAAGAGCGACTATGCCAATGCTGCCTCAAGAAATGTATTAGGCAACAATGTCATACAAATTGTCGTGTGGGGCACATGGGTACTGATAGTGCTGAGCATACTCAATATCGGCAACTCTTGGTTACTGGTAGTATCAGGCGGTCTGTCCACTGGTGTCGGTTTTGCATCAAAGGATATCATCGAGAACATTTACTACGGCATCTCGCTCATGACAGGACGCGTAAAGATAGGAGACCTCATAGAGTGCGATGGCTACCGCGGTACAGTGAGTTCTATAAGTTACACCTCGACATTGGTAAACATATCCGATGGTTCGGTAATAGCATTCCAAAACTCACAACTATTTACCAAGAACTACAAGAACCTTACTCGTAATCACGGATATGAACTTGACAAGATTGAGGTGGGAGTAGCCTATGGCACAGATATCGACAAGGTGAGAAAGATGCTTATTGCTAACATCTCTAAATTGCCATTCCTAAAGAAGAACAAGCCTGTGACCGTCATCCTCGACAGTTTTGCAGACTCGTCTGTAAACCTAAAGATATTGGTATGGGTACCTGTCGCTACAAATATCGTTAACGACGGTGAGATACGCGAGTGCATCTACAAGACTCTCAACGACAATAATATCGAGATACCATTCCCACAACTTGATGTAAACAACAAATAATAATTATGAGCAATTTCACTATCTATATATTCGCCTTACTCGTATTAGTAGCAGGATTTCTATTAGTCAAAAGAGTAGCAACATGCCTAATAAAGTCTATCATCATGATAGCCGTTGTCGGCATTATTCTCCTACTCTATTATTTCGGTATGGCTTAATAGATATTCTTACCTGGCAAGAAACATCACCAGCACTTGGGCTATCACCACTCTGAGAAACATGCCCAAAGGATACACGGAGGCGTAACTCACCGACGCTGAGTCACCCTTCATCGTGTCATTGGCATAACCCAAAGCCATAGGGTTTGCCATTGACCCGCAAAGCATACCACATACCGTACCAAAGTCAAGACGGCCAATGCGCAGTGCTATGGATCCTACTATGAGTACAGGTATGACGGTGAGTACAAATCCTACTCCTATCCACAATAGTCCCTGCGGACGCATGACGGTGACAAGGAAATCACTTCCCGCTGCCAAACCGAGACTGGCAAGGTAAAGCGCCAATCCGAGCTTGCGTAGCATCAGTGATGCAGATCGCGTGGTGTAACTTATGAAATGTACACGAGGACCAAGTGCACCAACTAAGATGCCGACAATAATACATCCGCCTGCAACACCAAGCCTTATCGGAACATTGATTCCTGGGAAACTTAATGGTATGGTGCCAAGTGCGAGACTCAATATCATACCGAGGAAAATTGCGCCAAGGTTGGGCTCATTAAGCACCTGCACGGCATTACCCAAGAAACTTTCCACATTGTCTATGGCATCAGGTTTTCCCACGACAGTCACACGGTCACCATATTGCAGACGCAGATTATCAGTAGCGAGCAACTTCACATCGCCACGCATCACACGACTCACGTTGACTCCGTAAGCCTCACGCAAATGCAGTGTACCGAGAACTTTTCCATTAAGGACAGGACGCGTAACCACTATGACACGGCTTTCTATATGTGCGTCAATGTTATTCCAGTCTACCTCTTCTGCATTCCAGTCCTTTTCGACTTTCTTTCCGAAAAGTATTTCCATAGCCGCAGCGTCATCACGAGTAGTGACTACCATTATCTCATCATTGTTATATAATTTGGTCTGAGACGAAGGCACTGTCACCTCATTATTGCGCCACACTCGAGATACGATAAACTTTATATGTGTCATACGCACAATCTCTGCTATTGTCTTTTCCTGAATGGCAGGATTGACAACGACAAACTGTGCTATATACGTCTTGTCCACCTCTACATTCGACTCTGCCGTTATTT
>CAVABU010000020.1:0-25066 GCA_963586965.1 Gemmiger formicilis
TCGACTATGACTATCCCAACGACCGACTGCTCTACATGCTCGAAGACTCTGAGAGCCAGGTGCTCATTACCACCCATGCCATCTTTGACGAGAAGAATGCCGATGGCGACTTCACGGACTTCCATGGACAGGTGGTCTTCCTCGACGACTTCCTCACCCAGTGTGACGACACCAAGGCCGACAAGACCAACCTCGCCACTCCCGAGGGCTTGGCTTACATGATATACACCTCAGGATCTACGGGCAAACCCAAGGGCGTGATGATTACCCAAAAGGGCAAGGCACACTTCGTACAGTTTATCGCCCACGAGTGGCGACTGAATGAGAAGAGCCACATCGCCTGCCATCCCAGTTTCTCCTTCGATGCTTCGGTGGAAAGCCTCTATCCAGTGCTCACCGTCGGCGGTACGCTCTATCCTGTGCCACAGGATGCGCGCAAGGACTTCGCCTTGCTCTATGATTTTATCGTGAATAACGGCATCACGGGAGGTGTCTTCACCACCCAATTGGGACAGATGATCCTCCAAATGTACCCTGACCTGCCTATGGAATACATGGTGCTTGGTGGCGAGAAGATGACCGTGGCTCCTCCATGCAAGTGCCGACTCATCAATGCTTACGGACCGACGGAGTTTACCGTCATGTCCACGTTCTTTGATGTAGAACCAGGTCGCGAATACCGCAACATCCCCATCGGTCGTCCCTTGCCCAACCAGTTGGGTCTTGTCGTAGATGCCAAAGGTAATCTCTTGCCACTGGGAGAGGTGGGAGAATTGTGCATGAGTGGCGTGCAGATAGCCCGTGGCTACTGGCACCGTGACCAACTGACGGCTGAACGCTTCTGCGACCTGACAATAGACGGAAAGAAAGTAAAGGTTTACCACACTGGCGACCTCGTGCGCTACAATGACGAGGGACAGTTAGAATACCTCGGACGCATCGACAGTCAAGTGAAACTTCGTGGTTTCCGTATCGAGTTGGGAGAGATAGAGACACTCATCGGACAGTTTGAGGGCGTGCTGATGAAGAGCGTGGTGGTCAAGAAAATAGGAGGCATGGAACATCTATGCGCCTACTACACCGCCGACCACCAAATAGATGTGGAAGCCTTGAAGCAATACTTGGCAGAACGCCTCACCGACTACATGGTGCCCACCGCCTACATGCAGCTCGACACCATGCCACTCACGCCTAACGGCAAGGTGGACACTCGTGCCCTGCCCGAACCTCAGATGGAGGTCGAGGAGATTGTGGCACCTGAGACGGAGATGGAGCAGAGCGTCTTCGATATTGTTGCTGATATGCTCGGTACCGACAAGTTTGGTGTTACTACCAATCTGCGCCACATGGGCGTCACCTCTATCGCTGCCATGCGCTTGGGTGGCAACATCTCGCGCCAGATAGGTGTGCAGATAGCCATCGATGACATCCTTGCCGAACCTACTGTGAGGGCCATCGCAACTCGTATCAGTAACTCAACTGGTGACAGTACACCAGATATGAAATATGACAAGCGGGAGTATTATCCACTTACGGAGAATGTGCGTGGACTGTATCTTGACTGGGAAATCAACCGCGACACTACTCAGTACAACATCCCCATCATCTATAAGTTTGCCGACAAGGATGCCCAGCGTCTTGCCCAGGCGGCAGAGAAGGCCATCAATGCTCATCCCGTGCTGAAAGCACACTTCGCCACGGTGGATGGCGAGGTGATGATGCAGCGTAGGGACGACGCAGAAATAAAGGCACATGTAGTTACCATCGATGAAGAACCATCTCGCGAATACTTCGAGAAGAGAATGCGACCATTCGATTTGCTTGCAGACGATCTCGTACGCATAGAAGTGGTGCAAAGTCCTTCGGCAGTATATCTTTTCGTGGATGCTCACCACACGGTGTTTGACGGTTTGTCGGTCGACGTGTTCTTTGCCGATGTGCTTGCAGCCTACGAAGGGAAAGCGTTGCCATGTGAAAGTGTCACAGCATTCGACTATGCACTCTATGAGCAGGGTGTACTGAAGAGTGATGACTACAAGGAGGCAGAGAAATACTACGAAAAACTCATTAGTACAGCAGAGGTCACATCCTATCCCGACTCCTTCAATCCCGATGGAGTGCCCGTGGGCAAGATAAGTACGACGTTCCCTGCTGCCGGCATCGATCGGGCGTGCCATGAAGCCGACATCACCGTGAGCAGTTATATGCAAGCCGCATTTGCCTTGACTCTCAGTCGCATCATGCGCCAGAGCAATCCGCTCTACCTCACCATCTCGGGAGGACGCGGAGCTAATCTTGCCCTTATGCAGTGCGTGGGTATGTTTGTCAAGACTCTGCCTGTCACCATCGGCGTGGAGGGCAAGACGGAGACCAAGACCTTCCTCGCATCCATCCACAAGATGCTGCAGGAGAACTATGCGCGCGACTTCTTCCCATACACTCACCTCGTGGAGCACTTCAAGATTCATGCCGAGATCATGTGCATATTCCAGGGCGGCGTGACCGAAGAGGGACAGACTGATGCTATGGAACGCATGTTCCTGGGGAATGACGTCACGATGTTCCCCATTATGCTGACCATTTTCCCCGAAGGTGCTGACTATCGCATGATTATCGAATACAACGGAATGCGCTACGGCAAGGAAGACATGGAGACGCTATTGCGCGCCACCGCATGTGTAGCGCAAAACCTCTGCCACTGCAAGACTCTCCACGACGTGGCATTGGTGGATGAGGAGCAGATAGAACAACTCATCACTCTCTCCACTGGCGCACATCTCGACGTAGACCCCAATGACACTTATCCTTCGCTCTTCATGCGTCAGGTAGCCAAGACTCCTGACAACATCGCCGTAGTGGACGGGACGGGACATTATACCTACGCCCAACTCAACAATCTTTCCGGTGCTTTCGCCTCCCTTCTCGTGGAGAAAGGTGTGGGCCAAGACGGTAAGTCGCCATTCGTATGCGTCATGTTAGGCTATCAGAAGGAGTTTCTTGTGGCGGCCATCGGTATCGAGAAAGCAGGTTGCGCCTACGTACCGCTCGATTATGACTATCCCATCGACCGACTGCTCTACATGCTCGAAGACTCGGAGAGCCAGGTGCTCGTTACCGCACACTCCATCTATGATGAAAAGAACGCCAATGGCGACTTCGATAGTTTCAAAGGCGAGATATTCTTCATCGATGACGATCTGCCCCATTGCGATGATACAAAGGTCAACGACATCAACATAACCACGCCGGACAGCTTGGCGTACATGATTTACACCTCTGGCTCCACAGGCAAACCCAAGGGCGTGATGACACCTCAGAGAGCCAAGGCACAGTACGTCCAGTTTGCCGCCCACGAATGGCGACAGAACGAGAAGAGTCGCATCGCCTGCCACTCCAATTTTTCTTTCGATGCCTCGGTGGAGAGCCTTTATCCTGTGCTCACCGTCGGCGGTACGCTCTACCCCGTGCCTCGGGAGGCACGCAAGGACTTCACCTTGCTCCACGACTTTATCGTGAATAACGGCATCACTGGAGCCTTCTTCACCACCCAGTTGGGACAGATGCTCCTGCAGATGTACCCCGACCTGCCCATGGAATACATGGCAGTGGGTGGCGAGAAGATGACCGTGGCTCCCAACTGCAAGTGCCGACTCATCAACGGCTACGGCCCTACGGAGTTTACCGTGCTCTCTACTTTCTTTGATGTAGAACCGGGCCATGAATACCGCAATATACCTATCGGCAGACCCACGTACGACCAGATGGGTCTTGTCGTAGACCCCGAGGGTCAACTCTTGCCACGAGGCATTGCCGGAGAACTTTGCGTGAGCGGTACACAGATCGCCAAAGGCTACTGGCATCGTGAGGAACTGACGGCTGAACGCTTCTGCGACCTGACCATCGACGGAAAGAAAGTAAAGGTTTACCACACTGGCGACCTCGTGCGCTACAATAGTGACGGTCAGATAGAGTTCCTCGGACGCATCGACAGCCAAGTGAAGCTGCGCGGATTCCGCATCGAACTGGGTGAGATAGAGACCCTCATCGGACAGTTTGAGGGCGTGCAGATGAAGAGCGTGGTGGTAAGGGAGATTGGTGGCGTGGAGCACCTCTGCGCCTATTTCACCGCTGACCGCGAGATAGACATCGAGGCACTGAAGTCATTCCTCTCCATACACCTTGCCGAATACATGGTGCCGACCGCCTACATGCAACTCGACAAGATGCCACTCACGCCCAACGGCAAGGCAAACACCCGTGCGCTGCCCGAACCTCACCTGCAAGAGGAGAAGCAAGACAGTTTTGTGGTTCCTGAGGGCGAGATAGAGATCGCTATAGCAGAAGTCTATTCCAACGTGCTGAAGAAGGACAAGGTGGGAGCCAACGATGACTTCTTCAAGTTTGGCGGTACGTCGCTCAGCGCCATCAAGGTGGTGGCTCAGCTGATGACCAAGGGCTACAACGTCACCTTCAAGGATCTCTTCAAATACAAGACTCCTCGAAGCCTCGCCATCTTCATCGACATCATGCAGAACAGTGCACAGACAGCGGTGCCCACAGAGACGATCGTCGTCAACAAGGAAGCCGAGCTGCCAAAGTCGGCATTTTCAGATGTGCTCGAAGGTAACACGCTCGAAGCTTTGCGCAAGGGCGAAAGGCAGTCCATCGGCAACGTGGTGCTCACGGGTGCCACGGGTTACTTGGGCATCCATATGCTCAATGAACTACTACAAAATGAGACAGGCATTATCTACTGCGTGATGCGTGGCAAGCGCGACCTTACACCAGAGAAGCGCCTCCGCACGCTCTTCTTCTATTATTTTGATAATGTAGACGAAGACCTCTTCGACAAGCGCATCCGCATCATCGGTGGCGACCTCACCGACCCTCACTGCCTCGACCAGTTGCCCGACGATGCCGACACGGTGATTAACTGTGCCGCCAACGTGAAGCATTTCTCCGCTGGCAACGACATCGAGAAGGTGAACGTGGAGAGCGTGCGCCTGTTGGTAGATTGGTGCCTGGCACACAATGCTCGTCTGGTTCATGTATCCACGGCAAGCATCGCCGGACAGAGCGTAGATGGAGTGCCAGCTGTCACCACCCTGCTCAACGAACACCTCTTCGACTATGGGCAGGGACTTGACAATCAGTATGCAAGGTCTAAGTATGAGGCTGAGAGGATAGTGCTCACGGGTATCCGTGACAAAGGACTGAACGCCAAGATTATGCGTGTGGGCAACTTAGCTCCGAGAAACAGCGACGGTGAGTTCCAAATCAACTTCAAGAGCAATGCCTTCATGGGCCGCATCGCAGCCCTGGCCACGCTGAAGGGAGTCACCTACGCCTCGCTCGACGAGCCATGCGAGTTCTCGCCCATCGACGCCGTATGCCAGGCCATCCGCCTGCTCTCGCAGACCCCAAGGGAGATGGTGGTGTTCCATCCATACAACAACCACAGCATCCCGTTGGGCGATGTCCTCGACATTCTCCACACCGTGGGCATCGACATCAAGCCGATGGAGGACGACGAGTTCAACGAGATGATCCAAGAGAAGTTGAAGGACGAGAGCGTGGTGTCGAAGCTACAGCCCCTCTTCGCCTACAACGAGGACGACACGAAGCATGTGGTGCGCTGGTTAGGATATGAGAACGGCTACACCACGCAGGTGCTCCGCCGCCTCGGCTTCAGCTGGCCCTACACCTCGTGGGACTATGCCGAGCGATTCGTGCAGACCATCCATGGTTTCAATTATATCTAACAAAAATCTCCGTTCCAAGTCTTGGAACGGAGATTTTTCCTATAGTAGAGGGGCAAAGCGATGGTGCTGCCCCTCTATAGTTCGCATTTTTAGTAGGTGCTGCGTCCCCACTGCACCCTTCACAAGCGAATATTACTTATTCTGAATACTTGGCTTATACATCAGATAGGTGATCTTGCCACAGCAGTCTTTGTATGACTTCTTGGGTTGCACGGCAGCACTATTGTCGGTGCGCACATCCTTGCAGTCATAGATGTAGAAACTGCCTCGCTTGTTGGTCTTGTTGTATGTAGCCACATAGAGTTCGTCGGTGGAGAAGTTGATGTCCATGAAGGTCACCTCCTCATCAGAACCATAGCGGATGGCATACTGCTCCTTTGTAGGCAAGGTGAACTGATTGCTTGCAAGATACACATACACACCATTGTCAAGACTGTAATAATAGCGGTCGTAGGTAGATGTGTAGACAAAGCGTGCACCCCTGCCTGGCACGGCAGTATCGGCTGTCGGAGTCATGCTCTGACCAGAGAACTCCTCCGCATTGATGTAATAATAACTATTGGAGTTGGCCCAAAGAGTGATGCTTCCAGAGGTATTATTCTTGGCAAGGATAAAGGTAGTGCTACCGTCACCATTACCAAACACGGTGATGAGTGTCTGTCCGTCAAGCAGATTGCCAGCGTCTGGGAAATAAGTGTCCAGACCGAAGTAAGACGCATATGCGGAGAATATCGACACCTTGTTGGCATCATAGTCCACATAGAATGTACGTGAATACTCCGAACCCCATGAGAGATATTTGCTGAATATCATGTCATCTGCCGACTCAAATCCTGCGTAATATGAATATTCGTAAGGGAACATATATTTGAGGTTGAGGTGGGCAAATTTCTTCATGTTCTTGTCGTAGGCATAGGGAGTATAACTGTCGGGCATAAACTCCGTTGCCTTAAATCCAGGATAGAGGTCAGCATACTTTATCTCCGAGAGCACAGTGAAATTGTTTGGCTCCAGGAAATAGCACTGATCAGTCGTAGACACGAGTATGCGCTTGAGTACGGATGATGTCTTGCCGTCCCAGAGGTTGACCGAACCGCTGATTGCCTTCACAAGATTTGCTTCAGAGAAACCTTCGTTCATCAGTTCTACACAGTGTTCCACGGGAACGACCTCTTTGCCTGCTTCTATCTCTTCGGTGGTAGGGATTTTGATAAAGGTGAGGTTGCCCTTGCCGTCAGCATCAAAGGAAGTGAGCAGATAACCCTCCTCGAAGGTGCGGTTGACATTGACCTTATAGTCTATGCTTTGGCCAATCTTGCCATCTGTGGCAGTGAAGTGGAAATAATAGGATCCACCTGCACGTACACGATAGACGAGATTGCGCTCTGTGCTTATCTGTTTCATCTCACCTTTGCTACCGTTGGTATAAGTACCCATCTGCCATGTGTAGGTCAGATCTGACTCATTGCCACTATAGGATATCTCAGGATTGATGACCACGTCATTGCCAAGGTCAAAGTTATATGTAGGCATTGATGTGTCCTCGCTTCCCTTGATCTTCATGGTCGGGATGGAAGCGGCATTGCCCTCCACACTCTCGTCCTCGATGCATGAGGAAAGTCCCCATGACAGTATGGCAGCCATGGCGAATGCCATAAGAATATGTGTTTTGTTGTTTTTCATCTTCTTCATAGTTATTGAGTTCGCCATTAGTTAACCGAAGGCACCATCTGCCACTCTATGGTGTCCTTGGTGTCATTATACATCGGGATGAGCACATACTTGCAGAGGAATTCGCTATAGAATGCCATCGGGCCACCTTGCTCCATATCCTTCGCATTGACGAAATATTCTCCGTATTTGTCGATGAGTTCGTCATACACCGCCTTGTCAGCCTTTGGCGCGAGTCGATAGAAATACTCGAAGAAGAGTTGGGCATTCTCATATGTGTAGACAGGTAAGGCATTGAATGTGGCCCACCACTTCGGACGGTCAGGGCGGATGTCTGAATACTTGATGGTGAAGAAGTCCTGTCCCGTAGGGCGCAGGTCATCGCTCTCCACGATGGCGATGCGGAGTTTCTTCTCCTTAGTCAGTATCTCTGGGTCATTACCACGCAGGAGTTTGATTTTCACCGAGTCGGAGATAGCATTTGCTGCCAGTTCGGCACGCTCTATGGTGTAGTTGACACCCTCCACCATATCGGTAGAGTCAGCCACCACCTGAAGTTGGATGGTGCGCGCATTAGCCTTGGGAATACCCATCAGCGAGACGGGGATGCTTACGACATGTTCATTGGCTATGTCATAGTCGAAACTATAGGTGATGACAGAGTCGGCAGTCTCCTTCTCGTTCTCATAGTCGAAGAACACCGAGTCCTTCTGCGTAGTGTCATAGAGTTTGTAGTCAGCTTCGCAACTCGCCACGAGCAGAGTCACGGCAGACATAAGGAATATATAAATCTTGTTTGTCATATGTTTTCTCTTGCTCCTTAGTTTTAGTTTCTATAGTTAAGCTCTTCCTGTGGTATAGGTATCACGTACACATCCTCGCTGGCAGGTATCACCTTGCTGTCGAGGTTGGAGATGATGTCCTTGTTGAGACGCTTCATGTTATACCACACCTGGCCTTCGCCATACATCTCCTTGTGATACTCATTGTAGATCATGTCCTTGGTGAGTGTCACATCGCCTCTCAGCGATGGGAGTCCGCGGGAGTTGGTCTCTGCATTGAAGTACTGCACTGCCAATGCATAATCGCTCTCGAGGAATGCTTCTGCAGCGATGATGTAGAGTTCTGACACGTGGAGCATATTGATACCGGAAATGCGTGTCACCCAGTCCTTTGGCACATTTTGGCTCTCCTCGATGGTGTAGTAGTCCACGGTCTTGAGGCAACGCACATAACCAGAACCTTGCTTAAACCAGTTCTTACGGAAATCCTGGTCAATGCCTGTCACGTCCTGCGAATACACCTGGTCGTATGGCATGAGGTGTGTGGCACCAGAGTCGTCTGTATATGGGTCATAACTGGTGTATGATTGATACTTGTAGAGATAGCCGTTGGCTGTATCATTGTATGTATTGGAATATATTCCCCACAATGTCTCCTTCGGCGAGAGCTTACCTGCAAAGAGGTCCTTTATCTCTGATGGTTCTGCCAAAGGATACTTACCACTGTCGATGACCATCTTGGCATATTTACCTGCATTTGTCATGTCGCCCTTCATCCAGTAGACTTTAGCGAGCATACCCAAGACTGCATAATAGTTGCAGTGGGTCTCGCGGTAAGTTTGGAATTTGAAGTACTGACTATTGTCACGAGGATAGACGATGAGGTCTTTCTCCTCCTCAAGCAACTGTTCTGCCTCGAGCAGGTCTTTGAGTATCAGGTCATAGTCTTCACCCACCTTCTTAAATTCATTCTCTGTCATCGTGTAGGTGGTGGTGTAAGGTATGCCCTGCTTTGTGACGTCTGTGGAACAGAAGAGGCGCAGTATGTCGAAATGTAGCCATGCTCTGATGGCAAGCATCTCGCCCTTGTAGAGATTGTAAAGAGGCAACTCTTCCTTGGTGCGTCCTTCGAGATTTTTCAGCACATTGTTGGCATAGCCGATGCTGAGGTAAGCACCTGTCCAGACATTGGCAAAGCGTGTCTTGAGATATGTGTTGTCATACTGATAACGCTCGGCTGCGCGTGTGCCAGACTCTACACTATTCTGATCAAAGTCCTGTGCCATGCAGTCGGTGAGTCCCCAATAGAGGTCCTTGCCGTAGAGAGCCGAACTAGACTGTAGCGAACCGTAAACACCATAGATGGCGGATTCAAATCCGTCGGCATTCTTAAACAGTTCGTCTTCCACCTTCTCTGACTTCGGACGCACGTCAAGGAAATTATTGCAGGAGGTGAGTGCTGCAATGCCTATGACTGCGCATATCCATTTGGTGGCGTGTATGTTGAAATGTATCTTATACATTATTGTATATGTATTTTGTTTCGTCTTTCTTATATTATAACTCTCTCTTTAGAATGTCAGACTTGCCGACATGTTGATGCTACGGCTATAGGGATAGGATGTACCGCGCTCATACTTGGCAGCTGTGATGCGGAAGAGGTCTTCCGTACCCACGCCGACATAGAGTTTCTGTATGTGGAGTGGCTTGAGGAATGATGCCGGTACATTATACTGCAGATATACGCTTGAGAGATATAGTTCATTGTCCTTCTCAATGAAGCGGTCGGTGTAGGTATCCGAACTGCCACCAGTCTTGGTGATGTTGAGATATGGCACCACGTCGCCAGGTTGCTTCCATCGCTCTGTGAAAGCACGTACGTCACAGTTGTACTTAGGATTGATGCCCTCCACCTTTGAAGCACGTGTAGAGTTGTACATATCGCCTCCGAAACGATAAGAGAAGCTGGCTGTGAGTGAGAATGAGCGGAACTTGAGCATAGTGGAGATACTACCCTGCAGGATAGGGTTGGTGTCACCACATGACACTTGATCCTTAGAGTCATATGTGTAGGTGTAGCTACCATCTGCCTTGATATAAATCTCCTGACCAGTCGCAGGATCTATACCAGCAGAGCGCACAGCATAGATAGCAGATGGCGACTCGCCCTCACGATACTGTGACAGAGGAGATGAAGAGATAGTACCGCTGGAGGTCTGACCAGTGGCATTCTGCTCGTTCTTGCGCTTGAGAGCTTCGGAGATCTTGTTGATGACAGTCTTTGAGTGCAGACCATTTACCGAGAGGTTCCACTCCCAGTCACGAGTCTGGATAATCTTGCCCCAGAGAGAGAACTCGATACCGTTACTTGTCTGCGAACCGAGATTAGCCTTCACTGATGTGGCACCTGATGATGGTGGCAATGACTTGTCGATAAGCATGTCGCATGTCTGCTCGTTATAGAAATCCAAGTTGACATTCATGCGGTCATGGAGAAGTGAAGAGGTGATACCGACATTAAATTTCTTCGTTGTCTGCCACTTCAGGTCTGGGTTAGCCATGCCAAGTGGTATGGCACCTACGCCAGTGTAACCGATGTAGTCACTGCTGTATTTATAAGTAGTGATGGCTTGGTAGGCATCAAACTTCACACTACCTGTGTATCCGTAACTACCGCGGATACGAAGAGTGTTGATCCATCCAAGTTTCTTAATAAACTCCTCATTGTGGAGATTGTAGCCGATACCTACTGACCAGAAGGGAGCGTAGCGGTAGTTGGCACCAAACTTAGACGAACCAGACAGACGATAGGAACCATCCACCACGTAGCGGTTTTTCCACATAAAGTTGGCTGCAGCGAAAGCACCAACGCTTGTGGACAATGACTCTGATCCCGAAGGGCTACCACTTGTAGGATATGATGTGGCGTAAGCCAGGTCATTCTGGTTGTCATTGAGGAAACCTGAGGCACGCATCGTGCTCGACTGGCTGTCGGTGCGCTTCAATTCACCACCAAGGTTGATAGTGAGCATGGTACCATCCTTGTCAAAGTTGTGTATGTAGTTACCCACAAGTTTTGCTGCCCATGAGTCGCTCTTACTCGTGCCAAGTGTGTAAGAACCCTTCTCCTTGAGCACGGTCGTGTTAGTATAGAGGTTTGACTCAGGCGATGTGAATGAGTCGCTGGTGCCACGACTGGTATTATAAGATATCTGACCAGTGACGTAGAGCGTAGGTTTGAAATTGTAGCGTGCATCAAGAGATATCTCTTGTGTGCGACTCTCAGACTTGCCGAAACTGCTGAGTGATGCCTCGTAGAGAGGGTTGTTCATCTCATATGATAGATTGCGGCGCAAGTTACCATACTCGTCATAAGGTGAGTCATACGGGTTACACTTCAGGTAGTCGGAAAAGCTACCATACTTGGAAGTGTTGGTTGCCAACTCGTCATGTGAAGCACGTATGGTGAGGATGAGGTCTTCGATGGCGGTGTAGGAGAGATAGACGTTCATGCCATAGCGTTTACGTCCGTCGTCCTTCATCACACCATTGGTGTTGGCATAGTTGGCGGTGACGTTATAGTCGAGACCCGAACCACGACCAGAGATAGAAAGCGAATGGTCATGCGAGAAACTATTGCGGATAGGTTTTGACTTCCAGTCCGTGTTTTGTCCGCTACTTACAAGGGCAAGTTTCTCATAGTAGTCATTGTCGAGACTGCCCGAGGTGGAGTCGTAGAGACCTGCCAGGCGCTCGAGTTCGAGTTTTTGTGCTGCATTACAGTAATTGTAACTGCTAAGGTCTGCGAAACTCAATTGTGGTGTGACCGTATAGCGTATGCGCACTGGTGACTGGCTCACGCGCTTTCTCTCCACCACGATGACACCATTGGCGGCATTCTCACCATAGAGTGCCGTCGCGGAAGCATCCTTCAAGATGTCCACGCGCTCGATGTCATGGATATCGATGTCATAGAGTGCCGTGAGGCTCTGCTCCACACCATCGATGACGATGAGCGGCGCATTGAGTCCCACCTCGTCATTAGTAGCGAGTGACGTGGTGCTTCGGATGACCAGGTCAGGCACGCTATTAGGGTTGGATCCAGCTGCATTGTTCTGCTGGATATTAAGACTGGGGTCGAGAGTGGCAAGTGACTGCAATAGGTTGGTTGGAGAGATACTCAGAATCTCGTCGCCAGTGATGGTCTTTGCCGCACCCGTAAAGGTCTGCTTGTTACGAGTGAAGTATCCGTTGACCACGACATCGCTAATCATCTTTGGGTCACTCTTCATCATTACCTTCATGTTGTGTCCAGCCTTTATGGTCATGGTCTCCATACCCATATAGGAGAAGGTGAGCTTTTGTCCTTTCAATGGTACTGATTTAATACTGAACCGTCCGTTCACATCTGTGATGGTAGCCACATTAGCGCCCACCACCTTTACCTGTACGCCGATGAGAGGTTCGTTATCTTCCGCAGAATAGACGATACCGCTTATGTCATGAGCGCCGGGTTTGCCATCATTGACGACCACAGTCATCCCGTTGCTCTGTGCATTGGCACAAGTCGGGACTACTGCAGACATCAGCATGGCTGCAAATAAATATTTGTGCATCTATTAATGTTGATTGTGATTTTTCAATTAACGTGTGCGACGACAATCGTCGCACACGTTCTTATTGTTGGTGTAATTCATTTGCGGTACACAGTTTACTCAGTACCAATCTCTCTTATAGTAATGTTCAAAAAATAACTTGCGCAACTTATTCTTTTCACATTACATAAATGAATCACTTCTTAATTCTTAATAAATTACTTTACTACCACCTTCTTGCCACCGATGATATTGACACCCTTCTGTGGAGCAGAGAGCTTCATGCCCTGGAGATTGAAGATCTCTGATGATGTAGTATTAGTCTCAATGTCATTGATACCACTGGCAGACTTGTCAATATACTTGTAAGAAATAGTAGACTGAGCAGCATCGAGCAATGCGTAATAAGTAGTCTTGCCGTCAGCAGTAGTCACCACACCTGTGGTATATCCTTCAGGATTATCGTTCTCAAGACCATTAGGTTCTGGGAAAGAAGTAGTCATCTGAAGCGGAGCATCAGTAGTAGCTATGTCTGTGTAAGCGCTTGGATAATGTGTGACTGCTCCATAAAGAGTGATATTGCCGTCTGCGATATCATAAGCAGAGAATGTCTCTTCGCAATCATCACCTGATGTCTTCTCAGCATAATTGGTAATGATATTTACATCATCGGAGAGTTCAGCCTTATCCATACGCACGAAGAACATGTCAGTATTGCCTACTGCGGCGAGTTCCTTTGCAAATGGGAAATTCTGCTTGAAGCTACCACCTACGTATACATATTCACCATCTATAGCGATTGAGGCTACGCCTGGCTGAACAAGTGAAGAGGTTCCTGCCGACCAACTATATTCACCATCAACAGCCTTGCCTACAACAGTGCCATCACTCATGTCGACACTTGCCATATACATTCCATTAAGTCCACCTGCGTATTTGAAAGAAGCCTTGTCCTTCTCCTCGCCATTTACTTTGAGGACTGCATTTGAGGAGAAACCACCTACGCTGACAGCAAAGTAGAGTTTATTTCCCTCACTTGTCATCTTAACTGACTCTATAGCAAATCCCATATAAGATGCATCTGTGCATACACCAGGACCTCCGAAGACTACAGGGAAAGACTTAGCCTTGAGTGTAGACTGGTCAAGTTCGACAGCTGTGAAATCAGAGTCAGAACCAAAACCCATTCCCCAACTTGATAGATTATATGAACCAGCAGTAAGATCTCCAGCCTCAGAAGATATGATATCTGTAAAGAGCATGCCTGCATAGAGTTTTCCATTAGCGAATGCAAGGCTGAAGATGTTACAATTGACATTGTCACCATCCAAATATTTATCTGACAATTTTGTAAGTTCTGGATTGATAGTAGGACGGAACATATTAGCTGCTACTACCTGACCGCTCTTGTCGATGTGCGCTACAAAGGCATTAGTCTTGATATACTGACCTGAGTTCTTTCCAGTCAGAGTGATACCACCAAGAGCACCGCCTAAAGTAATCTTGTCATTAAAGTTACCTGCAACGAATACACCACCTTCGCCGTCGGCAACGATAGCAGTCACTTCGCTACGACCGCCAGTGATGTCAAGTTTCCAAATAGGATCAGATGCCAACTCAGGTGTGGCCATTGCAATGTATGAACCAAGTGATTGGCCTTTTACCTGAACTGCAGTTACCACAACATTACCCTCGGAAGTGATGGCCATAGGTGTGGAAATCTGCGAATATCCCTTCTGGATAGCATTTTCAAATTTAAGGTCTCCCTTCTTTACTGAAGTCGCAACCTCTGACTCCTGTGCAAGCGCAACAGTTGTGCTACCGAGCAATAATGCCGTAGCAAAAAGTGTAGAAAGTTTCATAGGCTTATTTTATATTTATTAATGTAATTTCAATGCCTTTGCAAAGTTATACATATTATTATAAATACAAGAATAACGATGCGACTTTCTTCGCTTTTGGTTCATAATTATATCATTTTATGTCATAAAGGATATAAAATGATATCATTATGAAAATATTTTAGTTTGAATTTCTCTTAGATTGTTTCTTGTTTTCCCTTAAATAAGTGTAAACCTTATGCGTCTGTTATCTCTTGAGCGAGAACTTCAGCGAGAGACCGAAGTCATTGGTCGTGGTGGGGTAGGAGCTTGATGATAGGAGAGGAATGTTCTTCTGCATGTTGTAGTAGAAGCTCATGGTCATCAACTTTGACATCGTATACTCTGCAGTGAATGAGAGTTTGAAGGCTGTATTACCCGACGAAGCCGACGATGTCATGGACGCTATGTCACGACTGATGCTTGCCATCTTGCGGTAGCTCAAGTCGAGACGCAGGTTCATGTCATGATTGATCTTGCTACGAGCAGAACTTGTAGATGTCTGTGAAGACTTTGACTTGTCATCTTTATCACCAGTGGATGTCTTGCTAGAGCTCTTCACCTTGCGATTGTTGCGCATGGAGAAGAGTTTGAAGTCCTGTATCTTGTAAGCCCAACCTACTACCCAGTCCTTGGATACAGACTCATTAAGTTGCACCGAGGTGGTAGACAGCGAGAGCACACGCGTCTGCTTGTATTCGCACTTGAGGGTCATGTTGTTGTGGAATGTGACATCCACACCGAGCAGTGGCGAGAATGCCTCATTGATACTTACGGTGGAGATGTTGTACATCGAACTTGGTACAGGATTGCCCGTTGTAGCATCAGTGACAAATCCAAGTCCATTCATGTATTCCATGAAGGTGCTGTAGGAACTGTAGGAGCCTACGGCATAGATGCTCTTGTAGGAATGGTTGATGTTTACCGACTTGAAGTTATCACGAAACCAAGGTAGTTTTGCCAGTCCCGAGTAACGTATGGACCAGTTGGGGAGCAACTTTGTGATGGCAGGGAAGAGGTTCAGACTGTTACCGCCCATGGCAGTATAACTATTGAGGAATGCCGGTATCATCACGTCAGCGCTGTATTTGTTGACCCCACCGTTTGCGGCATTGTAAGTCTGCCCTGCCATGGCAGATCCTTTCGGATAGGTGGCTCCCGCATAGAGTTGCTCCACCTTCTGCTGGTAAGCATCGAGCGACTGGCAGAAGTTTTCGAATGCCTTGCTCCTGTATCCATTATTAGCATTGCCGATACCCTCAAAGGCACTCTTGAGCGAGATGGTCGTCATGGTGAATGTACCCGTCTGAGTAGTAGGGTTGCCCTCATACATATATTGTATGCGCTTGCCAGTGGTCATAGAGCGTGAGGCATTGAAGTCTATCTTGAAGTTTTTCACTGGTTCGACAGACATCTTAATCTGTAAATCCTCGGTTTTGCTAATGACTGAAGGAGTAGCCACAGAGTCAGACATGAGCAGCCAGTCATTTTTCTGTGCCTTGTCGATAAAGTCCTCTCCCTCCAGTCCGAAGGCGAATCCAAGACCAGGAGCTAGGTATCCGTTGTCGCGTTTCTGTCCGAACGCATCACCAGCCATAGGCATAAATCCTGGGAGCGACATGGACTGTTGATTCCTGTAGGTGATACCCACTGAGCGCACCATCATGAGCAGACGAGCCACTGACTGTGCGCTGCGATACCATTTCTTGTCTTCCAATGGTTCTTTAGTCAAGACGCTCACCTTGAGTTTGATGGCAGAGTCCACCTTATTAGTAATCTTGATGGTGTTCATATCGCCCACCTTATATTTTATAGGATATGCCTTACCATCCTCAGTCTTTGCACTCACGATGAGTCGCTTTGACTTACGTGCATGGTTGACGGTGATTACCGTGTCTGGCTTCAGCGTTATCTCCTTCTCAAATCCTTTCTTGTTCTTTGGCAGAGTCTTCTTCTGTGCCTGAGCTGAGGCTTCCGCCTTGGAGTCGCCATCCTTGGTGTTCTTGTCTTTGGTAGTAGTCTTCTTTTGCGTCTTCTTCTTTTGTGAAGATGTAGACTTCTGCTTATTGAATCGCTCGTTGGTAGCCTTTAAGAATGGTATATGATTATAAAGTTTTTCGAGATTGAATGTACCATTGACAGTGATGTCGCGACTATTGGATATGGTGTTGCCAAGCGAGGTGCCATCCTCGAGGTCCGAACCGCGCACCCAAGAGTAGTTGGACTTGTAGGAAGCATCCATCTTGGTCCAGTCAAAGATAGGCAGTTTGTCGAGAGGCGACTGCACCGTAAGAGAGAAACTCTGGTTGTAGTCAAGCGGAGTACCGAGATTCTTGATACTTGTCCACACTGAGTCCTTCCAAGCCTCATAGTGGTCTGGATAGAGATCCTTATTTACTGGAGTATATGGTTCCTCTATCTCGGCATGCGTGGCAGACGAGAAGTTCATGTGTATATTCTTGGTGAAATCCCAACGGATGGAGAAGTCACGATTCCAAAGGAATTGCTCAGAGAATGTCAATGGAAGCGATGTGCCCTCCGTGCTTTCCATGTCACGCTCCTGGAGTTCGTAGTAGGAACGGTTGATGTCCGAACCGAATGAGATGTTCTGAGGCAGCCAGTTGAGTGAGAACTGTTTTGCGATATCCATCCACTTACTCTTCGACTTTGACTTCTTCCATGGTTCGATAGCCTTGTAGACAGGAGTCCACGAGTAGTCGAGTGATCCACGCCATGTGTCCTCATTCTCAAAGACTGTCGTCTCTCCCGAGGTGTGCTTGTGCGAATGACTATAGGAGAAAGTGAAGTTTGCTGGGTCTATCGGAGTAGGGTGGCGCTTGTTTTGTATGCCCACCTTCACGTTTGACAGAGAGAAGTTGGTGTTGAG
This sequence comes from Gemmiger formicilis, assembly GCA_963586965.1. Lineage (GTDB taxonomy): Bacteria > Bacteroidota > Bacteroidia > Bacteroidales > Bacteroidaceae > Prevotella. Next base: position 17,578 of record CAVABU010000020.1, read on the forward strand.
AGTCTTTGTCACTGCTATGCTCTCTATGGAGTCACGCTCGCTACCGCTTGCTGCATCGAGAGCATCCTTGAGGAGCATATCCGTGTCGAGCGGATTATATTTCGGACGCGACTGCTCCTTGGATATAGAGTAGTAGAGTGGGGCAGTCACCTTCGCCTTGTCAGGGAAGAATTTGCCCAATTCGAGAGATGTCGTCACAGTGTAACTGCTATAGTCGTCCGTAGCTCTTGAAGCCACGCCATCCTCCAGTCCACCAAAACCTTGTGAGGTATAACGACCCTGAGCATTTATCGTACCGAGGTCAGACAGTTGCACATTGAGGTTGCCCTGTGCTGCCCAACCACCACTATTGTCATATTCACGCAGTCGCAGTTCGTTGACCCATACCTCGCCCGACTTGGGGTCGCCAGCCTTGTTGCGCACGCCTATCATCATCACCTTCACCTCGCCGAGTGTAGGGTTACCCATGACGGTGACCTTGTTGTTTGGGTTGTCATCATCATAGACAGAGAAGGCACGATTGTAGGAAGCCATGCCGAGCGCCTTGGCCTTGTTGCGCTCTTTCTTAGTAGCAGTAAATATGCTGGTGGCAATGTCGAGCATATTCTCCGAAGGCCACACCTGTCGGCAGTCAGTGGCACTATACTGGTCATATCTGCCCGCTGGTGTCAGTTTGAGAGGTATCTCGTATTCGTAATAGTTGCTCTTGTAGTCCGAACCAAGTCGCACGAATACAGCCAACTGTCCATCCTGCAGACTGGTCTCATCTGGTTCCATGGCGTTGGCATGGACATACATCTGCAAGCGTTTGTATTGGCGCATGTCAAGATTCATGTTCTTATAGACGCACTTTGACTCGTTGGTCGACAGTTTGTTCACTGTCATGGCAAGAGCCTGCTCATTGCTCTCCACCAGTTGAGGCTGAGTAGGATCTTGTGCACGCTTGATGCCAGGAGGCAGCGTGTAGTTGACAGGAGTCTTGTCATTATTCTCCTCGATGTTGACAGCAGAGATATCCATTTTGCCAGTGCCACTCACATTGTCGAGCGTCTGGTCATACACACGCCATTCGCCACGTACAAGGTCAAGATTGCCAAAGCGGAGCACTATCGGATGCTCAAAACCAGTGAGGAACATACGCATAAAACGTATGGAAGTGAAGTCACTGATATTGCCCACCTTTGAGTCCCAGTCGTCAAGAGGGATACGGAATTGATACCATGTCACCTCTTCAGTCTTGTCATTTCTCAGTTTACGAGAAGCCACACGCTTGTCCACGATATGGTTTTGTCCCACAACGAGGTCTTCAGGACGGATGGATACCTTATACTGATAATATTTCTCGTATTCGTTGAGCGTGTAGTCCTGATTGATATCCTCCACATCAGGCGTAGTCTTGTATGACGTGTCGTAACTCTCCTTCCTATTGCTCGTGTCAGGAGAGTTGCCCTGTGGGTTATTGATATATTTGTAGCGACGGAGAATGGACGCCTTCATGTCGTCATAGTCAGTGCCACGGAAATAGTGGTAGTCATCGTTGGCGGGGTCATTGTATATGGAGTCCCACACGGCAGCACTCACCTTGCCCTGTATCTGAGTGAGGAAATCTTGGTAAGACTCAAATGTGCGCTCCTCGCTGTCGGTAAGACCATTGAACCCCACATCTTGTAGTTCACGTGAACCCGCTGTAGTGGCGAATGCGTAAGTGACCGTGGCCTGGTTGGGCACCTTTCCCCACTGTGTCACAGTATAGTTGGACGAACCATCCACAGGCATTCCACTCTCATAGAACTTCTTGCCGTCACGCAAGATATCCTCGCTTATCTCGCCAAGATTAAAATACATGTCACCACCATACTGGCTTGCAATGCCTTCCCTTGCAGTATATATGAATGGGTCGAGCATCCAAAATTCGATATATTCCACATTGGCAGTCTCAAAGTCACTTGTGTCGAGTTTGCGCATCATGCCACCCCAATGACTCTTCGCATCAGGCAGTGTGCCATCATACTGGAGGTTAGGGTTGAAGTTGTATGGACCACGCTCGTTAGGATAATATGCCAGGTTGAGCACCGACAAGGTACTTGTGGCACCACTATAACTTGACTGGTCGCGATTAGGAAACAGTTCGTTGACATATATCTCCCTCACATAATGATTGGACAACTGGTCAAGGTCGCTCTTGATGTGGCTTGGCGTGAGCGATGATGAACGACGAGTGAAGAGAGGGTCGATGTTATACCATGCCATCTGCGCACGGTTGTATCCGCTACGCAAGGTAGTCTTGTCCTTACTCTCCTCAAACATTGATGGCACACTGGAGAGTATCCATGACGAAGGCGATGACACGTCGATGGTCATCTTCGTATTCTCAAAGTCATCGATATAGGAAGCATTGTCCTGAGTGCCATGGCTCTGTCCTGCTATCAGTTGGGCAAACTCTCCCTGGAAAGAGATGTTTGATGGTTGGGTGAGATGCAAGAACGGCAACTTGTCGAGCATATCTGTGAGCCACTGGCTCTCCTTCTTCCAGTTGATGTTTACGCCCCAAAGAGTGTTGTTGAGCGGTTCCGATCCCATGTTCACCTTCGTAGTGAGCGCCTGTTCTGATAGATGTTGAAGCGTACCGCTCATCTGGAAGTTCTTGGAGAAATCGTATTCCCAGTTGACACCAAACATGGTCTTGCGCATCTGCGAGACGTCATTCTTGCTCTCCACCGAAGCATTGATGGATGTGCCCGCATCGATGATACTCTGATTGAGGATGGTAACCTCACCGCTCGAATAGTCTACCGAATAGTCCGAACCCTCAACCAACGTCACACCACCAGCAGTGACCACCACCGAACCCTGCGGTATGTAGCCCGAAGTGCCGAGTGAGATCACATTGTCGCGACTACCCTTGTATTGTCCTTGCAGTATGAACTTGTCCTTCTCCGCTATCTGCTTCGCCACAGTCTTTGTGGAGTCATAGAGTTCGGTGAAGGCATATTTGGATGCTATGTCAGCGCTTACGCCATTCTCGGTCAACTTGTTGTATATCGCCTGACCAAATGGTTCGGCACACGGCAGGAAGACATAACCATCCTTTACCGTATATCCTTGCACAAAGTCGAAATATCCATTGGAGTGAGTCCTATTATTATTGTCAAGGCGGTCAGCGCCAAGGAGTTTTATGAGCGTCTGACTCTTCACCTGTGGTTCGGGGATGTAAGAAAGGTACACACCCGAAGTGTCACTTTGAAACTTTATGTCCAAACGGAACTTTTCCTTCTGCAACGTACCGCGCACGATGGAGTAGACATTCTTCATCATCAAGCGCCAGTTGCCCTGTTGAGGATTGTTGGATGTGTTTTTCAGCGACTTTACGAATAGAGCCTTGTTGACATCGCTCACATCGCCCGAGAATTCTCCCACCTGATAAGTCACACCGCCATAGGTGTACTCATAAGCCACCGCCAGCACTTGGTCAGTGCGTAGGGTAGAGTTGAGGGTGACATATCCCAGCGCAGAGTTGAGAGTATATTCCGATGACGAGAGCAGACGCGCCTTCTCCAGTTTCTCATAGTCAGTGCCACCGGCAAAGTTGCCGATACCATCAAACACCGTAGATGTCTGATCTATATCGCGCGCTCCGCTATAAGCACCAGTCATTGATGCATACTCACTATTGGCAGCATTGCACGGCACCTGATAACCGCTTGGCGACCAGAGCGTAGAATTCGATATGTTGCTCGGTTCGGCGAGGTCTGTCAAGGCTACGATGTTGCGAGTGTTTGCCGTCGTACCCGTAGTATTTGTCACCCATATCTCTATACGGTTGATAGTGATGCCCGTGGTGACATTTGGCAGAGTCTTCATGGCTGCGTCATAGCGGTCATGGAAGTAATGGGAGAGGAAGAAGTGGCGATTCTCGTCATAGTTAGCCACATCCATCTCATATGATGTCAATTGGGTGCCACCCTTTGATGAAACACTTGTCGAGGAAGACTTCTTCTGAGAGACGACAGTCTGCAACTTCAACTTACCAAACTGCCAATCCGAACGGATACCAAAGAGTGATGAAGCACCCCTTATCAGCGAAGAGTTGGATGGGAAACTCACGTTGCCACCCTCTACAAGTTTTATTATTTCGTCCTCCTTGCCCTCATATTTTAGTTTCATATTTTGGGCGTCGTAGTCAAAGGTAGCATCCGTGTTGTAGTTGAGTCCCATGTTGACCTTGTCGCCCACCTTACCCGTCATATTGAAATTAATCTTCTCATCAAAGTCAATATTGGTGGTCTTGCGACGCTTGATGGGAAGCGAAGGGTTTTGTATGTTCTTCATTGTGGCACCAAACTTCAGTTCGGCTGTACCCTGTGTGGTCACACGGACGCCACCAGGGCCGAATATCTTCTCTGCCGGGCCGAGGCTGAAGTGCATGTCTGTGAAGTCAAACTTGTCCTTACCCTTAGCCTCTATGTTGGAACTGTTTTTCTTACGAAACATCTTTTCCAGCATCCTCTTCTCACTCCATTTCATATATTCATCGCGCGTCATAGCCAGCGGAGCCTGCAGATAAAACCCGCCCATGCGGTTGCCAAAGATGTAATATCCGAGAGTATCGTTGTAGTTGACTGTCTGCTGGAGGTTTTCGGGCAACTTAAGATCTGTAGCGTTAGCTCTCAAGTCAGCAAATGTGATAGGCAGAGTGCGCTGTATCTTCCAGCGGGCATTGAGAAGCGAGTCTGGTATGGTGTCGTCAATGTTGAGGATAGGTTGCTCGAGGACAGTCTTCTTCTTATCCTTGCCGTCAGCCTTTCCTTCCGCTTGTGCAGACCTGCTTTGTCCTTGTGATGTAGCTTTAGCCTGTATCCTGTCAGCTTGATTACGACGGCGTGTCCTGTCATCCTGCGGTAGAGACATGGCATATGAAGCGATGCCCAAGAGGAGCACCGCCACAAGTATGATGTTCAGTCTATTACGCAGGTTCATTTGATGTTTTTCTTGACAGAACTATTTGTGATATCTATGCCGTCAGTCGTGTTATTTTATCATTTTCAAGGCTTGCTTCACCACTTGCTCCACAGCCAAGTCTGGCGATTGGCGCAGTATCTCGTTCACCACTTTTGCAGTAGGTGCAGGCGAGAATCCGAGCATGGTGAGAGCGCTAATGGCCTCATTTCTTACCTCTGCATTTATGGCAGAGGCTGGAGCATTGCCCTCGGATGTCACATCCAGTTTGTCAGTGATGCCACTCTGCATAATCTTGTCCTTGAGTTCGAGTATGATTCTCTGTGCAGCCTTAGGTCCTATGCCTTTCACGGACTTGAGCAATCGCTCATCACCCGAGGCTATGGCATTGCACAGTTCGGCTGGCGACATGGCAGAGAGGATGAGGCGCGAAGTGTTGGCACCCACACCATTGACCGATAGTAGTAGGCGGTAGAGTTTGCGCTCTTCCTTACTAAGAAAACCATAGAGCGTAAAACTGTCGTCGCGACCACCCGTCACCAGTTGTTCGTGCACGTAAAGTTTCACCTCCTTCTTTCCCTGTATGGCAGTATATGTCACAAGAGAGATGTTGAGTTCATAGCCTATTCCTCCCGCTTCGACCACAGCCGTTGCAGGCGACAGGTCAGTCAGTTCGCCTTTTATGTAATCTATCATCCGGATGTAATATTTGTACTAATACAATATGCAAAACGCTTTTTCGCGCTTATTATTGTATCGTAAGGTAGAAAATATTGTGTAACTTTGCATCTGCAATACGACTTGTATATCCAATACCACACATAAATACATAAAAACTATGAGCCTTAATATTGCGCGTAACGAAAAGCAGAGAGTAGTGATTGTCGGTGGCGGTTTCAGTGGATTGAAGGTAGCCTCCATATTGGGCAAATCTGATTTCCAAGTCATCCTCATTGATAAAAACAACTATCATCAGTTTCCGCCACTCATCTATCAGGTAGCGTCTGCCGGTATGGAACCGAGTAGCATCAGTTTTCCCTTCCGCAAGATCTTTTCCCATCACAGTGGTGTCTACTATCGCATGGCAGAACTTCGAGGTGTCTTCCCTGACAAGAAGATCATACAGACCTCTATAGGTAAGATAGAATATGACTATCTGATACTCTCGGCAGGAGCCACCACCAATTTCTATGGCAATAAGAATATCGAGGCTGAGGCTATGCCGATGAAGACCGTCTCAGAGGCTATGGGACTGCAAAATGCCATCCTTGCCAATCTTGAGCGTGCCATCACTTGTGCCACACGTCAGGAACTCCAGGAACTGCTCAATGTAGTCATCGTGGGTGGAGGTGCCACGGGCGTAGAGGTGGCAGGAGTCATAGCTGAAATGAAGCATACGGTCTTGCCTCACGACTATCCCGACATAGATCCAAGCCAGATGAATATCTATCTCATTGAGGCAGGCAATAGACTCCTGTCGGGTATGTCGCCCGAGTCATCTGCATCAGTGGAGAAGTTTCTCAGGAAGATGGGCGTTAACCTCCTGCTCAATAAGATGGTGACTGACTATAAGGATCATAAGGTGATGCTTGCCGATGGCAGTAGTATAGCCACGCGCACATTCATCTGGGTCAGCGGTATTGCCGGTACGGAAGTGGGCAATATGCCGAGTGACCACCTTGGACGTGGACGACGCGTCAAGGTAGATGCCTTCAATAGAGTGGAAGGTATGGACGGCGTGTTCTGCATAGGCGACCAATGCATCATGACTGGTGATGAAAGCTATCCCAATGGTCATCCACAAGTGGCGCAGGTTGCAATACAGCAGGGCAAAAACCTTGCCAAGAACCTCATTAGACTAAAGAAGGGAAAGGAGATGAAACCTTTCCATTATAAGAATATCGGTAGCATGGCTACAGTAGGACGCAACAAGGCCGTGTGCGAGTTTGCTGGACTGAAACTTAGCGGTTTCGTGGCGTGGGTGATGTGGCTCGTGGTGCATCTGCGCTCTATCCTCGGCGTGCGCAATAAGGCCGTGGTGCTACTCAACTGGATGTATAATTACTTCAACTACAACCAGTCGCTCCGCATGATATTCTATCCTAAGAAAGCCAAAGAGATAAGTGAGCGCGAGGCACGTGAAGCCGTGACCCACCTCGGTGAAGACTTGCTTGATGACTGACCATTGTCAGCCGTCAAGCAAACCTTCTCATAAGGCGAACATCAATCCTCAAAGTCCACGCAGGCACGCTGGGCTATGTGCTTCATCAGTTGCATAGCCACCGCCTTGTGGGCAGGGTGTGCGCCATAAGCACGCACGTCATCAAGATTGTCAAAAGTAGAGGTGAGACAAATGTCCCACTGCTCATTCTCATTGATATTGATGCCTACATTTACTTTGCGGATGAAATCAATAGTTTCAGGCAAGGCTTCTATGCCAGCCTTGAATTCCTTTCCCGCCTCCTCGCGTACTGACGCGGGGACATCCTCGCGGAATTTAAACATTACAATGTGATGTGTCATAAGATTATTT
>CAVABU010000021.1:0-8620 GCA_963586965.1 Gemmiger formicilis
GAGATGTAAGGTCGTTGATAGCAACTACCTCATAACCCTCTGCCTCAAACATCTGACGGAAAGCCAGACGACCAATACGGCCGAAACCGTTAATAGCAACTTTTGTCATTTTTACTTGAATTATTTGTAAGTTAAAGAAACATTATATTTTTCCCAACAATGCGACAACGTCCTTTACAGCACCCTGCCACACTATTTTACGCATGCAAAATTACTCAAATAATTTTTATATGAGAAAGAAAGATTTGCTTTTTTAGATAAAAAAACGTAAATGAAGTGATTTTGCAATACGGACGTGTCAAAACATCACGATGCTTTACACCCTCTAGTTGGTAAATATTCTTGATATTTCTTGCAATGTTACATATTTATATCTATTTTTGCACTATTGATTGACAATTAATATAAATAATGTACATTATATAATCAGAATGAAAAACTTTATCGAAGAATTTAAGGCATTCGCCATGCGTGGCAATGTGCTCGACATGGCTGTCGGTGTAATCATCGGCGGTGCGTTTGGCAAAATCGTCAGTTCGGTGGTGGACGACATCATCATGCCTCCTATCGGATGGCTTATCGGAGGTGTGAACTTCTCCGACCTAAAAGTAACGTTGCCCACAGTGGAGGTGCCAGGCGGTGATAAACTGCAGGCTGCCACCATCAATTATGGCAACTTCCTGCAGACATGCCTCGACTTCCTAATTGTGGCTTTCTGTATATTCGTCCTTATCAAGGTGGTCAACAAGTTGGCTAAGAAGAAAGAGGAACCAGCTGAGACGCCTGCTCCTCCAGCACCATCAGCTGAGGAAAAGTTGCTCACCGAGATACGCGACTTGCTGAAGAACAAGTAATCGCTTATACTTTAAGGCAATCACACGGAGCAAGCTCCTTCCTCACGTTAGACACATGCATACTGACTGAGGAAAGAGTTTGCTCTTTGTGTTTTTCATAGTGATTCATGCCTTGACGGCGGATTCATAATAAAAATAAGGCAGTTGGTTGAAAATATTTGCCACATTATATATAATAGTATACCTTTGCTCACAGACAAACAAATTAAACTCTTGTATGTTATGAAAAAGAAACTCCTGACAATCGTTTTTGCCATGATAGTTGCATCGGCTTCGGCGGACAACTATTCCTATCTCACTTTCAAGAAAAGTGACGGCACGATGATATCAGTGGGCACCGAATCGCTCACCATGACATTCAGCGATGGCAAACTGGTGGCCGACAATGGCAGTAGCAACATCAGCCTGACATTGACCGAATTGGCCAGCATGTTCTTCTCCAATGGCGATGATGCCACAGGCATTGACAACATCCCTACTGACACAACTGACGGCAAGATGGAAGCCTTCTCTACTCAAGGCATCAGCTACGGCACATTCGACAGTGTGGAGTCTCTCAAGAAATCTCTCCCAGGAGGTGTGTATATCATCAAACAAGGCGGTAAAACATTTAAGGTAGCAGTAAAATGAAAAAGATTCTCACCTCTATCTTAATGGCGGGTTGCACTCTGCTGGGAGCAGAAGCACAGACGCTCAATGTCACTACCGGCAGTGTCACCTACACTTTCCCTGCCACTCAGATGGGTAGTGCCACTTATCAGAATGGCGAGACCCTCACCATCATGGGTAAGACATTTAATGTGAGCGATATAGACAAGATGTATGTGAGTAGTGACGAGACGCAAGACAACTCGGTGACAGTCAACTATGATGGCACTTCTGCCTCGGTGACTGTGTCAGGAAACATAGCACAATACGTCACTCCCACCGTCAGCAATGCTCATGTAAGTATCACACAAAGCGAAGATGTCAGCGATGACACTTGCGGAGAGATCACATACACTTTGGCAGGTACGTCCACTGATGGTGAGTTTACTATGACTGGTTCTTATAAAGCTACCATCGAACTGACCGGACTGACCTTGACCAATACTACTGGCGCTCCGCTCAACATCCAGGATGGCAAGCGCATAGACCTCAGCATAAAGAAGGGTACGACAAATACTCTCACCGATGCTACTGACGGTGACTGGAAGGGTTGTATCGTCTGCAAGGGTCACTTGGAGATGAAGGGCAAGGGTACTCTCAACGTCTACGGCAACACTGCTCACGGCATCTACGCTAAGGAATATGTGGAGATGAAAAACTGCACAGTCAATATCTTGTCAGCAGTCAAAGATGGTATCAACTGCAATCAGTATTTCCTCATGGAGAGTGGTAGTCTGACCATATCTGGCGTGGGTGATGACGGCATTCAGGTGTCTTACAAGGACGACACTGACCGCGACGAGGAGGACACTGGCTCACTGACCATAGCTGGTGGCACAGTGGATATCACCATCACTGCAACCGCAGCGAAAGGACTCAAGGCTGAAGGCGACATTACAATCTCGGGAGGCACAGTCAACATAACCACCTCTGGCGGTGGCACTTGGGATACCGACGATAATAAGACGAAGGCAGCGAGCTGTATCAGCGCCGACGGAAACATAACGATAGCGGACGGCACTCTCACTCTGACTAGCTCGGGTGCAGGTGGCAAAGGCATCAATGCTAACGGCGCGCTGTCTATCAATGGTGGCAACATCACCATCAGTACCACTGGTGGCATGTATGCCTATGTCAACGGTAGGGAATACACCAACTACACTGGCAACACCGACAATCTTGACAGTGACTACAAGTCTTCGGCAAAGGGCATGAAGATAGACGGCAACGTGGAAATCAATGGTGGCACTATCAATGTCACCACCACTGGTAATGGTGCCGAGGGTATAGAGAGCAAATCTGTGCTTACTATCAATGACGGCACAATAGTGATCAATGCCTATGACGATGCCATCAACTCCTCAAGCCACATGTATATAAAAGGTGGCGACATCACCGTGGTGGCAAGTGGCAACGACGGTCTTGACAGCAACGGCAACATGTATATAAGCGGTGGCATCATCAAGTCTTTCGGTACCAAATCTCCAGAATGTGGCATCGATGCCAATGAGGAGGACGGCTACTCTGTCATCTTCACAGGTGGCACCTTGCTCGCAGTAGGCGGTGGCAATAGCGTGCCAAGTACCTCTGAGTCTACACAACCATATGTCACCTCCACAATGTCGGTCACGGCTAATTCAGAGATAACTCTCAAGAATGGTAGCACCACTCTTGCCACATTCACCGTGCCAAGCAACTACTCGTCATCAAGCAGTGGTGGCGGTGGTGGTTTCGGTCCAAGAATGGGCGGTGGCCCTGGCGGTGGAGGTGGAGGCGGCTTCTCAAGCGGAAGTTCGATACTCGTCTCATGTGCCGGGCTCACATCTGGAAGTAGTTATACCATCACAAGCGGATCATCCTCGTCCACAGCTACAGCAGTATTAAAAGGTAGCAATGGTGGACGTCACTGATATCTCATCTAAATGTTAATTGTGTAATCGTGTCCTGTAATACCACCTTCCGTGAGGAATGTGGCAATTGCAGGACACTTCTTAAAGAAAACCACCCTCAATATTTCCATATTTCAATATTTCAATATTTAAATCTTTAAATCTCACCATCTTTCCACACTTCCATATTTCAATATTTAAATCTTTCCATATTTATGCGTGGTCAGAAGAAAACCGAACTAATAATCTATATCATACTCTGGATACTGCTCTTTGCAGCACCAGTCATATCTGCAGCCATCTCCATATACTATCCTGCACAGTCAGGACTGACACATGACACGAGTGGCCGCACGACGGATTTCGATTGGGCGGGAGTGCTGAGTGCATGGGCGCTATTGACCATGTTCTTCATCGTATTCTGCATTCACAACTTCTTCATTGCCCCTATACTTGTCTACCGCAACCGCAAATGGACTTATTGCGTAAGCGTGCTTATACTTATCGTCTGTTTCTCATGTTATCAAAGATTGGGACGCCCCCACCCTCCCGTACCAAGAGATATTAACGGTATCAAACCGGACATGGTGCGACGCGAAATGCCTCCTCACATGATGAATCAGCCGATGGATATGCACGGCCAACATCCCATGGAGCGTCCAGCAGATCATCCTATCGGACGTAAGGACCGCAAGCACGAACCGCCCCAGGCTTTCGGAGGTGAAGACTCTGTGGCATTCATCATCATGATGTTGCTGATAGGTCTTAATGTAGGCGCTAAATATTTCTTCAAGTCGCTTGACGATAAGAAGCGCATAAAACTACTGGAAAAGGAAAACCTCAGTCGCCAATTGGAGTATCTGAAATATCAGATAAGTCCGCACTTCTTCATGAATACGCTCAACAATATCCATGCTCTCGTGGACATTGACCCCGAACAGGCGAAGCACACCATCGAAGTGTTGTCAAAACTGATGCGCTACACTCTTTACAAAGGCAACAAGACCATGGCTCCGCTGAGAAAAGAACTCGAATTCATCACGCACTACATCGACTTGATGCGCATCCGCTATACGGACAAGGTGCGCATAGAAGTGACATTGCCAGCAGATGTTCCTGATGTACAGGTTCCGCCACTACTCTTCACCACCTACGTGGAAAATGCATTCAAGCACGGAGTGAGCTATCAGCAAGATTCATTTATAGAGGTAAGCGTCACCACTGATGATGCTAAGCAAGAGATATCATTCACTTGCAAGAACAGCAAGAAACCGGAATCTGAAGACTCGCACGGTGGCGTAGGTCTCCGCAATGCAAGGAAAAGACTGCAACTCATCTACGGCAACAAATTCACGATGAAGATAGAAAACGGCATTGACACCTACGAGGTATCTCTCCTATTGCCTATGCGCCAGATGTCAGAACTGCAAAAAGACGCATCCATATCGTAACCAATACACAATTATATATACACTATGATAAAATGTCTTGCCATAGACGATGAACCGCTTGCCCTCAGACAACTGTCGGCTTACATACAAAAGGTACCATTCCTACAACTTGTGGAAAGTTGCCAAAGTGCACTTGATGCCGCTGCCATACTTGCACAACAGGACATCGACGCGATATTCATCGACATCAATATGCCCGACCTCAATGGTATGGACTTCGTGCGTTCGCTCAAAAATCCGCCCATAGTGGTATTCACCACAGCTTATTCAGAATACGCTATCGAAGGCTACAAAGTAGATGCCGTCGACTACTTGCTCAAACCCTTCGGCATGGCAGACGTGATGAAGGCTGCAGAAAAGGCGAAGCGACAGTATGACCTATTGCATGCAGATAATGTATCTGCCATAGATGCAGATGATGCCATCTTCATAAAGAGTGAATACAAAGTGCAACGCATAGCAGTCAGCAACATTGTGAGCATAGAGGGCATGGGAGAATACATCAAGATCTATGTAAGCGGACAGGCAAAGCCGTCAGTCGTGCTAATGAGCATGAAGAAGATGGACGAGCGACTGAATGGCCGACACTTCATGCGAGTGCACAAATCATATATCATCAATCTTTCGTGCATCTCTGAGATGACAAAGACACGCATCACCATGACCAACGGACAGGAGATTCCCATAGGCGATAGCTACAGAAATACATTCACCGACTACATAGCAGGGCGCTTTTTGGAATAAATCTGACTTCTAAATAAGGAAAATGCGAAGAAATTTCAGAAAACATTTGGTGGTTTGCAAATAAAGCAGTACCTTTGCAACCGCAAATAAGCAAGGACGCACCGTTAGCTCAGTTGGTAGAGCACCTGACTCTTAATCAGGGTGTCCAGGGTTCGAGCCCCTGACGGTGTACTTGTTCTTTTGTGCTCTTTGCACCGTTAGCTCAGTTGGTAGAGCACCTGACTCTTAATCAGGGTGTCCAGGGTTCGAGCCCCTGACGGTGTACTAAGAAAACCTTTCAACTTCAACAGTTGAAAGGTTTTTTCATTTACATCACATAGTAGGCGAAGCGTCCCCGCTTTGCCCGTCGACAAAGGAAGAACAACTAAAATATCTTAATTTATTCACGTTAGTAGCACGTAATTGTATTGTGATTAAAGAAAAAAGCGTAACTTTGCAGAGATAATGTTCTGTTCAGGCTCTAACAAGAGACAAGCATGAGGTTTGTCCGCCTGCCGGAGATAACGCTATATTTAATAAAATGTACGCAATTGTAGACATGAAAGGTCAGCAGTTCAAGGTAGAACAGGGTCAGAAGCTCTTCGTTCACCACATTCAGAACTCAGAGGCCGGTCAGACTGTAGAGTTTGACAAAGTATTGCTCGTTGACAACGACGGTGCAATCACAGTTGGTGCACCTACTGTAGAAGGTGCCAAGGTAGTAGTAGAGGTTGTGAACCCATTGGTAAAGGGTGACAAGGTCATCGTTTTCAAGATGAAGCGTCGCAAGGACTCACGCAAGCGCAATGGTCATCGCGAGCAGTTCACACAAGTTGAAGTAAAATCCATAATCGGTTAAGGAGGAATTAACAATGGCACATAAGAAAGGTGTAGGTAGTTCTAAGAACGGCCGTGAATCAGCTTCACAGCGATTGGGCGTTAAGATCTTCGGTGGCGAAAAGGTAATCGCAGGTAACATCATCGTGCGTCAGCGTGGTAACAAGCACTTCCCAGGCAACGGCGTTGCTCAGGGCAAGGACGACACACTTTATGCACTTGTAGATGGTACAGTAAACTTCCACAAAGGAAAGTACAACAAGAGCGTTGTATCTGTTATACCTACCACAGAGTCATAACAACAAATAAATAAAAAACTTATTCCAAACAAACACAATAATTCCCCGTCTCTCCCATCGAGAGGCGGGGATTATTGCGTTTATATAGTAGTTGCGGCGTCCCCGCCGTACCACACAAGCTAACTTTTATTAGTAGTTGTGGCGTCCCCGCCGCAACCATCTCCAACACAAAATCGCCATTACGAGGGCAAAGCGAGGACGCTTCGCCTACTATGATTAGCATTATCTACTTGATTATGGTACGGCGAGGGCGCTGTGACTCCTAATTTAATACCAATATATGGGGAAGGGTGCTCCATACTTTCTAAAACCTTTCACAACTTTTCAGTATTGTGTAAAATTCATAATGTGGGTAATTTTGCATCGGTTTTAGTAACAAAGGCGAAAGGTAAGGTTAATTATTGTCATCACTACTTACATGTAAAGGATGCTTGTTAACACAAAGATTGCGCCTAGTTCAAGATAACAACATTAATAAAAGATGAATATACTAAAGATTGGTTTTATGTCTGCAGCATTGGTAGCAGGAGTCACAGCTACCAACGCTCAGAGCATCGCTTCTGACAGTGCCTTGGTGCACATCAACACTAGTCGTCTCACTCTCGGAGGTTATGGTGAGGCAGTCGCTACACGCAATTTCTACAGTCAGCATTTCAATCGCTACAAGGATCCAGCAAACTACAAGAATGACGAGTCGCATGGACGCATGGACTTGCCACACGTAACCATCGAGTTAGGCTATGACTTCGGCAAAGGATGGAGCCTTGGCATGGAGATGGAGTTTGAGCACGGTGGCACAGAGTCAGCCGTGGAGATAGATGCTGACGAGGCAGGCGAATACGAGGCTGAGGTAGAGCGTGGCGGTGAGTTCGCTCTCGAGCAGTTTTGGATCAACAAGGCCTTCTGGGGAGGCAGATTCAATATCAAAGCAGGTGAAATCATCATCCCTGTAGGTGAGATTAACGCTTACCACATGCCAATGAGTTTCTTCTCAGTATACCGTTCAGAGGGTGAAGCAAAGATATTGCCAAACACATGGCATCAGGTGGGTGTCTCTTTCTGGGGGCGTGTAGGTGCATGGCGCTATGAAGCACTTGTCACCTCTGCACTCGATGCTGAGCGCTTCGGTCATGACTGCTTTGTGCACTATGGTGCTGCAAGTCCTTACGAATATAAGATTGCCAATAGATATGCAGTGGCAGGACGTGTAGACAACTACTCTGTACCTGGTCTGCGTCTGAGTTTGAGTGGCTATTACGGACACACATTCCGCAATACGGAGCGTCAGATTGGCGTGAACACATCTTATAATAATATAAAGGGTGCATTGGCAATAGGTAGTTTCGGATTCGAACTCAACCGCTTCAACTGGATTGTGCGTGGTAATGCCACCTATGCTCACCTTAGTGATGCCAGCAAGATGACATCCTTCATGAGTTCTTACCCTAAGCACAATGCTCAGGACGGTTCGCCATCTAAGCGCACCCCTATCGCCGAAGCAGCTTACTCTGCAGGCATTGAGGCTGGTTACAACATCTTCTCTCAGATAGAGAGCATGAGAAACAAGCAGAAGCTCTATATCTTCGGTCGCTATGAGGACTACAACTCATTCGCAAAGGGAGTGCAGAAGGATGCTTACCTGTATGACCACGTGCGCCGTATGGGTGTCGGTTTCAACTATTTCCCTATCAAGCAAGTAGTGATAAAGGGTGAATATAGCCAGCGATTCCTTGCCAAGGTGTACAACAATGAACCAAGCGTGTCACTGGGCATCATGTTCCTCGGTCGCTTCATCTAAACGCAAACATTTTAATAATAACAACACACTTTAATCAAATAAAATCAAAGTTACAATGAAGAAGATTTTCAAAAGTACTCTTTTCTTTGCAGCACTGCTGTCTATTTCTGCAGCATTCACA
>CAVABU010000021.1:8630-17415 GCA_963586965.1 Gemmiger formicilis
AGCTGTAACAATGATGACAACGATGACAATACAGCAAAGTCAGCATTGGAGGCTAAGTTTCAGACTGTCAACGAGGACTTCGTCAACAAGTCTGTGCTTGTGACCTATCGTGCACTGGCTGATGGCAACAAGAAGCTCGTTGACGCTGTCAATGCAATGACTGACGATGCAGGCGTAGAGAAAGCATGTGAGGCATGGAGAGAGTCACGCCGCGAGTGGGAATATTCTGAGGCATTCCTCTTTGGTCCTGCTACCGTATACTCTATTGACCCTCACACAGATACATGGCCGTTTGATGCTACCAAGTTTGACAACTTGATGAAGAGTTTCGACCCATCTGACGAGACTAGCCTCGACGTAATGTCTGAGATTATCTCTACCACTGAGAACCTCACAGGTTTCCACGCCGTGGAGTACATCCTCTTCCGTGATGGCAATGCACGCCATTATAGTGATCTCACAGATAAGGACCTCGCTTTCTGCAAACTTGCAGCATACGATCTCTACCTCGCTTCACTGAAGCTCGTTAGCGCATGGGGTGGCACACTCTCTGAGGATGAGCAGGCTATTATCGACGATGCTGAGTTTGAGTCAACAATCAACTATGGAGAGAACTTCATTAAGGCTGGTAAGGCTGGTTCTACTTACTCTGACGTGACCACAGCTACTCTCGACATCATCACTGGTGCACGCGACATCCTCGGTGAGGTGGCTGACTCTAAGATTGGTGCTCCTTACACAGGTAGCAACATCAACTACATCGAGTCTCCTTACTCTTACAACTCTATCACAGACTTCTATGACAACATCATGTCATGCAAGCACACTCTCTATGGCGGTGCTGACGTAAACGGCACTACTCCTAACGCTACATCTCTGATTGGTGTATGTCTGCAGGTGACCCAGTTTAAGAGCCTTGCTGAAGACGTAGAGGCAAAGATGGAGGTTGCTCTTGAGAAGACCAATAGCATGAAGCGTCCATTTGTGCTCAACTATACAGACGCAAGTGCAGGTGAAGCTATCGACGCTATCAGCGCTCTCGATGAGTCTCTGAGCAAACTCGAGGATGCTATTCGCCGTTATAACTAATTGACACTCATATAGGCAACATCGTTTGCCTACAACTAAACAAAGCATAGTTGGTTGCCCTGGTTCGCAAGGACAAGGACGACCAACTATTAGCCGTAAATATTTGGGATACAATACAACTCTACAAAAACAACCTTAGATATTATGAAACAGAAAACATCCATCGTCCTGTTTGCCGCCGCAGCACTCTTTGCAGCATGCGGTGCCAACGATGAACTCGACATCGACCTCGGTCCTAATGACAAGAATCTGAGTGAAGAGTATTATGCTGGTGGTAAACTTGGAACTACTGCCAACACGGGCGCTCTCGCCTACAAGCAACCTACTCAGGCTGTAGAAGAGCAGGGATTTAGCGCTGCTTTTCAGATAGGCGAAAAACTCTTTGAGAAGAATTATCACACCTCCACGGGTGCATTTGCTGGTCTTGGTCCAGTGTATGTGCGCCAGGGATGTCTCTATTGCCACCCCGCATATGGACATGGCAAGCGTCAGAGCCGTTATTGCAATACTGATGAAGGCAATGGCTATCTGCTCGTGATCTATGACAAGCAGACCAATAGCTACATCACTTCCGTAGCTGGTATGCCTCAGACTGGATCTGTAGACCCATTCAAACCAGCTATCAATGAGAGTGGCATACACATCACTTGGAACGATTATACTGACGAATGGGGCAACAAGTTTGATGACGGCACCACATACTCTCTCATCTATCCTGAGGTGACCATCGATGCTGACGCCTACTACTCTGACGTGCATGTGAAGCGCAATGGCCAGGATGTGGTCATCCCACGCAGTGAGGTGGCAGAGCAGATTGGTGTGCGCCTCGAGTCTACCATCGGTATCTATGGTACAGGACTCACTGACGCCATACCTGAAGACTCCATCACAGCACAGTGGGTAAAGGAGAGCAACTACTATAATAGCGTAGGCAAGACAAACGCTTTGAACCCAAGCTATTGGAGTCAGGCTAACAACGACTGGGCAAAGGATGCCAACGGCAACTATACTGGTAAATATCAGAACAAGTATGTACGCCGCTACACCTACGCTCTCAGCCGTGGTCCTATCCAAGACGGTCCTGGTGCCAACGCTATCTGGAATATCACCAACGTGACACGTCCAGACCGCGCTTACCACTATCTCGACCTCAACTATAATGCCAAGACTCAGACCAAGTCTTTCTATGCAGAGACTTCTTCTAAGGATCCTGACGTGCAGGACGGCTTCCCAGCTTACATCGCGCAGATAGACCCTGACAATAAGCACCCAGAGTGGCATACAGACAACGTAGAGAGCAATATCTACAATTACCTCACCAGCACCACTCTCGATGCAGAGATGACTCAGGAGGACTACAAGAAACTGATGATATGGCACGTGGGTCTGGCTGTACCTGCAGCACGCAACGTGGACACTGATAAGTTTAAGGAGGGCAAAAAACTCTTCACACAGATCGGTTGTGCTAACTGCCACCGTCCATCATGGCAAACTGGCAACGGCAACATCGTGGATCCTAATGGTCTCTTTGGCAATAATGATATGCCTCGCTATGCCAACCAGAAGATATGGCCTTACTCTGACTTCGTGCAGCATCGCCTCTTCATGAAGAACGATATACGCACGGGATGGTGCCGCACCACTCCACTCTGGGGACGCGGACTGAGCAAGATCGTCACTGGTGCTGAGGATCGTCTGCACGACTGCCGCGCACGCAACACTCTCGAGGCCATCATGTGGCACGGATGCTCAAGCGAAGGTCAGACGAGTGATGCACACTGGGCAGTGGAGAATTTCCGCAAGTTGAGCGCATCTGAGCGTGAGGCAGTCATATTCTTCTGCGAAAGTATTTAAATTGCATTTGATAAGTATTTAAATAACATTAAAACAGTAATTGAATGACATTAAAACATCTCTTGCTGCTACTACCACTGGCTTTCGCCGCATGCAGCGACAATGAGCATCTTGACCTTGACCTCGGTGAATTGACTGAAAAGGATATGCCCGAGGACTATTATACAGGAGGTGAACTCGGTACGGTCTTTGATCAGAGTTCGCTTGCCTTTAAGCAACCGGCTCCTGCCATCGAGAAGGCTGGTCTGGGGCAGGCATTCAACAATGGTGAGTATTTCTTCGACAAACCATTTACTGAGAATGGCAAACCGTTTGGCGGACTCGGCCCTCTTTACTGTCGTAAGAGTTGTCGCTACTGCCACACGGGTTATGGACACGGTCAGCGCCAAAAGAAGTATGACTCATCCAACTATGGCAATGGTTACATCCTCATGATAACTGATGAGAACGACATCGTCGTGCAGAGTTTCGGATGGGTGGCAGCTGGCAAGGCTACCGAACCATTTAAACCACAGTTTGATGAGAGCAAGGTGCAAATAGATTGGCTTGACTATACCGACGAATGGGGCAACACATTCCCTGACGGTGACACCTACTCTCTCATCTATCCTGAGGTGACACTCCTGGACGGATGCATCTATGGCAAACTCATAGACAAGGATGGCAAGGAAGTGCCTATGTCAAAAGCTAAGGTGCGCCTAGAGTCTACCATCGGATTCATCGGTAGCGGTCTGCTTGATGCAGTGCCCGATGACTCCATCATGGCGCAGTATCGCAGTGAAGGCAAGTTTGCTACGCTCAACCCTCAATTCTGGGACAATGACGCTAAGGACTTCGTGAAGAAGGCTGACGGCACACTTGCACTCAAGAATGGTGGCATCGTCTATAAGTTTGACTATGCCCTCGACCGCGCCAGCGTGATGAGCGATGCATCTTTTTGGGAGGTGCAGAATGTGACCCGCAAGGACTTCACATCCCACTACATACCGACAGAATATTGGCAGTTTGCTGCTGCTGACCCTGAGGTGACCAGCAAATTCTATGAGTATTATCCGCAGTGGAATCTCACTGGTGACCCTGCCAAGGACATCATCACTTTTGGCACATCCACCAATCTGCCTGTGGAGATGGACGAGAGTGACTATGTCAACTATATGGTGTGGCACCGCGGTGTGGGTATACCTGCCGCTCGTAATGTAAAGAGTGAGGAATTCCAGACTGGAAAGAAACTCTTCTCGGAAATAGGATGCGCCAACTGCCACCGTCCTACATGGACTACAGGCGACGACAAGATCCGTGACCCATATGGACGCTTCACAGCCGAGGACACCCGTCTACCACGCTACCCTCATCAGAAGATCTGGCCTTACACTGACTTCGTGCAGCACCGTCTATTCATGAAGAATGACCTGCGCACAGGATGGTGCAAGACTGCTCCACTGTGGGGACGCGGACTCAACCGCATATGTGCAAGCCACGAAGACCGTCTGCATGACTGTCGCGCTCGCAACACCCTCGAAGCCATCATGTGGCATGGATGCTCCAGCGAGACTGACCTCAACGGCAAAGTGCAGAAGAGTGATGCACACTGGGCAGTGGAAAACTTCCGTAAGCTCACACGCGAGCAGCGCAATGCCGTAATCAAGTTTGTGGATTCCATCTAACATCAGATTAATGAAACTATTGAAGATTATCACCGTGTCGCTCACATCTCTCCTCGTGCTATTGCTCATGGCAGCCACCATCGTGGAGGGAGTGAAAGGCACTTCTTACACCACCCAGCACATCTATGGCGCTGGGTGGTTTCTCGCTTTATGGACGGTGGTCGCCATATGTTCGGCACTGCTCACTGTGCGCATGCGTATCTATCGCCGTCCTGCAGTATTCACCCTCCATATGTCGTTTCTCGTCATCCTGCTTGGATCACTGCTCACATGGACAACAGCTGAAAGCGGTGTTCTCCACGTGCGCATGAATGAGTCAGCCAACACGTTTGTCAATGCTACAGATAGCACAAACGTAACTCTCGGTTTTGATGTACGACTGAAGAGTTTCAACATAGAATATTATCCTGGCACGGACGCTGCCATGGACTATGTGTCGACAGTGGAGGCTGGCGGTGAAGAGATAAAAGTATCGATGAACAACATCGGTCGCCACGCTGGTTACCGATTCACGCAGTCAGGCTATGATAGCGATATGCAGGGTGCCAGTTTTGGCATCCAGCATGACCCATGGGGCATAGGTGTCACATATACGGGTTATGCACTATTGCTCATGGGTGTCATACTTACACTTGCGAGCCGTCGCACACGTCTGCGCGTACTATATCACACCGCCATGCGAACGGTCGCATTGGCATTGCTGATAGTTGTCTCCACAGGTGTGAAGGCACAGGTGCAAGAACCAAAGATGGAAATAGACAATGGTCTGACGGGACAGTTTAATCGCATATGCGTACTCTACAACAGTCGCATTTGCCCTATCAGCACAGTGGCCAACGACTTTGTCACCAAACTCACTGGCAAACCCTCATGGGGAGGCTATAGTGCCGAACAAATCTTCATGGGATGGGCATTCAACTATGCTCAATGGGAAAATGAACGGATGATTCTCATCAAGGACAAGAAGGCGCAACAGGCTCTCGGCATTGAGGGAAAATGGGCATCGGTGGCAGACTTTTGGAATATATATAATGAATACAAACTCCAAAAGCCTATGTACGATGCGACACGCAATGGCGACCAAGAGACACTGCGCCATCTGCGTGATGCTGATGAGAAGTTTAGGATCATCCAGATGTTTTATAGCGGAGAGATGCTACGTATGTTTCCCGTAAGAAACAAAGCAGGAAGGATCGAATGGTATTCACCAGGTCAGACTATCAAGGAGTCAGCCTTGCCTGAGAAGGAATGGTATTTCGTACGCAAGGTGATGGACTACATGGGCGAGGCCGTCTTGACTGGTGATGCGAAATATGCAGGCGAATTGGCAGAGAAGATACAGAAATACCAACATGTGCGTGCAAAAGACGTGATGCCTTCTCGTGCTCTTGTTTGGACGGAGCATATATATAATAAGGTAAACTCGCAGCGCTGGCCAGTGATGGTATATCTCACCTTCTCGCTCGTGCTGCTCATTGGCTTTTCGATGTCGCTGTGGGGCAAAGATAAGGGTCATCGCATGGCATCGCGTGTGTCGTTGGCTATGCTTGCCGTGATGATTATCCACACGACAGCATTGCTCATAGCACGATGGGTGGTGTCTGGACATCTACCAATGTCAAATGGATATGAGACTATGCAATTCCTCGCATGGGCTCTGCTGATGCTCACCCTCTTACTTCGCCGACGCTTTGCAGACATAGAGCGCTTCGGACTCCTGCTTTCGTCGATGGCTCTGCTTGTGGCAATGATTAGCGGAGGCAATCCACAGATCACCCAACTGATGCCTGTCTTGCAGTCGCCATTGCTCTCAGTGCATGTGATGGTGATAATGTTTGCCTACGCACTGTTTGCCCTCATCGCGCTGACCTCCATAGAGTGCTTAGTGATGCAAGGAAGAGGTCAAGAAGATCGTATCACACGACTCACGGCATTTGCTGAGATGATGCTCTATCCTGCAGTATTCCTGCTTGCCATAGGCATCTTCATCGGAGCCATATGGGCAAACGTGAGTTGGGGTAGATATTGGAGTTGGGACCCAAAAGAAGTGTGGGCATTGGTCACTATGCTGGTCTATGCCGCCCCACTCCACACGAGTCTGCGCTGGCTACACAAGTCTCAGCATCTGCACATCTATCTTGCCACAGCGTTCTTAGTAGTTCTCATGACCTATTTCGGAGTCAACTATCTCCTGCCTGGCTTGCATTCCTACGCGTAAAAGCAATTAGAGCAAACACAATTAGAGGGTATGTCTATTTGAAATGACATACCCTCTAATTGTCTATATGAGAAACTATAATTCCGCTTCATCCAAATATTTTTCTATCCAAGGTTTCAACTCTGGTATATCAACCTCTATGGTATCCCAAAGACTTTCTGGTTCGATGGTGTAATAGCCATGCACTAAGACATGACGCATCTTGGCTATTTGTCGCCAATTAACTTCAGGATGAGAATTGCAAAAATCATCCGTCAACATATAGACGGCTTCGCCAATAACCTCAACAAACTTCGTAAAGCCATAAAAGATAAGTTTACTCTTCTTTATATCTTCAAACGAGTATTGATCATGAAATTCCTCTATTCCCTCAATGGCTTCCTTGATGTGCTCTAGACGTCCTTTGTCCCTAACCTTTTCTCTCATAAATTAAAAATTTATCATGATTAGCAGATTCACGTGCGAAGGGCAAAAGACAATTTGCTTCTATCATATCAACCTTTCGATGAAGCAAATCTTCCAAGTCGAGCATGATGCCAGCCATTTTCATCAAGGAGATTCGAGTGTTCTTACGATCATACTCCACAAGGATGTCTACATCACTGCTTGGTGTCTCTTCGCCTCGTGAACACGAGCCAAAGAGCCATGCTTTTTTTATAGGTTGAGTTCCCAAGAATCCTTGAATCTTCGGAATCATATCTTGTACATCCTTGCTTATCATATTATTGCATTAATATTCTCCTAATGCAAAGATATACTTTATCAATGGAACTGTCAAATTTTTCCCTTGTTTTTAATCTTACATAGCAAAATCATTTCACCAAATTGTCGGCATCCTTCGTGAAATATGGCTTCATGTCTTTCACTGCCACATTAAATTTGATTTGTCCTACGGCGTAGGAGGCTATTTCGTATGGCTGATAGATGAAATGCAGACTGTCATTCTCTATCCATGGGCTAAACGCTGGCAATGGGATCAGACCATCGTCAGGTAAGATGACGTAATTGTCCATCGTAGAGTCAGACACATTCTCTATGCCGCTGGCTTGTAGACCCTGCAAGACGTACTTTCTAAGTATGGGTTGCATACTGCTGAGTTTTCTTGTGTCAAGGATATTGTCAACAGGTTTGTTGGTCTTGGTGCTGATGTTACGGCAATAGTGAGTAAACGAGCGGTGAACACCACCAAGATAATTATCGTCCGTCACGCTATAGGTGATATAATCAGGTGTAATCTCCTTCACTACAATCTTTATGTCCTGCGACAATGTCGGCACGGGAGTACCCTTAGAGGCATATTCCTTCCATTCCTCTCGCATTTCTGCGAGATATGTCATCACACCATTACCATAATAGTTGACGAGTTGCTGACCGTCATCGACATTTCCACTGTAGACAGGATACTTGTTTGTCTCTGACTCCTCATCAGAGTTATTGAGTGGCAGATAGTGCGATGCTAGTTCGCTGGCAACAAACCTCTTGACACCCATAGCAAGACTGTCATGGCCTTTTGGATAATCTATGGTAATCTTGCACTCGAGATTACTATCCATCACTGAGTCATACACTATGCTGTCCACCTCAAGTCCATGTCTAGATGAAGCATTTCTACATCCAGTGGCAAACAGTGCTATGACAAACAAACATAAAACTGCTATTTGTAATTTGTATTGCTTCTTCATAATCTATCTTTATTGGTTATTGCAAATTCCGTCTATGGGTGAGCGCAAGATACGTCCGATGGTAAAACCTTCCCTTTGTGCAGCCTCCTTGAGTTCGGCGGTATAATAGAACGCCATGCTTCCGATGCAGTTGACTGGCAGTTCGGGATGACCATACTGTCGGATGTTGTGCGTAAAGAAGTTGCGGAAGTTATCTATCACCAATTCCCTCAGTTGGCTGACATCAAGATGCTGGCGGATGAACGGCGACATAGAGGCAAGAAATCTATTAGGTGTGG
>CAVABU010000021.1:17748-24830 GCA_963586965.1 Gemmiger formicilis
GCATATCGGGAATAATATCCTGCGTGCATCCCGCACCATAATATTCCACGTCGGATATGTCAAGACCTTCCACATGAGGAAGTAGCACCGATAGGAGCAGCTCCTTCACACGATCGATGCCCATGACTGCTGGATTGAGACCGCAAGTGCTAAATCTCAATACCGACATAGATTCATCTGCAACTATCCAGTCGGTCTTAGTGCTACCGCTATCACATATGAGTCGCATCTGTGTTATTCAAATGATAGTTTATCAAGTCTTGCCTGCAATTGTTCCGCCATGCTCTGACGTATGGCAAGTGTTATGACACATGTATTGTCAAATGTCTGTGAGACGATGCGTGGTTGCAGGTCTTTGACCACCTTCATCACCCCATTCATCATGGCGTATGGGAAACTGTATTCTATGACAGCCTCAACGAGTCGTTCCTCCACCTCTGCCTTGTCAAGTGCGTCGGCAGTGGCCTCGCGATAAGCCACGATAAGTCCGCTCGTACCAAGGTTGACTCCGCCATAATAACGTATGACGAACACCACGACGTCCGTCAGTTCACGGCTCAGCAGTTGGCCGTGTATGGGCTTGCCAGCCGTCGATGATGGTTCGCCATCATCATTCATACGAAAATCCTCCCCTGTCGGACCGAGACGGTAAGCCCAACACACATGGCGGGCATCGTAATATTTCTTACGATACCCAGCCAAGAGATTCTTCACTTCGTCTGCCGACTCCACATGATGGGCAAAAGCATAAAACTTGCTTCGCTTCTCCGTGTAATAGCCTTCGGAAGTGGATTTGATAGTTTTGTAACTGTCTTCCATCAGTCGAGGGAGTGAATGACAAGACCAGAACGCAGTTTGGGCTCAAACCATGTAGCCTTTGGTGGCATAATCTTGCCACTGTCGGCGATGTCCATTATCTGCTTCATAGATACGGGATAGAGAGCCAATGCTGCCCTCATCTCACCTGAGTCCACACGACGCTTGAGTTCGGCAAGACCGCGCAATCCTCCCACGAAGTCTATGCGCTGTGATGTGCGAAGGTCGCCGAGTTGCAGTATGTCTTGCAGTATCAGACGTGAAGAAATGTCTACATCGAGCACACCGATAGGGTCAGTGTCATCATATGTGCCAGGTTTGGCATTGAGTCGCCACCACTCTCCATCGAGGTAGAGTGAGAACTCATGCAATTGCGTTGGCTTATATATTTCGCTACCCATCTTCTCCATATCAAAGTTATCACGCAGACGAGCGATAAACTCTTCAGATGACAATCCATTGAGGTCCTTGAGCACACGATTGTAGTCAAGTACTGTCAACTGGCTTGCCTGGAAGCACACTGCCATGAAGAAATTGTATTCTTCATCTCCTGTGTGATGAGGATTCTGCTTGGCACGCTCTGCTCCCACAAGAGCAGCAGCAGCACTGCGGTGATGGCCATCAGCAATATAGAGCGATGGCATCTTAGCAAACTCGCTGGTGATGGTCTCTATGTCTGCGTCGTCGCTTACAACCCAAAACTTATGTCCGAATCCGTCAACAGGAGCGATGAAGTCATATACTGGAGTGGTGGTAGCATACTTGCGTATGAGGGCATCGAGCACGTCATTGTCGGGATAGGCAAAGAACACCGGTTCGATGTTTGCATTATTGATGCGCACATGCTTCATGCGGTCCTCCTCCTTGTCACGGCGAGTGAGTTCGTGCTTCTTTATCACGCCACTGGTGTAGTCTCCCGAATATGCGCCGACAACGAGTCCATACTGCGTCTTGCCATTCATCGTCTGGGCGTAGATGTAATACTGCTCCTTGTCATCTTGCACAAGCCATCCCTTCTGCTGGAAAGCGAGGAAGTTCTCGCGTGCCTTTTCATATACACGCGGATCATACTCGCTCGTGCCTACGGGGAAGTCTATCTCCGGTTTGATGATGTGATAGAGCGACTTCTCATTACCCTCGCATTCAGCGCGGGCTTCGTCAGAATCTAGCACATCATATGGACGCGACTCCACCTGCTCCACCAGTTCGCGTGGCGGGCGAATGCCCTTGAATGGTTTTATTCTTGCCATAAAGACTATTTGTTAACCTTAAACTTGGTGTCGCCTGAAGCGAAGAATGCGTTTATCTGCTTAGCGGCAGCTATGCCGGCATTGGTATTTGCCTCTGCTGTCTGCGCACCCATCTTCTTAGGTGTGGAGAAATAGCGACCCTCAAAAGCCTTAAACTGAGCATCCGCATCAGGCATGATGTCAGTGATGTACTTCAGGTCAGGACGCTCTGCCATGAGTGCGAGCAAGCCTGCCTCATCGATGACCTCCTTGCGAGCAGTATTGATAAGTATGGCACCCTTCTTCATCTTGCCACAGAGGTCATGATTGATACTCTGCTTTGTCTCAGGTGTGGCAGGGATATGCAGCGACACGATGTCGCACTCTTCGAAGAGAGCTTCCTGGCTCTTTGCCGCCTTCACGCCCGCAGCCTCGATGACATCTGCTGGGCAGAATGCATCATAAGCCATGATGTCCATGCCAAAGCCCTTGGCTATGCGAGCCACATTGCGACCTACATTACCGAAAGCCAAGATGCCGAGTTTCTTACCTTTGAGTTCGGTACCAGCCTTACCATTATAGAAGTTGCGCACGGCATATACGAGCAGACCAAACACGAGTTCTGCCACTGCGTTGGCATTCTGTCCTGGAGTATTCTCAGCCACGATGCCGTGTGATGTAGCGGCCGCGAGGTCTATGTTGTCATATCCTGCACCAGCGCGCACGATTATCTTGAGATTCTTAGCAGCGTCGAGCACTTCTGCGTCAGCTTTGTCAGAACGGATTATCATGGCATCGGCATCCTTTACTGCATCAAGCAACTGCTGCTTGTCTGTATATTTCTCGAGCAGGGCGAGTTGGTGTCCTGCGCCCTCTATTTCCTTGCGGATACCTTCCACGGCTGCAGCCGCGAAAGGTTTTTCTGTTGCTATAAGTACTTTCATAGATGTTTTCTTTTAGTGGTTAGACTCAAATTCCTTCATGCAAGCCACGAGTGCTTCGCATCCCTCGATAGACATGGCATTATAGCAAGAAGCACGGAAACCGCCTACGTCGCGGTGACCCTTTACTCCCACCATACCCTTGCTTTGTGCGAAGGCGAGGAACTCGTCCTGCAGGTCGGCATATTCTGGTTTTAGCACGAAGGTGAGGTTCATCCTTGAGCGACTATCCTCCTCAGCAGTACCGACGAAGAGTTTGTTGCGGTCAATCTCGTCGTAAACGATGTTAGAACGCTGTTCGGCCAGTGCCTGCATAGCTTTCACGCCACCATGCTCCTTGATGTAACGAAGATTTTGCATGGCGGTGTAGATAGGCACCACAGGAGGAGTGTTAAACATAGAACCCTTCTTCACATGAGTGCGATAGTCAAGCATTGTCGGTATGTGGCGTGACACCTTACCCAGCGAGTCTTCCTTGACGATGACGAAGGTGACACCTGCCATAGACAGGTTTTTCTGCGCACCGCCATAGATCATGGCATACTTGCTGACATCTACTGGACGTGAGAGAATGTCGGACGACATATCGGCGATAAGAGGTATCGGAGAGTCTAGGTCTTTACGCAATTCGGTGCCGTAGATAGTATTATTAGTTGTGATGTGCAGATAGTCAGCATCTGTAGGAATCACGAAATCTTTTGGTACATAGGTGAAGTTTTTGTCTGCAGACGAAGCCACTTCCACCACCTCACCGAAAGCCTTGGCTTCCTTTTCAGCCTTTGTTGCCCACACGCCAGTGTTGAGATAGGCAGCCTTCTTCTCGAGATAGTTATATGGGATCATACAAAATTCAAGACTGGCTCCGCCTCCGAGGAACAAGACCGAATAACCTTCGGGAATGTCAAGGACGTCCTTAAACAAGGCTACTGCCTCATCGTGCACGGCCTGGAAGTCCTTGGATCGATGGGATATCTCCATAAGTGAAAGACCTGAACCATTGAAATCAAGGCATGCCTGTGCCGTTTTCTCGATCACCTCTCTTGGTAGTATGGAGGGACCAGCATTGAAATTGTACTTCTTCATATCAAAAACAATTATTGATTTATTATTCTGTCTATCTCCTCGAACTCGTCACCCATATTGAGATTTAGGTATATATTATATAAAGGTGACAGCCACATAGCCTTGTCATCAGGTTGCATCTGACGATATTTGGCAAGATATGGCAAAGCCCGTTTGTATAGATCTATTATCTTCGCTTTTTCTGTTTTCGTCTGTCGCTTCTTGCTTGACAGTGGCACCGACTGATTGTAGTAGGCAAGGCCTGCATTGAGATAAGCCACTGACTGTGTGGAGTCTAAGGCTATGGCCTTGTCGCACAGGGTGAGGCACTCGTCATATCTCTCCTTATTGAGCAATGCCGAACTCCTCGCTATCAGCGCTGGGACATTGTCGGAATTGAGACTGAGCATGCGTTGCGATATCTCCAGCACCTTGTCATCCATACCCATGTTGGCATAATATACTGCCAAGTGTGGGAAGAAATAAGGATTGCCAGGATACTTATCAAATGCCTTTTCCAATATGTCACGATAGCCGGCAGTGTCTTTCTTCATCAGGCAAGCCTCAGCCAGATATTGCTGTAGGAAGACATCCCTCTTATCGTTTTTGGATGCCAACGCAGTATTCTCGTCGATGATCTTTGTATTACCCAACTTATATCCGCAGAACAATGCCCAGTAAGCAGCCTCGGGCATCAATTCGTCGGTATTGGTATAGTCATACTCCTCAAACATCGGCTGGCGTGCACAGTCTATGTAGGATTTGAAGTAGAGGTAAGCATTGCCATAGTCCTGTTTCTGCACATAGTAGCCACCGGCACTGTAGAGGTTGGCACGGTAAG
The DNA here is from genome assembly GCA_963586965.1 of Gemmiger formicilis. Taxonomy (GTDB): domain Bacteria; phylum Bacteroidota; class Bacteroidia; order Bacteroidales; family Bacteroidaceae; genus Prevotella. The sequence goes on from CAVABU010000021.1 coordinate 22,638, forward strand.
GTGCAAGAAAGGTGGAATACTTCTTTCTATAAGAAGGTACTGACTTACCACTCTTGTCCTGGACAGAATTCACCGAGTCTAGACTCTCCAAGACATCAAACATATGGAGAGTGTGAGTGAAAAACTTTGCCGTGTCCGACTGCTGCTTCAGATAGAGTTTCTCATTGAGTTGTTCATACTGTTTCTTCACTGCATCAAAGAGCGTCAGCCATATCTTCTCATTGTCCAGATTGTCTGAGTCCTTGAGCAAATCGCGCATAGAAGCCTCTGCCTCGGCAAGCGCCGTGCCTTTCTTGATGTTAGCCTTGGCAGTAGATATCGCCTTAGCCACAGTCTTTCTGTCATTTGCCTTCGCATCCTTCTGCGCACACATGGTAGCAGAGGAGAATGCCACGAGCAATATCAGAATGCCTAATCTCATTTCTTAAAATATTTCTTTCCGTTATATATGTATATACCTGCAGGGATGGCATCAGGATCCGTACCCATGTCCTGTCCCGTTATGCTATATACATGTCCATTAGTTATTGTGTTTGTTTTTATTTCCTTTATACCATCAGTCTGTTTCTTCGTCACCTTCACTTCATCGAGGAAGAATCTATTCAAAGCCTCAAATCTAATAGTAGTCTTGCCCGTGCCTGTGATATCGGCAGTGATAGTGGTCCACTTGCTGTTAGGTATGTCATAGGTGTCGAGTTTTGTATCGTTCACATAGACTGCAAGCGTCTCTCCGTCATTGGCAAATGATCCTGCGAGGAATGACAGTGTGGCATCACCATACAAGTTGAAAGATGGAGATGTGGCGATACCTCTATTACTTGAGTTGCCGAATTTAGCACATTTATTTGCGCCATACTTCTTGATAGCCTCCCATCCGTCGTTGTCGGCTTTGAATGCCGCCGAACCAATATTTCCGCTCCACTTATTATCGTTGCCTCCAGTGCCACTGCACTTGTCAAATGACTCATAGAAGACATTGTCACCGTCGCCAGAGTCGCCACCTGACAAAGTACTCTCCTGGCATGTATAACTTATCGTACCATCTGAGTTTCGGGTGATATCGTATATACCCTTATTCATATAGTATGACCCATCCGTATTAGCATTATAAAGTGTTGCGGCAGGCATCGAATTATTGGTCAGCGAGTCATTGGTATTGTAGGGATATACGTGACCATTGTATTCTGATGCCGTGGTGATGTACTTATTATAAAGCGAATTCCATGTGCCCAACTTATTATTTGCTTGAATGACAGCCATTCGCTGATGAGTGTTATCCACATTCACAGTATTATAGTACCATGCATTTTTATCATAGTCCACATGCACGACGAGTAGTCCGCTTGGTGCAGCATAATCGCCCACATAACTAAACCATCTGGAAGCCTGACGGTTTTCCAGCAGATAGTATTCATTAGGATTGCTGTCATTATATAAGATGTATGCTTCAGGCGTATCCGCAAGTGACTGCTGTGACTCTACTGTCATGCCTGGGGTCAACTCCGTAGGGTCAAGCCATCCGGCTATCATGCGCTCATAGGAGGTATAGCCACATGGCACTTCTCCGTAAACGTTAGGACCATTATATGAACCATAGTCCAACAAGTCCCAAAACTGCATACCCCAACTTTTGCCTACCGTACCTGTGTCATAGAAATCAGGAAAACCGAGACAATGCGAAAACTCATGGCATGCCGCACCTATACCGTCAGGGGTATCACCCTCTGTATCTGCAAGTTCACTCGACACTGCATATGTATTAATCTTCACTCCATCGAGAGTGAGCGCACCACTGCCATCGCCATAATATGCGCCACTACTCAGTTGCCACTCGTGAGGCCATATGGTGTTGGCTGGTGCTCCAGCGCTCTCCCCATAACCTGCATAGAGCAAATACACCTGATCTACTTCTCCATCGCCATCCCAGTCATACTGGGAGAAATCCACCTGTGAGTCCACAAGTTTGCATGCCTCAGCCACCATGGTGCAGGGATATTTGTCTGCGCCATTGCTATTTTGCCCATAATAGGAATATTTCTGAGAGACGGTGACAGGTCCTACGATGTCAAAATCTATATTGAGCTTGCCATAACTTTGGTCGGAGAAATAGTCGCGCACCGAACCGATATGGTTGTTTTCTGAAAAACCCTCTTCATTAAACTGTCGCTGGAAATACTCCTTTGACGTGACCAT
>CAVABU010000022.1:0-17833 GCA_963586965.1 Gemmiger formicilis
GCCTTGGTCTGGCTTGCTACGAGGCTATGGAAGCCTTCGTGGAGTATAAGCCACTGTAAAAAAGATAGTTTTATCCATAACAATTATAGGCTGGACACTACAACTTGGTGCTCAGCCTATTTTTTTTGTTGGTATTTATAGTAGGCAAACGCTCTCGCTTTGCCGTATAGTAGTTGCAGCGTCCCCGCCGTACCACATTATTATAGTAGTTGCAGCGTCCCCGCTGCAACCATGCAAGAATAGAAAATTATTAATGGAGAGGTTGCAACGAGGACGTTGCAACTACTATTGGGCAAAGCGAGGACGCTTCGTCTACTATGGATTACTATCATTTGCCAAGAGTGTGGTACGGCGGTGACGCCGTACCTCCTATGGCTCACGCCTGTGATAGGTAGCAACGAGTATGCTCTAGCTACTATGAAATCTTGCTTAAGTTCTTCTTTTATAGTAATAATATTCAAAAAAGGCGCGAATAAATTTTTATATCCCGCTTAAAATCTTTAACTTTGCATCTGCTTTTCGCATGAGACACAAGCGGATGCGATAAAAGGTGTGGACAGCCCTTATAAGAATAGATACATAAACAGAAATATAATTAGAAATGACTAAAGCAGAATTGATTGCCAAGATTGCATCGCAGACAGGACTTGACAAGTCACAGGTGTCTGTTGTAGTGGAAAGTTTTATGGTAAATGTAAAGGATAGTCTTGTAAACAACCACGAGAACGTATACCTCCGTGGTTTCGGTAGCTTCAATATCAAGCACCGTGCAGCAAAGACTGGTCGTAACATCACCAAGAACACCACAATAGATATACCAGCACACGATATCCCTCACTTCAAGCCAGCCAACGAGTTTGTAGAGGCTATGTCAAAGTAAAGACGTTAACATTAATATATTAATTTAAAACTAACAAGTATGCCAAACGGTAAGAAGAAAAAGGGCCACAAGATGGCTACTCATAAGCGTAAGAAGAGACTTCGCAAGAACAGACACAAGAGCAAATAAGGCTCAGTAAAGTCTGAAAATGTCGTTCTGACGAAGGGGTATGTCAACATGTTTGTCATGAACATCTTGGCATGCCCCTTACTATAACTTAACACATTGAATGAAAAGGAATACGAAATGACAAGTGAAATTGTAATTGATGTTCAGCCGAAAGACATTTCCATCGCCCTTCTCGAAGACAAGAGACTGGTGGAATATCAGACCGAACCGCGTGCGGCGTCTTTCTCGGTAGGCAACATCTACATTGCAAAAGTAAAAAAACTGATGCCTGGGCTCAATGCCTCATTTGTTGACGTCGGTTGTGATCGTGAGGCTTTTCTTCATTATTTAGATTTAGGGAGCCAGTTTGACTCCTATGCGAAATACTTGAAGCAGGTACAGAGTGACCGCAAGAAGCTCTACCCATTCAGTAAGGCTAACAGACTTCCTGACCTCAAGAAGGACGGAAGTGTGCAGAATACTCTGGCAAAAGACCAAGAGGTGCTGGTGCAAATCGTCAAGGAACCTATCAATACCAAGGGACCACGACTCACCAGCGAACTCTCATTTGCAGGCAGATACCTTGTCCTTATGCCATTTGGCGACAAGGTGTCGGTGTCAAGCAAAATCAAAAGTGGTGAAGAGCGTGCCAGACTGAAACAATTAATCCACAGCATCAAACCTCACAACTGTGGCGTCATCGTGCGCACAGTGGCTGAAGGTAAGCGTGTGGCTGAACTGGACACAGAACTAAAGGCTCTCTACCAGCGATGGGAACAGGCTCTGACAAAGGTGCAGAAGACCCAGACAAGACCACAACTCGTATATGAAGAGCAGAGTAGGGCGATAGCACTTATCAGGGATATCTTTAATCCCAGCTTCAAGAACATCTATGTGAATGATGAAGGTGTCCTCAACGAAATAAAGGACTACATCTCGTTTATAGCACCTGACAAGGTTGACATCGTGAAACTCTATGAGGGTAAGGTGCCTATATTCGACAATTACGACGTCACAAGACAGATAAAGTCAAGTTTCGGAAAGACAGTAAACTACAAGCACGGCGCTTATCTTGTTATTGAACAGACAGAAGCTCTTCATGTAGTCGACGTGAATAGCGGTAATCGCACCAAGGCTGAGAATGGACAGGAGCAGAATGCACTAGAGGTCAATCTCGGTGCCGCAGATGAGTTAGCACGCCAGTTGCGTCTGCGTGATATGGGAGGAATCATTGTCGTTGACTTCATCGACATGAATCTTGCCGAAGACCGCCAACTCCTCTACGAGCGTATGTGCAAGAACATGCAAAATGACCGCGCACGTCACAACATACTGCCACTAAGCAAGTTTGGACTGATGCAGATTACCCGCCAGCGAGTGCGTCCAGCAAGTAATGTCAATGTGGAAGAGACTTGCCCCACATGCTTTGGCAGGGGAAAGATAATGCCAAGCCTACTGTTTACCGACCAACTTGAAAGTAAGATTAGTCAATTAGTATTGAAGATTGGCATCAGAAAGTTTACTTTGTATGTGCACCCTTACGTGGCAGCCTACATCAACCAAGGTGTGTGGTCACTGAAACGCAAATGGCAGATGAAATATGGATTCGGATTCAACATCGTGCCATCGCAGAAATTAGCCTACCTCCAGTATGAATTCTATGACAACAAGAAGCAGTTCATAGACATGAAGGAGGAGATAGAAACGAAATAATGAGGCTTATGTCTTGCCTCGTGCAGACATAATCTCTAATTTTACATAATGTGGTATACCGAGAAATAGTAGGTATGCCACATTTTTTTAAAACTTTCTTAAATATTAGAAAAGAGCATTTAATTTAATGTTTATTAGACAGCGCTATTGCATATGCTACGATATTTTGTTATAATTTTGTAGTGATTTAGGACAGAACCTATATCGTAAGAATGACAAAATAGTAACGATAAAATATTATGGCAGAATCAATCGACATCCAGGAATTGAATGCACTCATCCGTCAGCAGAGTGGATTTATCAGCGCTTTGTCCTCTGGTATGGACAAGGTGATTGTCGGACAGAAACATCTCGTAGACTCACTTTTGATATCATTGCTTAGCGATGGCCACATCCTCCTCGAAGGTGTGCCAGGACTCGCTAAGACACTCGCGATAAAGACTCTCTCTAAACTGATATCAAGTGATTTCTCACGCATACAGTTTACTCCTGACCTCTTGCCAGCAGATGTCATCGGTACGATGATATATAGTCAGAAGGACGAGCGCTTCCAGGTGAAGCAAGGACCAGTGTTTGCTAACTTGGTATTGGCAGACGAAATCAACCGTGCTCCAGCAAAGGTGCAGAGTGCATTGCTCGAGGCCATGCAGGAGCATCAAGTGACCATCGGAGAGAAGACATTCCACTTGCCAGAACCATTCCTCGTGATGGCAACTCAAAACCCGATAGAGCAGGAGGGTACATATCAGTTGCCTGAAGCACAGGTAGACCGTTTCATGCTGAAGGTGATCATCAGTTATCCTACCATAGAAGAGGAAAAACTCATCATCCGTGAGAACCTCGCAGGTGAGATGCCGACAGTGACTCCTGTGTGCACCACTGAGGATATCATGAAAGCCCGCAAGGTGGTCAACAATGTGTATATTGACGAGAAGATAGAGCAGTATATCGCTGATATCGTGTTTGCTACAAGATATCCAGAAAACTATGGCCTTGCCGAACTAAAAGATATGATTACCTTTGGTGGTTCGCCTCGTGCTTCCATAAATCTTGCCAAGGCTGCACGCGCATATGCCTTCATCAAGCAGCGTGGCTATGTGGTGCCTGAGGATGTGCGTGCCGTGGCTCATGACGTATTGCGTCACCGCATCGGACTTTCCTACGAGGCAGAGGCAAGCAATGTGACGAGCGAGGAGATAGTAAGCAAGATAATCAACAATGTGGAAGTGCCCTGATGCGGACACCCATTGAAGAGAAATGGATACTTCAGAACTCTTAAAGAAAGTCAGGAAGATAGAGATAAAGACTCGCGGACTGAGTCAGAATATCTTCGCAGGTGAATACCACTCGGCATTCAAAGGTCGTGGTATGGCATTTAGCGAGGTGAGGGAATATCAGTTTGGTGATGATATCCGCGACATTGACTGGAATGTCACAGCACGTTTTCATAAACCCTATGTCAAGGTGTTTGAGGAGGAACGTGAGTTGACAGTCATGTTGATGATTGACGTATCAGGTTCGCTTGACTTCGGTAGCCGTGGCCAACTGAAACGCAATATGTCGGCTGAGATTGCCGCCACCATAGCATTCTCTGCCATGCAAAATAATGACAAGATCGGTGTCATCTTCTTCTCTGACCGCATAGAAAAATACATCCCCGCGAAAAAGGGTCGCAAGCATATCCTTTACATAATAAGAGAAATGCTTGATTTCCAACCAGAGAGCAAGCGCACGGATATCACCATGGCAGTGGAGTTTATGACAAAAGTGCTCAAGCGACGCAGTACGGTATTTATGCTCAGTGATTTCTATAATAAGCAGTCCTTTGAGAAACAACTGCAGATAGCAGGACAGAAGCATGACTTGATGGCCATACAAATCTATGACCCTCTGGCTAAGGAACTGCCTGACGTGGGACTGCTCAAGGTGGAGGATGCCGAGACTGGACGCGAGATGATAATAGACACCTCGTCAAAGAAACTCCGTATGCAGCATGCCAAGATGTGGTATGAGAGGCAGCAACAACTGAAAAACGATTTCGCTAAAAGCAATGTAGACTGGACAAGCATAGCCACCAATGGCGACTATGTGAAGGCCATGATGCAGTTATTCAAGATGCGATGAGAAAGATTTGTGCGATAATAACATTACTCTGCGCATTCTGCTCGACATACGCTCAAAATGTGTCGGTGGAAGCAAGGATTGACTCTGTGGCAATAATGATAGGCCAACAGGTGGGCATGACCATCACAGTCATCTCTCCTGAAGGCAAAGTCGTGCAGATGCCTGCCATGCAGCCACGTCAACTGATAACTCCAGGTGTGGAGATTGTCGATGTGGCAAAGGACGATACCACTGATGTGGACAATGGTAAGAAAATCACCAGGAAGATCTTGCTCACAAGTTTTGATGAGAATGCATATATGATACCTGCCCAAACTATTAAAGTGGGAGGAAAGGCATATAAGACAAATCCATTGGCACTCAAGGTGATAACAATGGATGTGGATACACTGCATCTCAATCAGTTCTTCCCTCCTAAGGATGTGCAAGATAATCCTTTCGAGTGGTCAGAGTGGAGCCCGCTGTTTTGGATGAGTTGCATGCTCATTCTTTTCATTGCCATAGGCGTGTATCTCTATCTGCGCTACAAGCAAAACAAGCCTATCATCAGTCGCATCATGATAGTGCGTCACATACCAGCACATCAGAAGGCTCTGACGGCTATAGACAAGATAAAACAGAATAGGGCATACAACTCCGAAAACCAGAAGGAGTATTACACACAGTTGACCGATACCCTTAGAAAGTATATCGAGGAACGCTTCGGATTCTCTGCCATGGAAATGACGAGTATGGAGATAATCTCTCGTCTGAAGGATTGTGGTGATCCAACTATGATTAGCGAACTGAGAGAACTCTTCAATACTGCCGACTTGGTGAAGTTTGCTAAGCACTCCACTCTCATCAATGAGAATGACCTCAACCTCGTGAATGCAGTCAACTTCATCGACCAGACCAAGACTCAGGATAAGGAAACGGAAGAGCGCATAGTGCCAAAACTCAGTGCCAATGATAAGCGCATACAGGAAAGTCGCAAACTGATAAAGATTCTCTTGGCTGTGATTACCATCATAGTGGTGTTCGTGTTCTGCTTCGTCATCTATAACACAATGATACTATTGTAAGTTGTAAAGAGAAAAGGACAAATGGAATTTGCTAACAAAGAATATTTCATACTGCTGATATTGCTCGTGCCGTACGTGTTGTGGTATTTCCTTTACCGCAAGCGTAACGAACCGACAATGCGCGTCAGCGACACGACGGCATATGTGGACGCTCCTAAGAGTTGGAGAGTGCGCATCGTGCATGCCCCGATGGTGCTGAGATGTCTCACCTTCATTCTTGCCGTCATCATATTGGCACGTCCTCAGACGCACAATGCTTGGGACAACCGCTCGGTGGAGGGCATCGACATCATGCTGGCTATGGATATCTCGGCATCAATGCTTGCCGAAGACCTCAAGCCAAACCGTATGGAGGCAGCAAAGAATGTGGCGGCAGAGTTTATCTCAGGAAGACCTGATGACAATATCGGTCTTACGATATTCGCTGGAGAGGCTTTCACGCAGTGTCCTATGACGACTGACCATGCATCACTGCAAAATCTGCTCCACGAGGTGCGCACAGACTTGGTGATGAAAGGTCTTATCAATGATGGTACTGCCGTGGGTATGGGACTGTCCAATGCTGTGCTCAGACTCAAGGACTCTAAGGCAAAGAGCAAGGTGGTGATACTCCTTACCGATGGTGCCAACAACTGCGGTGACATCTCTCCGATGACTGCAGCGCAGATAGCCAAAAGTCTTGGCATAAGAGTGTATACCGTCGGTGTGGGTTCTAATAATGTGGCACCTTATCCTATGCAGGTGGCAGGTGGCGTGCAGTATATATATCGCCCTGCAGAGGTTGACACCAAGACTCTTGAGGATATAGCAGCCATGACCGATGGCAACTACTATCGCGCCACTAACAATAAGGAACTAAAAAAGATATATTCCGACATAGACAAACTGGAAAAGACCAAGTTGACAGTGAAGAAATTCTCTAAGCGATATGAGGCTTATATGCCATTCGCGTGGGGAGCATTGCTGACACTGTTGCTTGAAGTATTGTTGAGAATATCAATATTGAGGAGAATACCGTAATGCTGAGATTTGATAATCCTTCATCATTGTGGCTACTTGCCATAATTCCCATATTGGCTCTGCTTAACCTAATCTATTGGCAGCGCCAAAAGCGTAGGTATAAGCGATTGGGAGATAAGTCACTCCTTAGGCAGATGATGCCTGAGGTGTCTAAATATCGTCCGACGGTGAAATTCTGGATGATGCTCGCCGCCATCGCTTTGGTAGTGGTCATCATCGCTCGCCCGCAGATGGGTAGTAAGATTTCACACGAGAAGCGCGAAGGCATCGAAATCATCATCGCCATGGACATAAGCAACTCGATGAAGGCTGAGGATGTGGTGCCTTCACGACTGCAGAAAAGCAAACTTATGGTGGAGAATCTTATCGATAAATTCTCCAATGATAAGATAGGTCTAATAGTCTTTGCGGGCGATGCTTTCGTGCAGTTGCCTATCACCAGTGACTACGTGTCGGCAAAGATGTTTCTGCAGAATATTGACCCCTCACTCATAGCATCTCAAGGCACTGACATCGCACATGCGCTAAACCTGGCGATGAACTCATTCACAAAATCCAATGTAGGCAAGGCTGTAGTCGTTATCACCGATGGTGAAGATCATGAGGGTGGCGCCGTAGAAGCCGCCAAGGCTGCGCATGACAAGGGCATGAATGTATTCATCCTCGGTATAGGTGACACAAAGGGTGCTCCCATACCTGACGGTGAGGGAGGCTACATGAAGGATAATGCAGGTAACACAGTGATGAGTGCGCTCAATGAGGAGATGTGTCAGCAGATAGCCCAAGCAGGAAAAGGCAAATACATACATGTGGACAACACAAGCGAGGCACAGGAGATACTCAACGACCAACTGTCGAAACTCCAAAGCGGGAAGACACAAAGCGTGATATATAGCGAGTATGACGAACAGTTTCAGGCTGTTGTCATCGTGTTGCTGTTGTTGCTTATAGCAGAAATATGTATCCTCGACAGGAAGAACCCGCTACTGGCAAACGTACGTGTATTCAGAAGGAAAGGAAAGAAGAAATGACAAGAACTATATTAATATGTATACTCTCGGTCATATGCGCCACCATGAATGCTCAGACTGACCGTCAGCATATCCGCAGTGGTAATAGGCTCTATCGTCAACAGAAATTTGATAAGGCGGAAACTGACTACCGTAAGGCTGTAGACAAAAACGGCAAGAATGCCCAGGCTTACTATAATCTTGGCTGTGCTCTCATGCAGCAACAGAAGGACTCGCTGGCTATAGTGAACCTCGAGAATGCGGGCAAAATAGAGAAAAGCAAGAGCCGTAAGGCTATGGTATACCATAACATAGGTGTCATATGTCAGGGGCACCAGATGTTTCAGGAGGCTATAGAGGCTTACAAGGAGAGTCTGAGAAACAATCCTAATGATGATGAGACCCGCTATAACCTCGCATTGTGTCAGCGCCAACTGAAAAACCAGCAGAAGAACGACAAACAAAACAAGGACAAGCAGAAAGACAATAAGGATAAAGATAAGCAAGACAAGAAAAACCAGCAAAACCAGCAGGACAAGAACAATCAAGATAAGGATAAAGATAAGCAGAAGCAAAACCAACCTAAGGAACAGATGAGCAAAGATAATGCCGAACAGTTGCTCCAGGCTGCTCTGCAGGAAGAGAAGAATACTCAGCAGAAGATGAAAAAGCAGCAAGCAATGCCTCAGAAACGCAGGTTGCAGAAAAACTGGTAATGTGATTGTCTGTCGTAATTAATCCATCGTGGTGTGAAATGAAAAGATTATTGTTTGTATTAGTATGTGTCATATGCCAGCAATACTGTTTGTTGGCTCAGAATATATCCGTACAAGTGCCATCGCACGTGTCATGTGGAGAGAATTTCCGCCTGTCATATGTGATAGCCACTCAAGACGTGGAGAACTTCCGCGCTGGAAATGTGCCCGATGGTCTTGAGGTTATCACGGGACCTTACACGTCGAGATCATCAAGTTTTCAGATGATCAATGGACATACCACCAGTTCGTCGTCAATAACTTACACATATACTCTATATGCTGCAAAGAATGGCACTTACACCATCCCTGCAGCAAGAGCCGTTGTCAATGGCAAATCTGTTACGTCAAGTGCAGTGAAGATCACCGTCTCGGGTAGTGCACCACAGTCAGGACGTCAGGGAGCGCCGAGAATGCATGGTTCGGATGACGACGGCATGCGTACGGCGGGTAGTGCCATCTCGGGAAATGACCTCTTCATACGTGTCAGTGCCAACAAGAAGACTGTGTATGAGCAGGAACCTATATTGCTGACATACAAAGTGTATACTCAGGTGGACCTTACCCAACTTGAGGGTAAGATGCCTGACCTCACAGGTTTTCACACGCAAGAGATACCGTTGCCTCGCCAGAAGAGTTTTTCAGTAGAGAATATCAACGGCAAAGCATATAAGACCGTGACTTGGAGCCAGTATGTGATGTATCCGCAGATGACTGGCAAACTGCAGATACCAAGCATCACATTCAAGGGAATTGTCATACAAAGAAATAGAAACGTAGATCCATTTGAAGCGTTCTTCAATGGCGGTTCGGCTTACACTGAGGTGAAACGCAATGTGGTGGCTCCATCAGTTACTATTCAAGTGAATCCATTGCCTAAGCGCCCTGCAGGATTCTCTGGAGGCGTAGGTACGTTCAGCATATCTGCTTCGGCTGACAACACCACCGTGAAGGCTGGCGAACCAGTAAATGTGAAGGTGACAATAGCGGGTGTGGGAAATCTCAAACTTCTCAAGCAACCAGTGCTAACCCTGCCCAAGGATTTCGATAAGTATGACCCGAAGATAACCGACAAGACCAAACTTACACAAAATGGAGTGGAGGGCTGCATGGTGTATGAATATCTTGTGGTGCCAAGAAATCAGGGCACATACACTATCCCGCCTGTAGAATTCGTCTATTATGACACCAAGTCCAATGACTACAAGACGTTGAAGACTGCGCCAATAGCCCTCAATGTGATGAAGGGTGACGGCAAGAGTAAGGTGGCGGACTTCTCGTCATTAAAGGATAATGATATCCATGACTTGAAGACTGGCGATGACTCTCTCAGTGCCAAGGATGACTGCTTCTTCGGTAGCGCAAGTTATTTGGCATGGTTGATTCTGCCATTGCTAATATTCGCTATACTTGTCTTCATCTTCCGCAAGCGTGCCATCGACAATGCCAACATAGTGAGAAGAAAGGGCAGAAAAGCCAACAAAGTGGCTACAAAACGTCTGCGCCAGGCTGCTGCTCTGATGAAGAAAGGCAAGCAGAATGATTTCTATGACGAGGTGCTCAGAGCACTTTGGGGATATGTAGGAGACAAACTCAACATACCTGTGGAGAATCTGTCAAAGGATAATATAGCCGAGAAACTCACCGCGCACAATATTGATGAGGCTACGACAAATGCTTTCATAGAAGCCATCGACGAGTGCGAATATGCGCGCTTTGCCCCAGGTGATCCGAAGGGTAAGATGGATATCGTGTATGACAAGGCTGTGAAGGCAATAACGGAAATAGACGAGATGTTGAATTCTAAAAAGAATAAGACTGCGCCAAAGACCATGCTCATGATCATCATGCTCATGATGGTGACCCTGTCTGCGAATGCAAACGTCACCAAGCAGATGGCTGACGCAGAATATGCTAAGGAAAATTATCAGTCGGCTATACAAATGTATAATGAAATACTCAAGCAAGGAGTATCCGCTGACTTGTACTATAACTTAGGAAATGCATACTTCCGCACTGGCAACATCACGCAGTCCATATTGGCTTATGAGCGTGCATTGAAACTTGCACCAGGTGATGATGACATACGATTCAATCTGCAATTTGCGAGAAGCAAGACTGCCGACAAGATAACACCACAGACGGAGATGTTCTTCGTTACATGGTATAAGTCGCTTGTCAATATCACTGATAGCAATACATGGGCCATCGTGTCCATAGTATTCTTCATCATCGCATTGTTGTTGCTTTCGCTCTATCTTTTCGGATCAAATGCCATCGTTGTCAGAATGGCATTCTATTCGGGAGCATTGTGCATGGTAGTCTTCCTTGCATCTACATTTCTTGCATGGCAACAGAAGTCGCTATCGCAAAATCATGATGGTGCCGTCATCATCGCCACTGCAGTAAACGTTAAGAATACTCCGTCGGCAAGTTCTGCCAACAGCATGGTGCTCCATGAAGGTACGAGAGTGGACATCACTGACCGCTCGATGAAGGGTTGGCTTGGTGTGAAGCTCACTGACGGTAGAGAGGGATGGCTACATACTGATGATGTGGAAGAAATTTAAGCATTGACGATGGATTTCACAAGTCTGACATATTCATTTGATTTGCCGATAATGCATGTGTTGCAGGGGTCAGGGTCTCTCTTTTGGGACAGGCTTGTCCTCGTGCTAACCAATGCTATGACGTGGGTGCCTTTTTATATAGCACTCATCTTCCTTGTCATAAGAAACAATGAGACGGTGAAGCAGATGGCACTTGTCATAGGATTTGCCTTGTTTACTTTCGCACTCTCTGACAGTGTCATCGACATGTTGGTAAAACCACATTTCATGCGCTTCCGTCCGACTCAAGATCCCATGCTCCGCTATACCATCAATGTGGTTGAAGGCTATCGTGGAGGATTTTATGGTTTCTTCTCTGCCCATGCTGCCAACACCATGTCGATAGCATTATTCTTCTGCATGGTCGTCAAGAGTCGTATGCTGAGTGTCACACTCATATTGTGGTCATTGCTCAATTGCTACACGCGCATTTATCTTGGCGTGCACTATCCGAGCGACGTCTTGGTCGGCTTATTGTGGGGATGCATCGTGGCTATCATATCCTATAGTTTGTATTATCAGGTAAGAAAGCGCACCATGGTGAAAGCCAACTACATCTCCGACCAGTATACTAGTGTCGGATATTCCTATCAAGACATTTACGTAGTGCATATTGTCATGGCATTGACACTGTTTTATGCACTGTTTCGTTCAATTTTATAACCTATTATAAATGAATTCCCCAAAACATATACATATCTCAGATTATGACTATCCTCTGCCCGATGAGAGGATAGCAAAGTTTCCGTTGACAAAGAGAGACTCTTCGAAACTGTTGGTTTACAATAAGGGAAATATCTCTTCTGCAATATTCTCTGACCTGCCTTCATACCTTCCAAAGGGAAGTCTGATGGTATTTAACAATACTAGGGTGATACAGGCAAGACTGCATTTCCGTAAACTCACGGGTGCTCTCATAGAGGTGTTTCTGCTCGAACCAGCAAATCCTACGGACTATGAACTCATGTTTCAAACGCATGAGTCGTGCGAATGGTATTGCATGATAGGCAACCTTAAGAAATGGAAAGAGGGAACCATTAGCCGTACCTTTGATTATAAAGGTCAGACATTCACACTCACGGCAGAACGCGGTGAACTGCATGGCACGTCACATCGGGTGAAGTTTACTTGGAACAATTCCGATATCAGTTGGGCGGAAATCCTTGACCTTGCTGGTGAACTGCCAATACCGCCATATCTCAATCGTGATACAGAGGAGTCGGACAAGACTACATATCAGACTGTATATTCCAAAATTAAGGGTTCGGTGGCTGCACCTACCGCAGGACTGCATTTCACACCGGAGGTGCTTCATGCCATAGATGAGGCATGCATAGAGCGTCAAGAACTCACCTTGCACGTAGGAGCTGGCACCTTCAAACCCGTGAAGAGCGAAGAGATAGAAGGTCACGAGATGCACACCGAATTTATCTCGGTCAAGCGTGAAACTATAGCAAAACTCATCGAGCACAAAGCCTGTGCAATAGCAGTGGGCACAACGAGTGTACGCACTCTTGAAAGCCTATACTACATGGGACTCAAGATACACAACTGCAAGGACCTGTCTGAGGAAAAACTCCATGTGGAGCAGTGGGAACCATATGAGTCTGAGGCAAGCATTACTCCTATTGAGGCTTTGCAGGAAGTGATAGATTATCTTGATCGTCATTCCTTGCCCGTGCTTCATTCCAGCACGCAGATTATCATAGCGCCCGGATATGAATACAAAATAGTGAAGATGCTCATTACCAATTTCCATCAGCCCAAGAGCACACTCTTGCTCCTCGTGAGCGCATTTCTTAAGGGTGATTGGCGCAAGGTCTATGACTATGCCCTTGCCAACGGATTCCGTTTCTTGAGTTATGGAGATTCAAGTTTGTTAATACCATAATTATAATATTATGAAGATAGGAGATAAAGTGAGATTTCTCAATGAGATCGGTGAAGGTAAGATCACAGGATTTCAAGGCAAGAATATAGTTCTCGTTGAAGATAGCGACGGTTTTGAGATACCGATGCAAGCCAATGAGGTGGTGGTTATCAGTAGTGATGACTATAATGCTAAGTTGATTAATAATACCGCAAAACCACAGGAGCAGCGACGTGAAGGCGAGTCTATCAAGCACATGCTTCTCAGTGGTGATGATGATATAGAGGAACCAGAAGAAGTCGATATCGCCGACAAGGAGATAACATTCCAAGCGCCAGTGGAAGAGCGCAAGGGTGGCAATCAACTCAGCGCTTACCTGGCTTTCGTACCCATGGACGTGAAGAATTTCACGACGACAGGCTTCGAATGCTACTTGGTCAATGACTCCAACTATTACTTGCGCTACACTATGCTTGTGGCTGAGGGCAAGAGTTGGACTTTGATGAATGACGGCGAACTCGAACCAAATACGAAGACCTTCATCCGTGAAATAGCGCGCGACGAACTCAATGACATAGAGCACATCGCAGTGCAGATGGTATCATACAAGAAAAACAAACCATTTACCATCAAACCTGCCATTGACGTGCAGTTTAGGATAGATCCAGTGAAGTTCTACAAACTGCATTGCTTCACCGGCAACGATTTCTTCGAGGAACCAGCCATGATGCTCACCATCGTGGAAAATGATGAAAATAGCGACAGCATCGTCCTTGACCCTAAAAAGCTCAAGCAGGAGATGTATGCTAAGCAACGCATTGACAATCCCACTCCTCACGCAAAGGCAAAAGGCCATGACTCTGATGTGGTGGTCATAGACCTTCACGCAGATGAGATACTTGAGACCACTGCAGGTATGGATAATGTCGATATATTGAAATATCAGTTGAAAGTATTTCATGACACATTGGAGGAATATGCCAAGAAGAAAGGCCAGAAGATAGTGTTTATCCATGGTAAAGGCGAAGGCGTGCTGCGCAATGCTATAATAAAGGAACTCAATTACAGATATAAGCGCTACCAATATCAGGATGCTTCATTCCAGGAATATGGATTTGGTGCTACGCAAGTGACTATAAGATAAGGTGATAATCAACGTAACGGAAAAGAAATGAGAAATTACGGATTCATAAAGGTTGCCTCTGCGATACCTTCGGTGAAAGTTGCTGACGTGGACTATAATGTCAGTCGCATAAAGTGTCTCATCGATAAGGCGGTCAGTGAAGGCGTGGAAGTGATATGCTTCCCAGAACTATGCATTACGGGATATACATGCCAGGACCTTTTCCGTAATCAGTTTCTCATTGACAAGGCAAGTCAGTCGCTTGCATCGCTATCTGACTATTGTCAGTCATTGCCCATCGTTGTGATAGTCGGCGCGCCTATGCGCAGGGACAATCGCTTGTTTAATGTAGCCGCTGTGCTCGCTAATGGGAAGGTGCACTTCGTAAACAAGACCCATCTGCCCAATTACAATGAGTTTTATGAGAAGAGATGGTTTGCTTCGGAGAAGATTGACCATGCATCCACCATATTTGAGTTGCCTTCGGGCGTCAAGTTCTCCGTCGAAATATGCGAGGACTTGTGGTCGCCCATTCCACCAAGCAGTTATGCAGCAGTGTCTGGTGCTGACATAGTGTTTAATCTCTCGGCTTCCGACGAACTCATCGGCAAGCATCAGTACTTGTTGTCATTGATATCCCAGCAGAGTGCAAGATGCATAGCGGGATATGTGTACAGTTCGGCAGGATTTGGAGAAAGCACGCAGGATGTGGTCTATGGAGGCAACGGCATCGTGTATGAGAATGGTGCCCAACTGGCTCATAGTGCACGATTCTCACTTGACGAACAACTCGTCACAGCGCAGATAGATGTGGAGAAACTCCGCGCAGAAAGACAAGCAAACACTACGTTCGGTAGAATGCAAAATGATCTTTCTTGCAATGCCGAGACTATAATGCTCGACTTAAAAGAGACCGACATGCCATTCCGCCTTACACGCAACTTCAATCCGCATCCATTCATCCCTTCCTCCACAGATATGAAGGAGTCATGCGAGGAGATACTCAATATCCAGGTGATGGGACTTGCCAAACGCCTGGTACACACGCATTGCAGTAATGTGGTGCTTGGCATCAGCGGAGGACTTGACTCCACTTTGGCATTGCTTGTGTGCGTGAAGACCTTTGATAAATTGGGGCTTGACCGCAAAGGCATCCATTGCATCACCATGCCTGGATTTGGCACGACCACTCGTACTCACGACAATGCAGTGTCACTCATGACCAGCCTTGGCGTGACACAAAGGGAGATAAGTATCGTGCCAGCTGTCAATCAGCATTTCCATGATCTCGGTCATGATGCCTCGGTGCATGACGTCACTTACGAAAATTCACAGGCACGCTATCGCACCATGCTCTTGATGAATATAAGCAATCAAGTGGGTGGCATGGTGATCGGTACGGGCGATCTGTCCGAACTTGCATTGGGATGGTGCACATACAATGGCGACCACATGTCCATGTATGGTGTCAACGTGAGCATACCAAAGACTCTCGTGCGCTATCTCGTGGCATACGTAGCAGAACATGAGGTGGACGACACGTCCAAGGTGACACTGATGGACATCATTGACACTCCGATATCTCCCGAACTGATACCATTTGATGAAAACGGTAACATCAAGCAAAAGACAGAAGATCTCGTAGGACCATACGAACTCCATGACTTCTTCCTGTATTATTTCCTCAGATTCGGTTTTGCACCGTCAAAGATTAGACTGATGGCAGAGAGAGCCTTTGATGGTTCTAATGGCATACACTATGATGCCACCACCATAGACAAGTGGCTCAATACCTTCTTGCGCCGATTCTTCTCCAATCAGTTTAAGCGTTCTTGCCTGCCCGATGGACCTAAAGTGGGCAGCGTAAGTTTGTCGCCAAGAGGTGACTGGAGGATGCCAAGTGACGCAGTGTCATCAGCCTGGATAGAAAATATTCAGAAAAAATCTTAAAATTGCCGTCTATTATATTGGTTAATTAAATATTTTATTAACTTTGTAATACTAAACACGGCTATAACTAACATAAGACACTTTTTACATTTACGTTTCAATTATGAGTAAGTATAATATAACCGAAATCAAGCCCAAGAAAGCTCATTATCGAACGCTTGTCAATCCTGCGCTGATGGATGAACTGAAAGACAAGATTATAGGTAAAATTCTTGTTGAGAAGAAGTATAAGCAGAAGAACTATTCTGCGCAAATCTTGGCTGAGGAACTCAATACTAACACTCGCTATATCTCAGCGGTGGTAAATGTTAAGTTCCACATGAATTATACTTCCTTCATAAACAAATATCGTGTGGAAGAGGCTATGACCTTGCTTGCCGACCGACGCTATGCGAAATACACCATGGAGGATATCTCCGACATGGTGGGATTCTCTAATCGTCAGTCCTTCTATGCGTCATTCTTCCGCATCCTTGGCATTACTCCGCGTGAATATCGTCAGAAGAACATGCCAGTGGAAGAGAAGAAGACCGCAAAAAAGCACGCAGGCAGTAGCATCAAGCAAAAATGATGCCAATGCAAGAAATTACATATACCGACGAACAGTTTGCTGACATTCAGATACTACGTTATAGACTGAATGATTTCTCATCACTCTCTCTAAATCAGAAGAAATTGATATACTACCTCTCAGAGGCAACTCTGTGGGGTAGAGATATCACGTTTGACCAGTTCGGCAGACATAACATCAAGATAAGGAAAACTCTTGAGGCGATCTACTCTGCTTACCATGGTAAACGTGATGAAGACGAGGACTTCAAGGCATTGACGACCTATCTGAAGCGTGTCTGGTTTTCCTCAGGCATACATCATCATTATGGTCAGGAGAAATTCATCCCTGCATTCTCTCAAGACTTTTTCGTCCAAGCAGTAAAGGATGCTGATATCCTGTCTCTGCCTCTTGCTGAAGGACAGACTCGCGAGGATCTTATCGATGAACTGTTGCCAGTAATCTTTGATGATACGGTGCAACCGAAACGTGTGTGCCTTGACAAAGGCGTGGATCAGGTGAAAGCCTCTGCATGCAACTACTATGTAGGTGTGACGCAGGAGGAAGCGGAAGCCTTTTACTCTAATCTCAATGCCCAGACGAAAGGCGACGAAAAACCATCATATGGTCTTAACACTACGCTCGTCAAGGCTGACGGACAACTGAAGGAAATCACTTGGTGCCTGTCGGGTAAATATGGTGAGTATATCGAAAAGATCATCTATTGGCTTGGCAAGGCACTTGACGTGGCAGAGAATGACCAGCAACGCAAGTACATACAACTACTTATAGATTATTACACCACTGGTGACCTAGCCGTATTTGACCGTTACTCCATCGAATGGCTTAAGGAAAAGCAGGCGAGGGTGGACTTTGTCAACGGTTTCATAGAGGTGTATGGCGACCCACTTGGCATAAAAGGTTCGTGGGAAGGCATAGTGGAATACAAGGACCTGAAGGCTACTGAGCGCACACAGAAGATATGTGCCAATGCTCAGTGGTTTGAAGATCATAGTCCCGTAGACCCTCGTTTCAAGAAGAAAGAGGTGCGCGGTGT
>CAVABU010000022.1:18068-24828 GCA_963586965.1 Gemmiger formicilis
GATGACCTCCATACTGACCTGCACGAATGTCTTGGTCATGGTAGCGGTCAAATCCTTCCTGGAGTAGATGCGGGCGCACTGAAATCCTATGGTAGCACGATAGAGGAGGCTAGAGCAGACTTGTTTGGACTTTACTATATAGCAGATGCCAAACTCGTCGAACTAGGACTGCTTCCTGACCTGGATGCATATAAGTCGCAGTATTACACATATCTGCTTAATGGATTGCTCACCCAGCAGGTGAGAATCAAACCAGGGGCTCAGATAGAGGAAGCGCATATGCGCAATCGGGCACTGATATCTCGCTGGGTGGCAGAAAGAAGCCATGGTAATGTCATGCTGACCAAGGTTGACGGCAAGACATATCTCGAGATTAAGGATTATGAATCCCTGCGCACGTTGTTTGCTGATTTGCTCGCCGAGATACAGAGGATTAAGAGCGAAGGCGACTACCATGCAGCACAACACCTTGTGGAGGAATACGGCGTGAAACTCGATGATGATCTTCATATGGAAGTCCTGCAAAGATACGAAGCGCTCCATATCGCTCCCTACAAAGGCTTTGTCAATCCTGTGCTCAAACCTGTCAAGGATGACAATTCCAATATCATCGACATAGAGGTGGACTACTCTGAGTCTTACACCGATCAGATGATGCGTTACAGTGTGGATTACAGTTTGTAAGCATCCCACGGTATTGATTTATATTATTAAATGCATAAAGGCATATTGTAATCTCTACATTGCAATATGCCTTTTTTCGTATATTCGCAATAATTTCGTAACTTTGCAATCGTAATTAGTTATAACCAATATATTCGTTGGTATAACACACATCAGATTATTCTACATTATTAAACACATTTATATAGACATGGAAACAGCATGGAGAGGTTTTAAGGGTAACAAGTGGCAAACTGAAGTTAACCTGAGAGATTTTATCACCAACAACTACACACCATACGATGGTGACGAGAAGTTCCTGGTAGGACCATCTGAGGCTACAGACAAGCTCTGGTCAAAACTCAAAGAACTGCAGAAAGAAGAGCGCGCCAAGGGCGGAGTGCTTGACATGGAGACAGAGATTGTGTCAAGTATCACGGCTTATGGTGCAGCCTATATCGATAATGATATGCGTGACCTGGAGAAGGTCGTAGGTCTGCAGACTGACAAACCGCTCAAGCGTGCCTTCATGCCTTATGGTGGCATCAAGATGGCTGAGCAGGCTTGCACCACTTATGGCTATCAGCCTTCGGAGAAACTGCACGAGATTTTTACCAAATATATTAAGACTCACAATGATGGTGTCTTTGATGCTTACACACCAGAGATGAAACTTGTGCGCCACAATCACATCCTCACTGGTCTGCCTGACACTTACGGTCGTGGTCGTATCGTGGGTGACTATCGTCGTGTGGCTCTCTATGGCATCGACTTCCTCATCAAGGAGAAGAAGCATGACCTTGAGAAACTCGGTGACCAGGGCATGATAGACAATGTCATCCGCCTACGTGAAGAGGTGGCAATGCAAATCAAGGCTCTTGTGCAGTTGAAGGAACTTGCCAATATCTACGGATTTGATATCTCTAATCCTGCTACCAACGCTCGCGAGGCAGTGCAGTGGCTCTATTTCGGATATCTGGCAGCAGTGAAGACTCAGAATGGTGCTGCCATGTCTGTGGGCCGTATCTCGACATTCCTCGATATCTACATAGACCGTGACCTCAAGGAGGGCACCCTCACTGAAGACGATGCACAGGAACTCATCGACCACCTGGTGATGAAATTCCGCATGGTGAAGTTCGCTCGTATCCCTTCTTACAATCAGCTCTTCTCTGGCGACCCTGTGTGGGCAACTCTCGAAGTAGGTGGTATGGGTACTGACGGACGCTCTATGGTGACAAAGAATGACTTCCGCTTCCTGCACACACTCGAGAATATGGGACCTTCACCAGAGCCAAACCTCACCGTGCTCTATAGTTCACGTCTGCCAAAGACATTCAAGCGCTATGCTGCGATGATATCGGTGAAAACCAGTTCGATACAGTATGAGAATGATGATGTCATGCGTGTGGTTTGGGGTGATGACTACAGCATCTGCTGCTGCGTGAGCGCCACACAGACAGGTAAGGAGATGCAGTTCTTTGGTGCCCGTGCCAACCTCGCTAAGTGTCTCACCTATGCCATCAGTGGTGGTGTAGACTCCAAGACTCGCGAGCAGTGCGGTCCTGCATATAGACCTATCACAGGCGATGTGCTCACCTACGATGAGTTTATGCCACGCTTCATGGATATGATGAACTGGCTTGCAGAGATCTATGTGAAAACTCTCAACCTCATACACTATATGCACGACAAGTATTTCTATGAGGCAGCTGAGATGGCTCTCATCGATACCGACGTGCGTCGCACATTTGCTACTGGTATCGCAGGTTTCAGTCATGTGGTAGACTCTATCAGCGCCATCAAGTATGCTAAGGTCAACATTATCCGTGACGAGGCTGGATTCCCTGTAGAATTTAAGACCGAGGGCGACTTCCCACGCTATGGCAACGATGATGACCGTGCTGACGACATCGCCGTATGGTTGCTCAAGACTTTCATGGACATGATACGCAAGCATCACACCTACCGCGACTCCGAACCGACAACAAGTATCCTCACCATCACATCCAATGTGGTATATGGCAAGTACACATCAAGCATGCCTGACGGCAGAAAGGCTGGCACTCCGCTTGCTCCTGGTGCTAACCCATCATATGGTGCTGAGAAGAACGGACTCTTGGCTTCGCTCAACTCACTGGCTAAGTTGCCTTACGAGTATGCTCTCGACGGCATCTCCAATACTCAGACCATCAGTCCTAACACTCTCGGTCACGATGATGAGCAGCGTGCTAATACCTTGGTGAATGTCATGGACGGATATTTCAATAAGGGTGCACATCACCTGAATGTCAACGTCTTTGGCGTGGACAAACTGAAAGATGCTATGGAGCATCCTGAGAAGGAGGAATATCAGAACTTCACTATCCGTGTCAGCGGATACGCTGTGAAGTTTATTGACCTCACACGCGAACAACAGCTTGATGTCATCGCGCGTCAGGCACACGAGTCTCTCTAATGATATCAAGGACGTCCTGGGGCATAATCTGCTTACAGGGCGTCCTTTTTTTATTTAGGAGGTACGGCGCCCTCGCCGTACCATCTCAAACGAGAAATATCTAATCGTGGTAATATGGTACGGCAGTGGCGCCGTACCTCCTATGCTTACGCCTTTGCTTGATTGCAGCGAGGACGCTGCAACTACTATAGTTACATATACATATCTCAAATTTATGCTTAAAGGAAACATTCATTCGATAGAAACCTTCGGTTGCGTCGACGGCCCTGGCATCCGCTTCGTCATCTTCATGCAAGGATGCCACATGCGATGTCGCTATTGCCATAACCCTGACACATGGTCTACTGACGAGAATCAGACCATGACGGCTGACGAACTCCTTGACAAAGCCGAGCGCTACCGGGAATACTGGGGTGCGGAAGGTGGCATCACTGTCAGCGGTGGCGAACCACTATTGCAAATGGATTTCCTCATCGAATTGTTTGCCAAGGCCAAACAAAGAGGTATCAATACGTGTCTTGACACCTCGGCACAACCCTTTAGCAGAGATCTGCGATGGTTTGACAGATTTCAAGAGTTGATGAAATATACGGATACCATACTCTTGGATATCAAACACATAAGGACGGACGCTCACAAGCGATTAACGGGGTGGGGGAATGACAATATTCTCAACTGCGCCAGATATCTATCAGACATAGATAAGCCCGTATGGATACGCCACGTGCTCGTCCCTGGCATAACCGATGACGACTGTTTGCTGCATGAACTGTCCGACTTTCTATCCACTCTGCATAATGTGAAGCGCATAGACGTATTGCCATATCACAGTATGGGAAAATACAAATATGAGAATCTTGGTATCAAATACTCCCTCGCAGACACCGAGCCACCATCTGATGAGCGCGTAAAAGTAGCAAAGAAAATATTAGGCAGTAGCGTGGATTGACAAGAGATTTAATAATTTGTTCATTCCAGCAGATTACCGTACCTTTGCATTAAAGAAAAACCTAAAGATTATGAAGATAAATATCAAGAGCCTTTGCCTCTGCATGCTTCTCTCTGCCAGCATGCCCATGATGGCACAGATGCCGTCAATAATTCCTGTGCCTAATCAGACCACTATCGGCACTGGAGTGTGGACAGTAAAGAAATCTGCCACAATCAGTTATGACAATGCCCAACTCAAACCAGCTGCCGACTATCTCTCTCAGATGCTCAGCCGTGCCACTGGCTATAAGTTTGCCGTGAAGAAAAGCAAAGGCGACATCCGCCTGGCTCTTGACAACAACGGACGCGAGGGGGCTTACACGCTTGATGTGACCACTAAGGGAGTGGTCATCAAGGGCGACACCTATCGTGGAGTTATCAATGGCATCTCCACACTACGCCAACTTTTCCCCGATGATATAGAGAGTCAATCCGTCATAAACCGTACATGGAACGTTTCGTGTGTATCTATCACAGACGCACCGAGTTATGAATGGCGTGGCATGGAACTTGATTGCTCCCGTCATTTCTTCACAGTAGAGGAAATATATCATCTGCTCGATGTGCTTTCACTCTACAAGATAGACAAGATGCACTGGCATCTCACCGATGACCAGGGATGGCGTGTAGAGATAAAGCGTTATCCTCTGCTTACTGAGCGTGGTGCATGGCGCACCTATAACAATCAAGACTCCATCTGCATTAAGCGAGCCATCGATGAGGACGCGCCCGACCTGCAAATCCCATCAGATCGTATCAAGACCGACAATGATGGAAATACCATCTACGGCGGATATTACACCCAGCAGCAGATACGTGACATCGTGGAGTATGCCCGCATCCGTGGCATAGAGATCATTCCCGAGATAGATATGCCAGGACACAGTCTGATGGCCATCAATAATTATGATGGACTGTCATGCTTCAAGCAAATAGGGTGGGGCATGCTCTTCTCCACACCGATGTGCCCTGGCAAGGACTCCATGCTCGAGTTTTGCAAGAATGTGTGGACGGAGATTTTTGACCTATTCCCATCACACTATGTGCATATCGGTGGCGATGAGGTGGATATGAAAAACTGGAAGACTTGCCCCGACTGCCAAAAGCGTATGCGTGACAATAACCTCACTTCCGAGCCCCAACTTCAGACATGGTTTAATCACTACATGGAAGACTTCTTCAGTAAGCACGGCAAGACTATGATAGGTTGGGACGAGATAATCGCTGGTGGTCTTACCGCCAACTCCGCTGTGATGTGGTGGCGATCATGGTCACCTGAATCTCCTAAGCAGACCACTTCTCATGGTAATGCGTTGATATGCACTCCTAACTCAGAATTCTATATCGACTATCAAGAGGATAAAAACTCCATACTAAAGATTTATGCCTTTGACCCTCTCAAAGGTCTTGATGCCAACGAACAAAAGCTCGTGCTTGGTGTACAAGCAAACCTATGGACTGAGGGCGTGCCGACGATGAATCGTGTGTGGTATCAGGCATTCCCACGCGTCATAGCAACTGCCGAGTTGGGTTGGAGCAAGAAGCAAGATATGAATCTTGAGGACTTCAATAGACGCCTTATCGCCCAACTGCCACGTCTGCAGAAGATGGGAGTGACATATCGTATACCCGACATCACAGGATTTAATAATGTAAATGTGTTCACAGATAAGGGATTAGTAGATCTTAAGTGCGCCGATGCTTCCGCTACCATACGTTACACCACGGATGGTAGCATACCAGGAGTAAACTCCACGCTCTACACAGGTCCTATGACAGTCAGCGAAACTACTCATTTCACATTCCGCACATTTGGTCCTGACAATAGAAAAGGCGACATCGTGAAATGCAGTTATGTGAAGGAAGATTTTGCTGAGGCTGTCACCGCAGACAGTTTGAGTAATGGCTTGCAGGTGGCATGGTATGACTATGACGGTCGTGACTGCGAGGGCATAGACAAAGTGAAACTCAATGGCACCTATGTGACCACTGGTGTGGAGATACCCTCAGAGGCAAAGGGAAATATCGGACTGGTAATCACAGGATACATAGACATTCCTGCTGACGGCATCTACACATTCGCCTTGCTATCAGACGATGGCAGTTATCTGAAGATTGACGGCAAGATGGTGGTAGACAATGACTGCGAGCATAGTCCACGCGAGATTATCGGTCAGCACGCCATGCGCAAAGGTCTACACCCTGTATACGCCAGATATTTCGACCACAATGGCGGTCAACTCATATTACGCGTACTTGACCAAAGCGGAAAAGAACTCGCAGTCAAATACTGCCATTAACGGAAATACCTTGTAGCAGGCGAAGCGTACTCGCTTTGCCTACTACAAGATTTCAATGCATCTCATGGGAGGTACGGTGCCCTCGCCGTACCATCTCAAAGAAAGCATAAGGGAAAGCGAGGTCGCTATTCCTTTTCCGCCATTTTCTTGACCACTTCTATTTCCTTCAACAATTGTTCAGTTGTAGGAAGGTAAAGCTGATACTGACTGGCAAGAATGGTCTTGTTGTCCTCTGGTAAAGCCAGTTTCACCGCAGTGTCGTTCTTAGCCGTACACAACAAAATACCGATTGTAGGATTTTCCTCTGGCAACTTTTCGTATCGGTCATAGTAGTTGACATACATCTGAA
>CAVABU010000023.1:0-3953 GCA_963586965.1 Gemmiger formicilis
TAGTCTTCTTGCACTATCGGTATGGTCACCGTGAAGGATGTACCCCTACCGTATTCGCTATCGGTCTTTATCGTACCGCCGTGTATGTCCACAATCTTCTTGACATAGGCAAGTCCCAGTCCGAAACCTTTCACATTGTGCACATTACCAGTGTGGACACGATAGAACTTATCGAAGATTTTCTTCAGATTTTCCTTCTTTATGCCAAGTCCATTGTCTTTTATCATCACAGACACGTGTTTGTCGTCCGGATTCCATGTCTTCACGAAGAGTTCGAGTGGTTTGTCGGGTTGCTTGTATTTCACTGCATTGTCCATGAGATTGAATATCACATTCTGGAAATGCATCTCGTCCACATTGACTGTGGAGTCTACAGCCTCGATGCAGGTCATGATGTGTCCGTCGGTATGCTCCACTCTCAACTGGAATGTCTTGGCTATGGTCTCAAGCATCTCGTTGATGTCCACATCTTTGCGATTGTATATGGCCTTTTGTTTGTCAAACATTGACATCTGCAACACTTTCTCTACAAGGAAGCGCAGGCGCTTTGACTCCGAACCGATAACTGTACCCAGATGTGCCAGCATGTTGTCACTCTTCGGGATGTTAGGATCATTGAGCATCTGTGAAGCGAGCGAGATACTGCTTATAGGCGTCTTCAGTTCGTGCGTCATGTTATTGATGAAGTCATTCTTTATCTCGGAGAGTTTCTTCTGACGAAACACTATGAAGATAGTGAACAAGAAAGTCACGAGCAACACCAGAGTAAAGATAAACGCTGGTATCATAAACTTCACACTATCGAATATATATTCGCCCATATCGGGGAAATGCACCTTCAGCACACCCATCTTCGACTGTGGGTCGTTTCTGAAGAGGGTCTGCGTGTAGACCACATCGCTTCCTGCCGTGTCATAGTCTGGACAGCGATATACCTCTCGTCCATCGCTTGTCTGCACTGAGAAATGATATGGTATGCTTATACCATTATTCATCAATTCCGCCTTGAGATCTTGGTCAAGCATCTTGAAGTTCACTCGCTCCTTAAGCGGCTTATTGGTAGCAGTATACAGAATACTGTAGACCACCTCATCAAGTAGCGCCTTGTTATACACATAACGGTTGTGGATGATTTCCTGCATAGACCGCGATGCCTCGCTGATGGCATTCTTATCATTATTAAGAATGATACCCTTTGGCATTATGGACGGTTTGACGGCGAGCGTCTTCAGTTCGAATGAAGAGTAGACATTACCATTGCCATCAATGGCAGACAACTGATGTGTATGACCTGTAGTGTCATTTCCGCACACATTAGCAGATGCATGGTCCTTGGCTTTAGACTGACGCTCCACTGCATTGACATCCTTTTCGAGATAGCGCAGAGTCTCATTGAGTTCGAGATTGCGTGATGCTTGATAGAGGGCTCTCTTCACAGACTCATCAAACTGCTCTCGCTTCATCTTGGTCATGGAGCGGATGTATGTGAGTTGCAGATATAGCAGTCCGGCAAGCGCCAGTCCCATTATTATGGCTATGGTCCAAATCGTTCTCTTCTTCATGTCGGCAAAGTTATCACAATTTATTTACTATATGCAATATTATAGTTAATTAATTCCGTTAATTTTAACATTGTTAATATATATAGCACAAGATAGATTCATATATAGAACTATTATTCTATTTATCTAATTCTTATATGAGATGGTACGGCGAGGGCGCCGTACCTCCTATGAATACCTATTATACATAAAAAGAGGACTGAACCCTAAAGTCACAGTCCTCTTTTCTTTAGTCAACACTATATAATATTATAATGTATTATCTCATCTATTAACGGAAGCGCTCAGCTGAGCGTACAAGGTCATCATCCTTCTTCACTGCACGTCGTGCCATCAGAGTGAGGATGATGGCAATGACGGGGAATGATGCTGCCACGCTGACTCTCGGAGTGAAGTCATCACCGAAGGAGAAGTATATCGCTGCATAGGCAGCAAGCCATACCACCTCGAGTGCCACGGCTGCCAAGCATAGCCTCATCTGCCGCTTACGGTTTTTATATCCCATGATAGCAATAGCAGAGATAATCTCTGCAAACACCACGATAGCAAACAGCGCCAAGGGCAGATAACTTGTTATCACGCCATCACCACTGATGACGACAAGGCTATAAAGCACTGAAGGCTTCCCCATGCCGACAGGTTCAAAAGTGGCAAGTGGCATACAACAAGAAAGCACCAACAGTATCACTGCCAGTGCAAGGTATACAGTTTGGATGCGCTGTATCATTGTGCTTCTTCTGTGTCTGCGTTAGCATCACGGTAATACACATTACCCTCTACATACTCCTGTGTAGCAAGGAGAGTAGGCTTCGGCAGTTTCTCATAGTAACGTGAGATTTCTATCTGCTCACGATTCTCGAAAACTTCTTCAAGCGAGTCATTATAGGAAGCAAACTCAGACAGTTTGCTACTCAGGTCCTGCTTCATCTCCACAGAGATCTGGTTAGCGCGTTTGCCTATAATTGCCACTGTCTCATAGATATTATTTGTGTCTGCACACAAATCCATGATGTTACGTGTGACTGTGTTTACTGGTGCTTTTGACTTTTTGTAATCCATATATCTGAAAATCTCTTTAATGTTCTTCTTATTATCAGTTTTCCTTGTAACGGTCAGTTATCTTCTTGCAGGCATTGATATATTTCTTTGCCGTCTCCACATCCTTTGACTCGGGATATTCATTGATAAATCCGTAGCACTCATCTTCTGCATCCTGATAGCGCTCAAGTTTCTTTTCCTCCACACTCATTGATGCGCGCTCATACTTGCTCTTCATGATGAGCAGTGCAAACTCCTCACGCAACTTAGTGTAAGGATAATCCTTCAGTGCATTTTGAGCGGTTATGATGCAAGCGTCATAATTATTTTCGCCCTGATTGCAATTACCGAAATATGTACCGAGGTTATAATAGAGTTTTGCCGAATAGAGTTCTTTTCTCACCAATTTATCCTGGAGTTCAAAGAGTCTTGACTGCGCCATATCTTTCATCTTAGCATCAGGGAAGATATCAAGATAATCTTGGAAAGCGCGTATGGCTGCCACCGTCTCCGTCTGATCAAGACGTGGCTCAGGTGTGCTCATGTAAAGGCTCTGACCCTTAAAGAAGCATGCCTTCTCAGCGTATTTACCCTTGCGGTATGTGGAGAAATACTTGTCAAATGTCATGGAAGCACTCTCGTAATCTCCTGAGTTATACTGTGCCATGGCAAGCATATAGAGACATTCCTCCGCGTTTGACGTACCTTTATTATATGACACGAGTTCGCTCAATAGCGTGGTAGCACGCGTAAACTTACCATTTGCGAATGCTTCCTTTGCGTACTCGTATCTATAGTTGGAGTCCGTAGACTTGTATACCTGATTGAATTCGTTGGCGCAACCAGTGAGTAGGAATGCCGACAAGATAACGGCAGAAAATCCTTTCTTCATACCTTTAATGCACATTTTGATGCAAAATTACTGCTTTTCCGCCAACTGCCAAAGTAAATCACTTTATTTTTCTGCTTCATCTTCACCATTATAACACTTATTGTACAGTTTTTGCGTTTTCACACATTTTCATTTGTCTTTCAATAAGAACTACTTGTTTAGGCAAGGTTGTAGCGAGGACGCTACAACTACTATGATTAGTGTCAGCCACATATACATACAATCGTCACAGTTTTTGCTCACGACACGGGATATTTTCGTAACTTTGCATTTATGAAGGAATTCAAACTGACATCCAAGTTTCAACCTACAGGCGATCAGCCTCAGGCCATACACCAACTCACTGAAGGACTCGAGCGTGGCGACAGGGCCCAGGTATTGTTGGGTGTGACGGGGTCGGGAAAGACTTTCACCATTGCCAATGTCATTGCCAATGCTAACCGACCCACACTGATACTCAG
>CAVABU010000023.1:4692-24427 GCA_963586965.1 Gemmiger formicilis
CGCTATTTCGATGGAAGGGAAGCGGGACAAAAGCCCTACTGCCTACTGGATTTCTTCCCCAAGGACTTCATCCTCGTGGTCGACGAGAGTCATGTGAGCATCCCGCAGATAGGTGCGATGTATGGTGGCGACCGTGCTCGCAAGCAGAATCTCGTGGAATATGGTTTCCGCCTGCCTGCCGCCTTTGACAATAGACCATTAAAGTTTGAGGAATTCTACGAAATGCTCAATCAGACCATCTATGTGTCTGCCACTCCAGCCGACTACGAACTGCGTGAATCAGAGGGCGTAGTGGTCGAACAGGTGATACGTCCTACAGGTCTGCTTGACCCAGAGATAGTCGTCAAACCATCAGAAAACCAGATGGACGACTTACTCGAGGAAATACTCCAACGCACTGAGCATGAGGAACGCGTGCTAATCACCACGCTGACAAAGCGTATGGCGGAGGAACTGACGGAATATCTGCTAGCACACGATGTCCGCGCCAATTTCATCCACAGTGATGTGGCGACACTCGACAGAGTAAAGATTATGAAGGACTTGCGTGCCGGTCTCTTTGATGTACTTGTGGGCGTAAACCTTCTCCGTGAGGGTCTCGACTTGCCTGAGGTGTCACTCGTGGCGATACTGGATGCTGACAAGGAGGGATTCCTTCGTAGCGAGCGCAGTATGACGCAGACTGCTGGTCGTGCAGCAAGAAATGTTCACGGCAAGGTCATCATGTATGCTGACAGGATCACGGATAGCATGAGACGCACGATAGACGAGACCAACCGCCGTCGCATGATACAGATGCACTACAATGAGGAGCATGACATCACTCCTACTCCTATCAAGAAAGCCATAGCCTCAGCCCTCGTAGGCAATGACAAGCAAACGACCGAACAAAAGGTAGTAAAACCATACATACCACAGGAGAACGAACCAGCATTTGCAGCGGATCCTATCATCCTGAAGATGGACAAAAAACAGATCGAGAAATCCATAGAAGCCAACACAGCGCTCATGAAAGAAGCTGCCTCAAACCTGGACTTCATACAGGCTGCACAATACAGGGACGAGATAGCACACCTACAGGAGATACTCGATGGATTAAGTTAAAGATTGCTTTTTCTTGCCACGACACGATATTATTTGCTAATTTTGTAAGATAATTGGCACACAAACTTGATATTGACAACAGTATGAAACATAAAACATTGGCTCTTCTCTTGGCATTCCTTCCATTGGCAGCAATGGCGCAAAGCAATTGGGAAATACCAGAAGCAAAGAAACCCGCAACGAAGATATCCAAGAAAACTGAATTGGCGAATGCCGTAAAGGAGGCTGACAAACCATATCTCGCTGGTGCCGTACCGGAGGAGGATGGCAAGGTGGTGTTTTCTGAAGAGATAAGCACTGGCAACATGACCGCTGCACAGGCTTATGACTTAGCATACAAGAAGATAGAGCAACTGACTGAAGGTGAAAATCAGACACAGAAGAGCAAGATAGCACTATTTAATAAGGAGGAGCACTCTATCGTGGCTACATTCGGAGAGTGGCTAGTGTTTACCGACAAGATGCTGGTGCTTGACCGCACCATGTTTAATTATCTCATGGTGGTCAACTGCAGCGACGGCAAGGTAAACGTGAAGATATCACGACTCACATATGAGTATAGCAACGGCAATAATGGCACTGACTTCTTCTATGCCGAGGAACTCATCACTGACAAACGGATGATAGCCAAGGATGGCACAAAACTGAAGAGGATGAACCGCAAATTTCGCATCGCCACGGTGGACCGCATGCGCGAGGTGCTTGATGCCATGAAGCAGACATTCTCCGTCAACACAAACACTACATCACAGAAATAAACATCCCACAAGATGCAAAACACAGATACTGACAACAACAGCGAAAGCAGACTTCACCGTCGACCTTTGGAAAGGATGAGTTATGCCAACAAGGGACGATTTTTCAAGATAAGAAATATCCTCAACATCGTCTTCATCCTCCTTGCCATTGTCGGCATGATCGTCTATTTCTACTCCGACCACTTCATCGGCGGAGCCATACTGATAGTGAGCATCATAATAAAGTTTTCGGAATCCGTACTCCGCATAATGCACTGACAATGAAGAGAGCATTCCTATTTATACTTTCCATTGCCTTCGCTTTTGCCTACGCTGAAGCCCAGACCAACAGTTACTCTAATGATGGTTTTGGCAATAGCCTTGGCAATAGCAATTCTTTGCGCCGCGGTGCTTCGGGCGACTCCATCAACGGTTCACACAAGGAGATACCAAAGGGCATCCGCATGTGGACTGTAGATCGTCGATTTGGTGACATCATCAAGCAACCGATAGACACGGTGACACACATGTTTCAAAACACGGTGTTCGTCTCTGGTCTGCGGGGTGAATACAATTATCTTGGCAACACGGGCACGCCTCGCATCAATCGTATATTCATTGACAGGCAGAAGGATGACGGCGACTTCCTGTTTACCCAACCATATGATTATTTCCACAAGCAACCGGATGAATTTCTCTTCACCAACACGCTCTCGCCATACACCAATCTGACTTACAATACTTGTGGCAACCGCACCAATGGCGAAGACCATTTCAGTGCAAAGTTTGCCGTAAATGCTGGCAAGCGCTTTGGCATGGGATTTAAGTTGGATTATCACTATGGCCGTGGCTACTATGACCAGCAGAGCACATCGCTCTTTGGCCTCAATGTCTATGGATCATATATCGGCGACCAATATCAGGCTCACCTATTACTTACATCCAATAGACAAAAAATCACCGAGAATGGCGGTGTGAGGGAAGACACATATATCACCAATCCCGACAGTTATGACGACAACTTCGCCACAAGCGAAATCCCCACGGTGCTGGAGAGCAACTGGAATAGAAATAGCAATCAGCACGTATTTCTCTCACATCGTTATAATATAGGTTTCCACCGCCAGGTGAAGATGACCGAAGAGGAAATCGCTGCACGCAAGTTTGCCCTAGAATCGCAAAAGGATGAACAAAAGCGCAAGAAAAGCAACAATAGGTCTGGCGATGACGATGATGACACAAAATACACTGGTAGGCCTGACAATGCCAAAGTCGTGGACACTGCTCCTCTGCGCAATGACAGCGTAAATGCTGACAAGGGACGCATCAAGATGGATCTCGCCACTGCCGACAGCCTCATCAATAGTAAGGAGAAAGCACCGTCTGACACTTCATGGATGAAGACGGAGTATGTGCCAGTGACGAGTTTCATACACACCGCACAACTCGACTCGCACGACCGCATATATCAGGCTCACGCCACTCCGACGGGATATTACGCCAACTCTTATTATGACTACGACAGTGAGAATGTGGGTGAGGTGTATGACGAGACGAAATATTTCCGCTTGAGAAACACTCTCGCCTTATCACTGCTTGAGGGATTTAATAAGTGGATGTTTGCTGGTCTGAAGATTTTCGCTGCCAGCGATCTGCGTCGCTATACCCTACCCGACACGTCAAACAGTCTTGTGCGCTATACTGACCACAACTTCAGCATTGGCGGACAGATGTCACGCACTCAGGGCACAGCATTCCATTACAACGTGACGGCTGAGACTTGGCTTCTTGGCGACGACCAGGGACAGGTGAAGGTGGATGCTTCTGCCGAACTGAATATGCGCTTGTTTGGTGACACGGTGTCCGTGGCTGCCAAGGGATTCTTCCACAATGAGCGTGCCAACTACTATCTGCGCCACTTCCACTCGTCACATCTGTGGTGGGACGACAATCTCGACATGTCCACTCACACTCGCATCGAGGGCTTGCTGTCATACAAGAAGACACGCACGTCACTGCGATTTGGCGTGGACGAACTGACAAACTATACTTACCTCAGTGGCACTTATGACATCAGCTCGTCACTGGGCAGAGTAAACAATGCGGTGAAGGTGGCTCAAAGTGGCACTCCTATCACCGTGCTCACGGCTTCGCTCAAGCAGGACTTCACGGTGGGAATACTCAATTGGGAGAACATGGTGACTTGGCAGAAGTCTACCGAGCAGAGCATACTGCCCGTGCCAACACTTAATGTATACACTAATCTGTACTTGAAATTCCGCATCGCCAAGGTGTTGCACACAGAGTTTGGTGCTGACGCAAGATATTTCACCTCATATGAGGCACCTGACTATATGCCAGCCATCGGACAGTTTGTGGTGCAGGGCAATAGCGAGAAGACGAAGATAGGCAACTATCCCATCATCTGCGCTTACGCCAACTTCAATCTGAAGGGCACCCGCTTCTATGTGATGTATTCGCATGTCAATAAGGGTATGGGCAATCGCATGTATTTCCTCACCCCGCACTACCCTATCAACGAGAGCGTGCTTCGCATCGGATTGAGTTGGAATTTCTATAACTAAAAAATGCACCTACTTACATCATTTGATGTACATAGGTGCATTTCTCAGAGAAGATAGCTTCATCTGCCGATGAAGATAGCTTCGTTGCTCAGAGAAGATATCTTCGTTGGCCAACGAAGATATCTTCATTTTTATTAAAGTCTACCTTTGATGGTTTCCACGAGAGCATCCTTGGCTATGAGCTCTTGCTCTCCGGTGATCATATCTTTCAGTGTAATCTTATCCTCTGCCACTTCGCTTTCACCTGCCAGGGCTACAAATCGCACTTGCTTGGCGTTGGCATAACTCATCTGCTTCTTCATCTTCACTGCGTCAGGATACACTTCGGTGAGGATACCTGCCTCACGGGCTGCCTTTGCCAATGGCATACAGTAATGCATCTCGTTGGCACCAAAGTTCATGAAGAGCAATTGTGTGGAGTGCAGAGCATTGTCAGGATAGAGTTCGAGTTGATTGAGCACATCAAAGATGCGGTCTGCACCAAATGAGATGCCAACGCCCGAAAGACCTGGCAAACCGAATATGCCGGTGAGGTTGTCATAACGTCCACCACCCGTGATGCTTCCTATCTGCACATCGAGAGCCTTCACCTCGAAGATGGCACCCGTGTAGTAGTTGAGTCCACGTGCCAAGGTGAGGTCCAGTTGGAGTTCGTTTTTCAGTCCTGTAGTCTCCAGTTCGCTGAGGATAAATCTTGTCTCCTCCACTCCCTTTAGTCCAGTTTCAGATGCAGAGAGCACCTCCTGGATGGTATCGAGCTTTTCTGCATTGCTACCCG
Source organism: Gemmiger formicilis (assembly GCA_963586965.1). Classification (GTDB taxonomy): domain Bacteria; phylum Bacteroidota; class Bacteroidia; order Bacteroidales; family Bacteroidaceae; genus Prevotella. The sequence goes on from CAVABU010000023.1 coordinate 9,897, forward strand.
AAAGCAAGAGTATCGGTCGGAGCTTCTCCACTTGTTCGTCGGTCAGTCCGTCAGCCTTGAGTTCCTCTATGACCTTGTCAAGCCCTATCTTGTCGAGTTTGTCGATGGCGACGGTGATGTCCACTATCTTGTCTGAAGCATCAAGCACCTCGGCGATACCGCTAAGGATCTTTCTATTGTTGATCTTTATCTGCACGCGCACTCCGAAACGAGTGAAGACGGTGTCGACGATTTGCATCAGTTCCACCTCATTGAGCAGTGAGTCACTGCCCACCACATCGGCATCACACTGATAAAACTCGCGATATCTACCCTTCTGTGGACGGTCAGCACGCCACACTGGTTGTATCTGATAGCGCTTGAATGGCATCTGCAGTTCATCTCTATGCTGCACCACATAGCGTGCGAATGGCACGGTGAGGTCGTAGCGCAAACCCTTCTCGCATATCTTTGAAGCCAGTCTAGTGGTAGATGTCTCTGCTATGTCATTGGCAGTCATGCCGTGCAGGAAGTCACCCGAGTTAAGGATTTTAAACAGGAGTTTGTCACCTTCCTCGCCATATTTGCCCATGAGCGTGGAGAGGTTTTCCATCGCTGGAGTCTCTATCTGCTGAAATCCATAGAGGGCATAGACATCCTTGATAGTATTAAAAATATAGTTGCGCTTTGCCATCTCCTGAGCGGAGAAGTCGCGCGTACCTTTTGGTATTGACGGTTTGTTCATTGTCTATAATCGTATAAGGGTTATGAAAATTGCCGAGGCTATTTTCATAACCCTTAGTTTTTTTTACTTAAGTTTCTTATTTATCATTTCACAAGCAAGCGATGCATAGAAGGCGAAGCGTCCTCGCTTTGCCCTTAGGAGGTACGGCGCCCTCGCCGTACCACACGCAAGGAGAACTTCATTTATATCATTCCTACCTATAGATGGTACGGCGGGGGCGCCGTACCTCCTATGGCTTACGCCTTTGCTTGAATGTTGCAGCGGGGACGCTGCAACTACTTTATCTTGTAGATATTACTTATTTCTTACAATAGTCTGTTCTCTATCAGGGCCGATGGAGATGATCTTTATCGGAGTTTCGAGTTCTGCTTCGAGGAATTTGATATAGTTATTGAATGCCTCAGGGAACTGCTCCTCGCTAGTAAACTTGGTCATGTCGGTCATCCATCCGTCCATCTCCTTGTATACTGGTTCGATACCCTTTTCGATATCGTAAGGGAAGTCGCGTGTCTCCACTCCGTTCACCTTGTATGCCACGCAAGCCTTGATGGTCTTGAATGTGTCGAGCACATCGCTCTTCATCATTATCAGTTGGGTGACGCCATTGATCATGATGGAGTAGCGCAGTGCCACGAGGTCTATCCATCCACATCTGCGCTCTCGACCGGTCACTGCTCCATATTCGTGACCTATCTGGCGTATGGTGTCGCCTGTAGCATCAAAGAGTTCTGTAGGGAATGGTCCCGAACCAACACGTGTGCAATATGCCTTCATGATGCCGTAGACCTCGCCCACCTTGTTGGGACCGATGCCAAGACCAGTGCATGCTCCTGCGCAAATGGTGTTGCTTGAGGTGACAAATGGATAAGAACCGAAGTCCACATCGAGCATGGTGCCCTGTGCTCCTTCGCAGAGCACTGACTTGCCAGACTTGAGGAGTTTGTTGATCTCATGCTCTGAGTCTACGAGATGGAATTGCTTCAAGTATTCGATGCCTTCCATCCACGTTTTCTCCACCTCAGCAAGATCGAAGTCTGTATAATTGAGCGACTTGAGTGTCTTGAGGTGCATCTCCTTGTGAGCATTATATTTCTCTTGGAAGTTATCGAGGATGTCTCCCACACGGAGTCCGTTGCGGCTCACCTTGTCGGTATAGGTAGGGCCGATGCCCTTGCCAGTGGTGCCCACCTTGCTGTCGCCCTTCTGTGCCTCATAGGCAGCATCGAGCAGACGATGGGTTGGCATGATGAGATGGGCTTTCTTGGAGATATGCAGACGACTCTTGAGGTCGTGACCGCTCTTTTCCAAATCTTTTGCTTCAGCCATAAAGAGGTCTGGAGCAAGCACTACTCCATTGCCAATGATATTCACCTTGTCACCTTGGAAGATGCCGGACGGGATACTGCGGAGTACATACTTCTCGCCTGCAAACTCCAGTGTGTGGCCAGCATTAGGACCACCCTGAAATCTTGCGACTACATCATAGTTGGGTGTAAGCACATCCACTACTTTTCCTTTTCCCTCGTCGCCCCACTGCAAACCAAGCAGGACGTCAACTTTTCCTTTATTCATGTCGTTATAGATAATTACGCGATTTGTTATCCATATGCAAATTTACTACAATTGGATGAAAACGACAAACATTACTCATATTTTAAAAGTATTTGTAGTAGTTGCGTAGCGTCGTATCTATAGTAGTTGCAGCGTCCTCGCTGCAATCTCTCGAACTAGACGTACCTTCTAACTGGGGCAAAGCGAGGACGCTTCGCCTACTTTTAATTGTTGCATCTCATAGTAGTTGCAGCGTCCCCGCTGCAACCTCTCAAACTAGACGTACCTTCTAAATGGGGCAAAGCGAGGACGCTTCGCCTACTATTAATTGTTGCATCTCATAGTAGTTGCAGCGTCCCCGCTGCAACCTCTCAAACATGACATGCCTTATAATGTGGCAAAGCGAGGACGCTTCGCCTACTATAGTTACCATTTCATACGAATAAAATTTCTCTATCTGACTTTTTTTTCTTTCCTTTGCATTGCGATGACAAACGATAACTCCACAAAGACGATTCTCACTATCACTGGTTCGGACGGAACTGGTGGCGCTGGCGTGCAGGCTGACATCAAGACCATCTCCGAACTGGGTGGCTATGCTGCCTCTGCCATCACGAGCATCACTGTGCAGAATACGCTTGGCATACAGGAGTTTTTCGATATTCCTGCGGAGATAGTATCGTCACAGATAGAGGCCATCATGAATGATATGCAACCGTCGGTGGTGAAGGTGGGTATGATACGCAAGGTGGAGACTCTCAACGTGGTCATCGATGCATTGACAAAATATCGCCCCTTACATATCATCTATGCGCCATCCATATGGTCGAGCAATGGTGAAGCACTGATGTCGGAGAATGTGGTCACTCAGATAAAATATCGCCTACTGCCTCTCTGCTCCATCATCGTGGCGAGGAAGAAGGAGGGCGACACCATACTGCGAAACACTCTCCAACAGCGGATGGCTGAGCATCAAGGGCTCAACGTATATCGGCTTGACAATGCCAACTCGCATGGTCTCATCAATCGCTTCTCATCAGCTCTTGCCGTGTATCTCAGTCAGGGCAAGGGCATGGACGAGGCACTCAGTATGGCACAGAATTTCATCAATGTGGACTTGGTGAGGGAGAGCCATCTGCAAGGGCGGAGTTCGGAACTCTTCAATCAGTTTATTTCTCAGGTCAACAATTTTTGTCGCACCTATAGCGACGTGCGCTTCTATGCCGAACAACTTAATGTGAGCAGTCGCTATCTTGCCCAAGTAACTCGCCGTATGTCGGGCAAGACTCCCAAGGCTATCATCGACGAATATATCGTGAAGGAGATAGAGCGCGAACTGTCTACCACCACACAGACCGTGCAGACCATCGCCAATGCTTTCGGCTTCTCTTCACAGGCGCATCTCACTAAGTTCTTCAAGAAGATGCGTGGCGTCACACCTTCGGCTTTCAGAAAGAAGGACTGATGCGTGCACAGTGGTTTGTACATTCGGGAATGAAGCTTATACAATTGCGAATGTGCTTTTACACAAACTGACGCATTGTTTGCCATTATCAGAACGTTTTTCTCTCTTCTGCTTGACTATCTGTTACTTTGCAAGCGTAAAACTTACACATTTATAGTATTATGGCAGAAAATAGACAAGAGTTAAACCGCAACTTGGCACAGATGCTCAAGGGCGGAGTGATAATGGACGTGACAACTCCCGAGCAAGCTCGCATCGCCGAGCAGGCTGGCGCTTGTGCCGTGATGGCATTGGAGCGCATACCTGCTGACATTCGTGCTGCAGGTGGCGTGTCAAGAATGAGTGACCCGAAGATGATACGTGGCATACAGGAGGCAGTGAGCATACCGGTCATGGCAAAGTGCCGTATAGGTCATTTCGCGGAGGCTCAGATACTGCAGGCCATTGAGATAGACTATATCGACGAGAGCGAGGTGTTGTCGCCTGCAGATGATGTCTACCACATAGATAAGACGAAGTTTGATGTGCCTTTCGTGTGTGGCGCCAAGAATCTTGGCGAGGCTCTGCGACGCATTGCCGAGGGTGCCACTATGATACGCACCAAGGGCGAACCTGGCACGGGCGACATCGTGCAGGCTGTGCGTCATATGCGTATGATGCAGAGCGAGATACGCCGACTGACATCTATGGCGGAGGACGAGTTGTATGAGGCTGCAAAACAGTTGCAGGTGCCTTACGACTTGGTGAAATATGTGCATGAGAATGGTAAGTTGCCAGTGGTCAACTTTGCCGCTGGTGGCGTGGCTACTCCTGCCGATGCGGCACTGATGATGCAGTTGGGTGCTGAGGGTGTGTTCGTCGGTTCGGGCATCTTCAAGAGTGGCAACCCTGCCAAGCGTGCAGCTGCCATCGTGAAGGCTGTGACCAACTATAATGATGCCAAGATGCTGGCTTCTCTCTCTGAAGATCTCGGCGAGGCAATGGTGGGCATCAATGAGCAGGAGATAGAGATATTGATGGCTGAACGTGGTAAATAACATATCAGTATGCGTATAGCTGTATTGGCACTGCAAGGTGCCTTTATCGAACATAGACACATGCTTCAGCGTCTTGGCGTAGACTCTTTTGAGATACGTCAACTCGCTGATTGGCAGCAACACAAGGATGGCCTCATCATCCCTGGTGGTGAAAGTACCACCCAACTAAAACTACTGCACGACCTGCAACTCATGCGCCCCATAAGGGAAGAGATAGCACAGGGACTGCCTGTCTTCGGTACTTGCGCTGGTCTGATTCTTCTTGCTAAAAGTGTAGAGGGTGAACAGCGTGACCGCATTGCCACGATGGACATTGACGTATGTCGCAATGCCTACGGACGACAGTTGGGCAGTTTCTTCACTCATGGTCATGTGGACGAGGTGGGTGATGACATTCCGATGACTTTCATCCGTGCACCATATATCAATAAGGTGTATGGTGATGCCCACGCATTAGCAACTGTTGACGGTAAGATAGTGGCAGCTCGCCAAGGCAACCAACTGGTAACGGCTTTCCACCCAGAACTCAATGATGACCTGCGCATGCATCAGTATTTCATAGACATAGTAGATGCAGCGTCCCCGCTGCAACCATAACTATCAGAGATAACTCCTACTTGAGAGGGCAAAGCGGGGACGCTTCGCCTACTATAATTATATAATATATTGTCAACAACATTCTTTTTGCGTAACTTTGCCTACGCAAAAAGAATGCACTTGCCAATGACAGCAACTCACAATCTCACATTTATTCCTTCGGGTGGACTTGCCAACCGCATGCGCGCAGTGGCTTCGGCTTACGAGATGTGCCGACGCACTGGGGCTAATCTTCATGTAGTGTGGATAAAGGACTGGGCTTTGAATGCTCCGTTTCGTGATATCTTTCTTCCTTCAGGACTTATAGACATCAGGGATGCTTCGCCACTAGACATATTGCTCTATGACCGCCCTCGCAAGCGCAACATGTGGATACCGCGACTATTCCAAAACATCATCTTTCGCCAGCGTATAGACGAGCGACAGGTGACGCCTTTCAAGCAAAAAGGTTTTGATTTTGATAAGTGGGTGATGCAAGAGACGAAGAGTTGGATGAGTTGTTATCAAGATTTTGGTGACTTCGACAATGATGTGTACCAAAAGCTCTTCCATCCTGTCAACGAGATAGAGTCTGCCGTAAAGCAGTTTACTGACCGCTTCGGTGACCACCCCATCGGCTTTCACATCCGTCGCACGGACAATAAAGAAAGCATCGACAAGAGTCCGTTGTCGCTATTTATCGATGCTGGCAAAAAAGAGATTGCGGACAATCCCGACACTATGATATATCTCGCCACGGACGATGAAGACGTGAAGCGAGAATTGATATCAATCTTTGGCGACCATATCATCACTTCTCGCAAGTCAGCAGAGAGGGGCAATACTGACGGCATACGCGGTGGTCTGGCGGACATGTACACACTCTCCCGCACCGACATCATCTACGGTTCGGCAGGCAGTTCCTTCTCCGTCATGGCATCAAAGATTGGTGGCAATAGACTTGTGATTCTTGAGAAATAACAAATACATTTCATAGGAGGTACAGCGCCCTCGCTGCAACCATCGCTTTCAGATACAACTCCTAATTGCGAGGTCATAGCGGGGACGCTTCGCCTACTATAAATTGTTGCAGCGCATAGTAGTTGCAGCGCCCTCGCTGTACCACTCAAGGGAGAATTACTCAATTACAAATCTCTTACTTGAGTGGTACGGCGAGGGCGCCGTACCTCCTATGATTACTCTTCCTCTGTCTGCTCTGCCTCGTGAGCCTTGATGAGAGCATTCTGCAGGTCAGAAGGCACGAGTTCGTAGCTAGCAAACTTGCTTGAGAATGATGCACGTCCACCTGTCAGCGAACTGAGGGCTACGGAGTAGTTGGACAATTCCTTGAGAGGAATCTTAGCAGACAACTTCTGATAGCCAGCCTCAGCATCCATACCCATAATCATGGCACGGCGACCCTGCAAGTCTGACATCACATCACCCATATAGTCTGTAGGCACATATACCTCGAGGTCATAGATTGGTTCGAGAATCTTCGGACCAGCATTCTTGAATGCCTCAGCAAATGCCTGACGTGCAGCGAGCATGAATGAGAGTTCGTTGGAGTCTACTGGGTGCATCTTTCCATCATACACCACCACTCTCACGTCGCGAGCATAAGATCCTGTCAGTGGTCCACGCTCCATTCTCTCCATGATACCCTTGAGTATGGCTGGCATGAAGCGAGTGTCGATGGCACCACCCACCACAGAGTTGATGAATACGAGTTTGCCACCCCACTCCAGGTCTACCTCTTCACGGCTCTTGATGTTCATCTTAAACTCCTGTCCACCGAATGTGTAGTTGGTAGGATCAGGCATGCCCTCTGCATATGGTTCTACTATCAGGTGTACCTCACCAAACTGGCCTGCACCACCCGACTGCTTCTTGTGACGATAGTCAGCACGCGCCGTCTTAGTGATAGTCTCACGGTAAGGTATCTTCGGTTCGTCATATTTGATCTGTATCTTCTCATTGTTCTCCAGTCTCCACTTGAGTGTGCGCAGATGGAATTCTCCCTGGCCATGCACTATCACCTGGCGCAGTTCCTTACTCTGCTCCACCACCCATGTAGGATCTTCCTGGCGCATCTTGAGCAGTGCCGACATGAGCTTCTCCATCTCGGCAGAGTTTACTGGTTTGATGGCGCGTGAATACTTAGGACCAGGATACTTGATAAAGTCAAATCTATTCTCCACATCTTTAGCATTGAGCGTGTTGCCAGTCTTCACATCCTTGAGTTTCACAGTGCAACCGATGTCACCTGCCTTCATCTCAGGCACCTCGATGCGGTTTTGTCCTGCACAACAATAGATAGCACTGATTCTTTCCTTAGATCCGCGGTCAGCATTGGTGAAGTCTTCACCTGCATGCACCGTACCGCTCATCACCTTGAAATACTGCACCTCACCGATATGTGGTTCTACGGCAGTCTTGAAGAAATATAGCGAAGTAGGTTTGCTAGCATCAGCAGGCACTTCCTCGCCACGTGTATTGTGTACGGCTGGCATATCGCTTACGAAAGGCACCACATTGCCAAGGAATTCCATAAGTCTTCTCACACCCATATCCTTGCCTGCGCAGACGCAGAACACTGGGAACATGGATCTTGTTGCCAAGCCCTTGCGGATACCCTCACGCATCTCATCTTCAGAGAGTTCCTCGGTGTCGAAGAATTTCTCCATGAGTGTCTCGTCATTCTCTGCGGCAGCCTCCACGAGAGCCTTATGAAGTTCGAGAGCGCGTGGCTTCTCATCCTCTGGGATATCCTCAATGGTAGGTTGGCCACCGTCAGGTCCCCATGAGTATTTCTTCATGAGTAGCACGTCAATGAGCGAGTTAAATCCAGGACCCTCATTGAGAGGATACTGCACCTGCACCACCTTAGATCCGTAAGCCTCCTTCAGACGCTCCACCACCATGTGGTAGTCGCACTTCTCGGAGTCAAGTTGGTTGACAAGGAAGATGACAGGTTTCTTCAACTTCTCCGTATAACGGAAATGATTTTGTGTGCCGACCTCTGGTCCTGTCTGGCCATTGAGCAATAGAATGGCGGTGTCAGTGACATTGAGGGCGGTGATGACCTGACCTACGAAGTCGTCTGCACCAGGGCAGTCTATGATATTGAGTTTCTTATTGTTGTATTCGCAATGAAAGATGGTGGAGAATACTGAGTATCCATATTCATGCTCTACGGGGAAATAATCACTGACGGTATTCTGCTGTGTTATTCTACCGCGACGCTTGATGATTCCACACTCATAAAGCAGCGCTTCGGTCAGGGTCGTCTTACCTGAGCCGTCGCTTCCAAGCAACGCTATGTTCTTGATTTCTTCAGTCTGATAGATTTTCATACTGTATTACGTTTTATAATTAATAGTAATTTAGGTTCGTGCGACTAAGGTAGGTATTTTTTATGTAAAACCAAAAGAAATGACGGGAAATAGAGGAAAAATTATAAGATATTAGTACTTTTGCATTACATTATTTCCCATGGCAGGCATATACGTACACATTCCTTTCTGTAAGTCCCGTTGCATCTACTGCGATTTCTATTCCACCACTCTTGCCTCCAGGCAGGATGGCTATGTGGATGCTTTGGTGAAGGAATTGGAGATAAGAAAGGACTATCTTCACGGCGAACAGGTGGAGACTATATATATAGGTGGTGGCACTCCGAGCCAACTGTCGGAGCAGAATATCCATAAACTATTTCATGCCCTGCCCCACCCCGTGGATGGTGGCGAGGCGACATTCGAATGCAATCCTGATGACATCAGTGACTCTCTGGTGAAGACTCTTCATCAAGTCGGAGTAAACCGCATATCCATGGGTGTGCAGTCATTCTCTGACGCAAGACTGAAGTTTCTCAATCGCCGTCACAACTCCTCACAAGTGCGCGATGCCGTCCGTCTGCTTCGCGACAACGGCATACATAATATCAGCATAGACTTGATATTCGGTTTTCCTAATGAGACTGTCGGCGAATGGGAGTCTGACATCGACGAGGCTTTACGACTTGATGTCAACCATCTCTCTGCCTATAGTCTGATGTTTGAGGAGGGCACACCTCTCTATCGCATGCTGGAGAAGGGCATCGTGCAGGAGATTGACGAGGATGTGAGCCGAGAGATGTATTATCTATTAATTGACCGACTGGAAGCGGCAGGGTATGAGCATTATGAGATAAGCAATTTTGCTCGTCCTGGTTATGCTTCACGACACAATAGTAGTTACTGGGCGGAAGTGCCTTACCTTGGCATCGGCGCTGGGGCGCATTCTTATGACAAGAATTCGCGTCAGTGGAATATTGCCGACATAGATATATATATAAATAAGGTGGAAACTGGCGATATTCCCTTCACCCGTGAGATTATTGATGGCAAGACTCGCTATAATGACATGGTGACGACCGCCCTACGCACTCGCAAGGGAATAAACTTAGAAAAGTGCGGTGAATATCGCAAATACTTTATAGAAAATGCGCACAACGCCGTAAACAATGGCCTGCTTAGCATTGACGGCGATTACGCTCATCTGACACGCGAGGGGCTCTATGTCAGTGATGACGTGATGTCTGACTTGATGTTTATAGATTGACGCTCGAGATATCCACCAGATTATTTACTATGGCATAGATAGTCAGTCCGGCAGGAGTGTGTATCTGCAGTTTTTTGGCGATATTGCGTCTATGGGTGATCACCGTATTGAGGGCTATGCATAGGTGGTCGGCTATCTCCTTATTTGACATACCTTGCACCACAGCCACCACCACATCACGCTCACGATCGGAGAGCACTTCCATGTTGTCATTGTCGACGCCTATCATCTTGGATATACGCTTCGACACGCCCGACTTCTTGCATTTCTGTTCGAGGAGGTTGACAGTAGGTGTGAAGAGTTCTTCCTCCACATCCACATGGAGTTCGAGGAGGTGCTCTGTGTTGTAGATATCATATAGTGTGGCAATCAACCTATTATTACGCAGTTTATCCTCAGGCAGATACTTGATGATGATACTCTTTAGTTCGGTCAACTTATGCACGCTCTTGTCGTGGTGCTTGGAATACGTTTCCGCAGGAGAGTGATGTGACACCTTGCCTTCTATCATCTTCTCCACGAATGGGAAGACGGTCTTCTCCTCATACTCCATATGCGACTTGAGGCTGTCGGCATAACTATCGAAGAGTTTCATGATAAGTTTTGCCAAACTATTCTCGGGGTCTATTGCCTCGGTAAGCTCACGACGTATGTAGGGGAGTTCAAAGTCTATGAAATAATGGTGCGCTGCCTTGAGATAATGGAGTAGCGTCTCGATGGAGAGTTTCTCGATGGCGTTAGGGTCTTTGTAGCCGTTGATACAAAAGTTGACCACCGTCAGAAACGTATAGGTGTCAACGCCTTGCTCTTCACAGACTTCATGCACGGTCTTGTCACCAAAACCCATCTTTATGCCAAAAGAACCCATGACTTGCAGTATGCTGTAGTCATCGCGGATGATGCTGATCATCTTGTCATCCGCCTCATACACTTTCATGCTCTTCATCGTCGAAAAACTTTGATTCATGCAAAGTTACATTATTTATATTATAAGGCAATGCATTTTATCGCATTTTTATGTTTGCAGTTGCAGCGTCCTCGCTGCAACCAAGCGAGATTGGTATTCATAGGAGGTACGGCGCCCTCGCCGTACCATCGCAAGCAAGAATCATACAAAAGAGAAACTCTCCTTTGCGTGGTACGGCGCCCCCGCCGTACCTCCTATGGGCAAAGCGAGGACGCTTCGCCTACTATAGAATGCCATCATTTCATATTACACTATTACATTGCGCTTCGGATACTATGATTAGTAGTTGCAGCGTCCACGCTGCAACCAAGCGAGATCGGTAATCATAGGAGGTACGGCGCCCTCGCCGTACCATCTCAAGCAAGAATCATATAAAAGAGAAAAACTCCTTTGCGTGGTACGGCGCCCCCGCCGTACCTCCTAAGGGCAAAGCGAGGACGCTTCGCCTACTATAGAATGCCATCATTTCATATTACACTATTACATTGCGATTCGCATACTATGATTAGTAGTTGCAGCGTCCCCGCTACAACCTAGCAAGATTGGTATTCATAGGAGGTACGGCGCCCACGCCGTACCTCCTAACGAAAAAAGCCCTGGCTTCGCAATTGCAAAGACCAGGGCCAAACAAGTTAATTTTGAGAGATTACTAATATCTTTTCTTTATGTCGAAAAGCCAATTCTATACTATCCGCCAGTTACTACTTCTTGCAGTACATCTTAAATGGTGTAGACAACTTCAACAGTCCTGACTGATACGTACCGTCCACATACACTCCTGCCTCTACTATCTGTATCTGCAGTGTGGTGGTCAGTGGCTGGTATGAGCCAAAGGAATAGGTGTTGTTGACATAGAATACCACCTGCACCTTGTGTGATGTACCATCATATGACAGGTTGTATGTCACGGAAGTAGGGTTCACCACGAATGCCACTGGCGAGAGGCTGTAATATCCTGTATAGCACTTGATGTCCACTGGATCGCAAGCCGCCATGGCTGTCTTGATGGACTCGTTGGTGATATTCTGTGCAAGGAGTGTAGATGGGAACTTCTTTATCAGCATCGTGGAGTCGGTGTCGATAGACCACGAGATGTCGAGGGTGTCGTTAGCATACTTGCTGTCGCTAAGCAACTTTGAGTACACTATTTTGCCAGCGTAGTCGCCCTTCACCTGCAGATATGCGGATTTCTGCTGTTCCTTGGTGAGTCCAGTGTTGTCGTCATTGTTGTTGAGACATGATGTCAATGCGGTGCCGATGAAGAGGCAACCGATGACAAATGCGATGAATTTCAGTTTCTTCATAATGATATATAAATGTTTATTCGTTTCGTTCTTGTCGTCCGACATACATAAAACGCAAGACTTGCCAAAACCTTGCATGAGATGAAAAACTTTTTTTATTTTTTCTTTCATGCAAGGAATGGCGTACCTTTGCATTTATATAGTAGAACGAAGAATGATGATGACTATTCTGCCGACAGACACGGAAAAGCACATACTGCAGCAGTTTAAGCGGGACTACAATTCCGCCATGGACTTGCTATATGCTGAATATGCTGGTTATCTCACGGGCGTGTGCGCACGGTATATCAATAATGATGACGACCTGAAGGACGTGTTGCAGGAGGCGCTGATAAAAATCTTCTCGCAGATAGGCACGTTCGAGTATCGTGGCAAAGGGTCGCTCAAGGCTTGGATGGCACGCATCGTGGTCAACGAGAGTCTGCAGTCTCTGCGACACAGCAAGAAGAATGAGGTGATCACGGATACCGAACCGCCAGACATCCCTGACGAAGACCCCGACACTGATGGACTCAACTCGGAGGTGCTCACTGACATGATACGCCAACTGCCTGACGGCTATCGAGCGGTGTTTAATCTCTACGTCATCGAAGGCAAAAGCCACAAGGAGATAGCAGAGATGCTACATATCAAACCTGACACTTCTGCCTCACAACTGCATAGGGCAAAGAATATTCTCGCAAAAATGATAAAGCAATATAAAATAAGGCAATGAACGACAACTGGACAAAAGACATAAAGAGACTTGCTGACAACAGCGTGCGCAAGGCTCCCGAAGGACTCCTCGATGACGTAAAGAGTGAGATGCAGCGTCGTGGACTGATGCTGACACAGCAGTCGGCTAAGGTCGTTCCGATGCGCAGGTGGCGCTATGCTGCGGCAGTGGCTGTCGTTGCGGTCATTGCTGGCGTGGGCATCACTTCTCTGCATAGGTCGGAGCCGTCGGGCGAGATTGCAAGCGTGACGAAGGGTGGCAGTGATACACATTATAGTAATACAGAGCTCTCAACATCAGATAATATAGAATGCCTCACCTCTGACCAAGCACCCACTAACAAACCAAACATTATCCACAAGGTGGTAGACCAACTCGTGGCAAAGGTTGAGGAGGTGAGCAATACCGACATAAATATCACCACAACCGACGCAACTGACAAGATAGAAACGACAAACACGACTGACACCAAACAGTTGGCTGACAACAACCCCCTACCCTCTCAGCAGCACTCCGTGGGTAGCACTCGTCGTGACTTGGCTTACGTGGCACCAAGACACGAAGGCAATGCGTCATGGAGCGTGGGAGCATACTATGGTGGCACGACCAACAATAGTCCCACGAGCAACACGCCTCTGCTATTTGCACTAAGCGACGCCAACGCCATGTCATCGTCTGTAAAACTGGATAAGAATAGCACGATGACTATGGAGGAGATAGGTGACAAGAAGGAGTCGCACCACCAGACGGTGAAGGTGGGCATCTCTCTGCGCTATAACATCAATGACCGTTGGAGCCTGCAGACGGGCATCACCTACACTCGACTGACTTCGGACTTCTCGGAGGAGAAGAGCACCACGAATATGACCACTAATCAAAAGTTGGACTACCTTGGCATACCACTCATGGCAAACTATAACATATGGCATAATAAATATGTCAACATTTACGCCTCGGCTGGTGGCGCAGTGGAAAAACTCATCAGCGGTGCCTCCACCACGGAGACAAAGGATTACACGACGGACAAGACCTCTCGCGCCAACAATGACGTAAAGGAAAATCGTCCCGTATTCAGCACAAGCGTGGCGGCAGGTGTGGAATACTGCATCAGCGACTTCCTGAGCATCTATGCCCAACCCGCCATCACCTATCACTTCGACAATGGTGGCGACCTCAAGTCGCTCTACACCGACAAACCGCTCAACATCGAACTCTCCATCGGAGCAAGAATCAATATCAACAAATAGGAGGCGAAGCCTCCCCGCTTTGCCCTCAAGCAAACAATGGTAATACTAGGAGGTACGGCGCCCCCGCCGTACCATCTCAAGCAAGAATCATACAAATGAGGAAACACTCCTTTGCACGTGGTACGGCGAGGGCGCCGTACCTCCTAAGGGCAAAACAATGGTAAAGTAGTAGGTGCTGCGTCCTCGCTGCACCCCTCAAGCAAGAATCCTACTTTATTTGGTTGCAGCGGGAACGCTGCAACTACTATATTTTAACCTCTTTTTAATAAAAGTTTAACGCAACAATCAAAAATATTGCACATATTTCTTGGCTATGAGCAGAGATATGACTAACTTTGCACAC
>CAVABU010000024.1:0-24395 GCA_963586965.1 Gemmiger formicilis
AGTTCCTGAGCCTCTGTAGGAGCAGCCTTCTTCAGTGAGAGGAAGCGAACCTCACCCTCAAGGAATGCCTGGAAGTTGTCCCAGTTAGGCTCCTTTGAGTCGAGAGTGAATGGATTCTTGCCCTCAGCAGCGAGTGCTGGATTGTTGCGCCACAGGTGCCAGTAACCGCACTCCACAGCCTTAGCTTCCTCAGCCTGGCTCTTACCCATGCCACCCTTGGCCTTCAGACCATGGTTGATACATGGAGCATAACCGATGATGATAGATGGTCCGTGCCATGCCTCAGCCTCACGGAATGCCTTCAGACACTGACTCTGGTCAGCACCCATAGCCACCTGAGCTACGTATACGTTGCCATAGGTAGACTGCATCAGACCGAGATCCTTCTTGCCTACACGCTTACCATTGGCAGCAAACTGTGCGATAGCACCGATAGGAGTAGCTTTAGAAGCCTGACCACCAGTGTTAGAGTAAACCTCAGTATCGATGACGAAGATGTTAACATCCTCACCAGAACCGATCACGTGGTCGAGACCGCCGTAGCCGATATCGTAAGATGCACCGTCACCACCGATGATCCACTGTGAACGCTTCACGATGTAGTGGTCGAGTGGCTTCAGTTTAGCGCAGTCAGGACATCCAGCCTCAGCACCCTTCTCGATGAGTGGCTTCAGAGTAGCAGCTGCTGCCTTAGATGCATCAGCGTCATCCTTGCTGTCAATCCATGCCTGAGCGGCTGTCTTGAACTCTGCAGGTACGTCCTCGCTTGCAATCATCTTCTCGAGAGTCTCCTGTATGCGCTTACGCATCTTCTTTGTGGCAATCACCATACCAAGACCAAACTCGCAGAAATCCTCAAATAGGGAGTTAGCCCATGCAGGACCTTGACCCTTGGCATTCTTTGTGTAAGGTGTAGATGGGATAGAACCAGAGTAGATAGAAGAACATCCTGTAGCGTTAGCCACGATCTCACGGTCACCGAAGAGCTGAGAGATGAGCTTCACGTAAGGAGTCTCACCACAACCAGAGCAAGCACCTGAGAACTCAAACAGAGGCTGAGCGAACTGAGAGTTCTTTGGACTCTGCTTGATGTCAATGAGATCCTGCTTAGAAGATACTTCCTTCACGCAGTATTCCCAATTCTTTGCCTCCTGTGCAGCTGCCTCAGAAGAGTCATCATAAGCCACCATCTTGAGGGCAGGACCGCCAAGACGAGGATTGCCAGGACATACGTCAGCACAGTTGCCACATCCGAGACAGTCCTTTACGCCTACCTGCATTACGAAGTGCATGCCCTTGAATGCTGCTGGAGCCTTCATGTCGATGGTCTGACCCTCGAAGCCTGCCTTCTCCTCATCGTTGAGAACGAATGGACGGATGCAAGCGTGAGGACAAACGAATGCACACTTGTTACACTGGATACAGTTTTCGGCTGTCCATACAGGAACGAAGCCTGCTACACCACGCTTCTCATAAGCTGCTGTGCCCTGCTCCCATGCGCCATCCTCGATGCCCTTGTATGCAGATACAGGCAGGTCAGCGCCATTCTGTGCGTTGATGACACGCACGAGGTTCTTGATGTATGCTGGATCGTTGCTCTCTACCTCTGCGTCGTCAGCGAGGTTAGCCCATGCTGGGTCTACTGTGAGCTGCTTGTATTCACCACCACGGTCAACGGCAGCATAGTTCATGTTGACAACGTCTTCACCCTTCTTGCCGTAAGACTTCACGATGGCCTTCTTCATCTGCTCCACTGCCAGGTCTACAGGGATGACCTCAGTGATGCGGAAGAATGCACTCTGGAGGATAGTGTTGGTGCGGTTGCCCAGACCTATCTCCTGTGCTATCTTGGTAGCGTTGATATAATATACGGTGATATTCTTCTGAGCAAAGAGACGCTTCACCTTGTTAGGAATGAAGTTTACGAGTTCCTCGCCGTCGAAGATAGTATTCAAAAGGAACAAACCATTCTGCTGCAGACCGCGTGTCACGTCATACATGTGCAGATAAGCCTGTACGTGGCAAGCCACGAAGTTAGGAGTCTTAATCTGATATGTAGAGCGGATAGGTGTGTCACCGAAGCGCAAGTGAGAGCAGGTGAAACCTCCTGACTTCTTAGAGTCGTAAGAGAAGTAAGCTTGGCAATACTTGTCAGTGTTGTCACCGATGATCTTCACTGAGTTCTTGTTAGCACCCACAGTACCGTCAGCACCAAGACCGAAGAACTTAGCCTCGAAGATGCCCTTGCCACCGAGTGCCATCTCCTCCTTAACTGGGAGTGAGTGGAATGTGAGGTCATCCTCGATGCCGATGGTGAAGTGATCCTTAGGCTGTGGCAAAGCCAGATTCTCGTAGACACCGATAATCATAGCTGGAGTGGTGTCGGCAGAACCGAGACCATAGCGACCACCCACGATGAGTGGGGCATTCTCCTGACCATAGAAAGCGTCCTTAACATCAAGAAGCAGAGGTTCGCCATTTGATCCAGGCTCCTTTGTACGGTCAAGCACAGCGATGCGCTTCACAGTCTTTGGCACTGCTGCTAGCAGGTGCTTCACTGAGAATGGACGATAGAGGTGTACGGAAACCATACCTACCTTCTCGCCGTTGGCATTCATATAGTCGATAGCTTCGCGTGCAGCCTCAGAAGCAGAACCCATCAATATGATGATGCGCTCAGCGTCGTCAGCACCATAGTAAGAGAAGAGTTTGTACTCACGGCCTGTGCGCTCAGAGATGGCAGCCATATACTTCTCTACGATAGCAGGCACTGCATCATAGTAGCGGTTGCAAGACTCGCGGTGAGCGAAGAATGTCTCAGGATTCTCAGCCATACCCTTAGCCTGAGGATGCTCAGGAGAGAGTGCGCGTGAGCGGAACTCCTCGATGGCCTTCATGTCTACAAGGTCACGAACGTCATCTTCCTCGATAAGCTCAACCTTCTGATATTCATGAGATGTGCGGAATCCATCAAAGAAATTGATGAATGGTACGCGTGACTCGATAGCTGCCAGGTGAGCTACAGCTGAAAGGTCCATAACCTCCTGTACAGAACCCTCGCACAACATGGCGAAACCAGTCTGGCGACAAGCCATAACGTCGCTGTGATCACCGAAGATACACAGTGAGTGAGAAGCCAGAGTACGTGCGCTGACATGGAATACAGATGGCAGAAGTTCACCTGCGATCTTGTACATGTTAGGAATCATCAGCAACAGACCCTGTGAAGCAGTGAATGTGGTGGTCAGTGCACCTGCCTGAAGAGATCCGTGAACGGCACCAGCCGCACCACCTTCAGACTGCATCTCCTGTACCAACACAGTGTCACCAAACAAATTCTTACGTCCCTGAGCTGCCCACTCGTCTACATGCTCTGCCATAGGAGAGGATGGAGTGATAGGGTAGATGGCAGCTACCTCACTGAACATGTAGGCTACATGTCCGGCACAGGTATTACCGTCCCAAGTGACAAATTTCTTTTCTTTAGCCATAATCTAATGTTATAGAAGTTAATTTAATATGTTAGTATATATTTATTTATCGTATCTCATCGTTATCAGTAGAGGAAACCGAAGAGCCATAGTGGTATCTTATTGCCAAACCCTACCTCGGTGTTGTAGCGTGCATAGTAGCATCCGTCCTGATATTTTATCTTCTTGTCGTCAGTGGCATCGCATATGCGAAACTCCTGGTTGCCATCGATGACATAGTTTTGCTCACGTCCTTGTTGGTTGACCTTGTGGTCCTTCCATAGGCTATTGACGAAGAATGTCTCCATCGCCTCCTGTGTGGAAGTCTTGATTGGGTAGATGGCATAGAGCAGATTGGAGTTGTGCATCATTATCTTCGATGGCTTCTTTGGAAACTCTTGACCGATTGGGTATATCATATTGATGAGTCGTGCGTCAGCGAGATATTTCACATAGTTCATCACCGTGGCGCGACTGGTCTCTATTTCATTTGCAAGTGTGGAGATGTTAGGTGCCTTCGGACCATCTACGGCAAGCAGATAGAATAGTTTCTTTATCTTTGTGAGGTATTTTAGTTCTATCTGCTTGATGAGCAGGATGTCCACTTCGGTCATCATGTTCATAGTCTTGAGTAGGTTTTCAGAGAAATTCCTATTTTCAAGGAAGAAAGGATAGAACCCATGATGTACGTAGTCCTCAAAATACTTCATAGGACTTGTGTAGGGCAATATCTGACGTACTATCAGTTCGTGATTATGGAGTATCTCATCGAGTGTGAAGGCATGAAAGTTATTGCCTGTCATGAGGTTGAGATATTCGCGGAAAGAGAAACCGCGCAGATTGTAGCTTTCCACAATATTGCCTATCTCCTCGTTTTCGTTTTTCAAGCGCATGACGCTTGAACCCGTGAAGATTATCTGAAGGTTAGGATAGGTGTCATAGCAACGGCGAAGCTCTACGCTCCAGTCTGGTTGCTTAAACACTTGGTCAATGAGAAGGCATTCGCCACCGCGCTTCACAAATTCGCCAGCAAAGTCTACGAAGCCTCGTCCCTGGAAGTAAAAGTTGTTCATGTTCACATAAAGGCATCTGCGGTCATGTGCGCCGTAGTGCTCTTTAGCGAACTGCAGGAGGAAGGTGGTCTTGCCGACTCCCCTTGTACCCTTGATTCCAATAAGACGGTCATGCCAATTGATTTCGTCCATGAGTGACCGGCGTACACCAGCTGTGGTACACTCTACTAGATTGGCATGCGTTTCGTAAAAAGACTCCATAATGTTTTTTAGCTCTGTCAGGTCTCGGTTTGTCCTACCTACAAAGATATGGCAAAGTTAGCAAATAATTCCGTGATTGCAAAGTGAGGATTGCAAATATAATATAAATTTACTATTTTTGCATACCATATAGCGAGAGAATGTACAAACTTCATATTTACAATCCCGAACATGACATTGCCTTGGGTAAGAATACAGACATGTTTACACCGCCTAAGGCTGCCCGCATGATGCATGATGCTTATGGTCATATACCTGCTTTTTGGGCGGAGGATGGTGACTGGATACTTGTCAATGATGTGGCTCATGCGCAGCAAATGCTTGATGAGGAGAGGGCGCATCATGCATATGTGCGCTTAGTGGATGCGGGTGACTTAAGGCGGTTGACTGCCGATAATCTACCCTCGGAGATACTCCCGTGGGGATGGGATAAGTATCTGGTAAAAAGGCTGTTGATGTGTAATCCTTTATTCGAAAGATTAGTGCCTGATGCTATGCAACTGGATGTTATACGTCGGCTCAGTTCGCGTGAGTTTGCTGCGCACCACCTCCTGCCTGACCTTGTGGCAAGTGATGATAGATTGGTAGGCAGAATGTCGGTGGTGAGGTCTATGGAGGATTTGACACGAGAGATGGAGTCGCATGACGGCAACGTGGTCTTGAAGTCTCCATGGAGCTGCAGTGGCAGAGGAGTGCGTTTTGTCTCTGGTGGATTGACGGAGAGCGAGGCAGGATGGTGTCGCAATGTGCTGGCAGAGCAAGGTGCTATGATGGTCGAACCGATTTATCAGAAGTTGTGTGATTTTGCCATGGAGTTTATGTCTGACAAAGATTCTGGCACGCGCTATCTTGGGCTGAATGTCTTTGAAACACGCTATGGAGCTTATCTATACAATAATGTCTATGACTCGGATCTTGTTAAGAGGCAGTTATTGTCACACTATGTGTCAGAGGAATTGCTCAATAAGGTGCGGGCGAAGATAGAGAAAATGACCACAGAACTCTTTCATGGCAAATATTCCGGTCCGTTTGGCATCGACATGATGATAGTAGACTCCAGCACAGGAGTGAAGATGCATCCCTGTGTGGAAATGAATCTCAGAAGGACTATGGGACATATGTCCCTTTAGTCTTTCTCATGGTGTCGCTTTAGCCCTCGCCGTTGCTACTCTTTATTCCCTTGCAGAGTTTTCCGTAAGCACACATTTGGCATCGTTTGTCCTGCGTCGTAGCTTCGAAGTTCTTGTCTTTATCGAATATCTCCTCTATCGTCTCCTTTAGTTTTGCACGGAAAGGAGTTTCGTATTCCAGTATGTCGTCGATGCTTCTTCCGTTGAGTTTGAGCACTGGGTCAGCCACGCTCTTGCTCTTCTGGATAAACAGGAGGGCAGGTCGCACTGGGAGGAGTTGCGGATTTAATGCCTTTACTTTGTTAGTCTCGGATGCATTCTTGAGATGACGCACTATGCAGGAATAGAGCATCGCCTGGAGATAGTAATCGGAGTGGTTTTCTATGTTATTGTTGACGAACACATCATCAACTCCTAAACCTACCATCCTGTCGGGAGTAGAACTGCCAGTCTTATAGTCTACCACGCGGAGCACATCGCCATGGTCAGTGTGGATGAGGTCGAGTCGGTCGATGTATCCGCCGACAAGCATGCTGTGGTCATTTCCGTCTATTTGGAAGTGCATTTTCTCATATGCGCGTTCTTCGATGCCAACGATGGTAAAGGGTGCCAGGTTAAGGTCATTCTCGAGCATCTTTCTGACATATTTGCATATCACCTCGCGGTTGATGAGTTGTAAGCCATCATAATGCGGTTTGTTGCCATTGAAGAATTCTCGGGTGAAAGCCTCATCGACGAGACGCTTTATCATGGTGTTGCCCTTGTCGTCGAGCACCTGTCGTATGGCTTCCTTTGTAATCTCGCCTTCGGGTGTCTGAATGTTCTTGTAGAGTAATTCCGCTGTGGCATGGAATATGGTGCCGAATGTGCGGTGGTCGCTTATGTCGTCCGAGTCGGGTTCCTTAATCTTTGCCACACTATTATAATAGAACTTAAGCGGACATCGCATATAAGAGTTTATAGCTGAGGGAGATATTGAGCGCATGCTAAACAATGACTGCATGATGTCTTCGCTCTTGACGATAGACCTTCTCTCCTGCACGACAGGTATCTGATGTGCCGTCATACTATTGTGATGGAGTCGTGTCTTTGACGGATCTGACTCAGCTAAGAGTTGTATCATGAAACTGCTCATCTGACCTGTGTGTCCGTCCTCAGTCGAACAGTTGTAGGCTATGCTTATGTCTTGACAGCGTTGCAGCAGTCGATAGAAATAGTAGGCATAGATGGCCACCTTATTGTCAATGGTGGTAAGTTCGTGTGCCTTGCGGATGGAGTAGGGTATCAGCGAGGCTTCATTGATGCCTTTTGGCAAGTTGCCTTCATTGCATGAGAGCAATAGCAGATGGTCGAAATCGATGTTACGAGTCTCGAGCACACCCATTATCTGTATGCCAGCAGCCGGTTCGCCGTGGAAAGGCATGGTGGTCTGCTGTATGATCTGGTCGGTGAGGCGCAAGAGTGTGACAGGGTCAACCGCCAGGTCGCCATTCATTATAAGATCATGCAGGCGGTTCATGATGTTATACATGCGGAACACCGATTCCTGCAAGAACTGTTCTTCATATGTAGGCAGTTCGGTGTCAGGATCTTTGCCCTCCGCAGCTACATTCTCGATGCGTCGTTTCTCGCTATTCTTTCCTATGGTGTCGAGTATGTCGAGGAGTCGTTGCACGAGCACGGCATTCATCTCATTGCGGTTGCAGTCGATGGGTTCAAATAGCAGTCGAAGTCCTTCATCTAGACACAACCTCTCGCTATCAGGGAAGAAAACTCTTTCTTGATGGAGCGTTTCCAATAGAGTGTTGGCACCATCGGAAAGTAGGCTGACGTAAGGGTGGCGCAACATAGAGTTGACAAACTTGATGACATACACCTGTTGCTGGACATTGTATCCATGAAGGTGCAGAGTAAGGAAGTTTTCCACGAGCGCAGTGACGGGTGACTGTGAAAGCGGAAATCCAATAGTGATATTTGTCTTGCCAGACAGTTGCTCAGGCAGGCAATGGATGACATTCTTGAGAAGAGACTCGTCTGCGAGAACGATGGCAGTGAGCTCACCCTCTTTCATTCGGTCATTGCTCTGCAACCATTGGCTAATGTATCGAGCTTGGATGTTTTCCGTGGCTGCCGAGAGGAATGTGATATCCTTCTCCTTGGAGAGATTGTCGTATATATCCGTATCCTTTATGTCGAGTTCGTTAGGGAAACGTACGAGCCATTTCTCTATAAATCGTCCTGCCTCCTGTCTG
Organism: Gemmiger formicilis; assembly: GCA_963586965.1. Taxonomy (GTDB): domain Bacteria; phylum Bacteroidota; class Bacteroidia; order Bacteroidales; family Bacteroidaceae; genus Prevotella. The sequence continues at coordinate 8,127 of CAVABU010000024.1, forward strand.
TTGTTGCCGAGGTAATAGTTGTCGAAATCCCAATAGAAGTGTGCCAGCCCCTTGTCCTTCATACTACGGAAGAGAGCCTGCTCTACCTTTTGTATCATATTGAAACCCACAAAGATATATTTCCTGTAAGGCCAATGGAGTGAAGAAGCACGCTCAGCTACCTCTCTATACATGGCACCTTCGTATGCCAGATTTTCCTGCATCAGTGAGTCACGGAAGTCATGATAGATGTTAGCCAACTGGTTCCATAGGAGCTTGAAGCGCATTTTGAGTTTTGACTCGTGTCCGTCAGTGAATTCTGCAAAGAACTGTTTTAACGTCTCGCAGTCTTCTTCGCTCAGATAGTCTACGGAGTCGAAGGCATGGAGGTCGCTGACATTATTGAATATGATGTCGGCGTTGCCCATATTCTTGTCAAGGTCATCAAAGTCGGCAAGCATAATCTCGCCCCAACTCCAAAACTGGTCGAGTGACTCGTCATTTTGGATGTATTGCTTGTAGACCTTGTAGAGCATACATATGCTCTTTATTTTGTCAGCCACAGTGAGGTCGGTCTGCGAGCGGAAAAGTTCGCTGATGGTGATATAGTGCGGGCTCCAGATAGGTTTGCCCGCCACCTCCATCAAATATTGATTCATAAAGAGCGAGGCACGCTTGTTGGGGAATACCACAGCCACATCGCTAAGGTTAGTGCCATGCTTGCGGATGATGTCCTCCGCTACGTATTTCAGGAAAGCTTTCATCTTCAAATAAATGTAGGATTGCGGGTTAGGCTTCAAGGGTGACCTTCTCCACCTTATTATTATATATATACCACAGATAACCGTCTACATGTCGGTAGCCCATGTCTTTGAGCAGATTCATATACTGATTCACCTGTTGTCTGTATTCAGGGCGGGCATTACCAAACTTGAAGTCTATGACGGTAATCTTGTCGCCATCCTTTACCACGCGGTCAGGACGCAGTTCGTGTGCCAAACCCGTCTGAGGGTCGGGGCAGAGGATAGAACATTCATTGAATACCTCCACCTCGCTGGAGAACCAGCGGTTGACCACATGCAGAGGATTTTCCTCTATACGCTTGCGGATGAGACGAGACAAGGTGTTGCGGTTGAGATGCTCGCTATTGTCTGATATCACACCTTCCTGCACGAAGTCATTGAGTACATTTTCCACCTCATCTGCATTGTGTATCTGCGACAGCACACCATGCATCACAGTGCCCTGTGTGATGTAATGCTGATTTTCGGGAGTATCATCGCTACCAGAGGCAAACCTACGACTGCGGTTACTTTGGCGGAATTCCAGGTTGCGACTATGTATGTCCGTGTCGACTGTGACGGGCGTGTTTTCTTGCAGGAAGACATTCTCTGAAGCCTTTGCCACCTTGTTTTTGATGTACATGCTACCAAAGGTAAAACGGATGTCCTCCTTGTTTTGCAGTGGGTTGCTATCTTTCTCGTTCCAGTCAAGATGGTCTATCATCTTGGCGAGAGTACGCTGTATGACTGCGCACATGGAGGAATTGTCGAATGAAGTTTTACCATTGGCATTTTTGCCGATGACGATAAGATTCTTTCCTGCGCGAGTGAATGCTACGTATAGCATATTGAGGTTGTCTATGCTATTTTGCACGTTCTCCTCGAAATAGTCTTCGGCATAGACGGTATTCTTAAGACTTTTAGACTCTACAGGTACTATGGGCATCTCTGCAAACGGTTGTACATCTGTCTTGCACCAAAGAGTGTTACCCTTGTTGAGTTTCCATGCAGCAAACGGAATGATGACATGGTCAAACTCCAGTCCCTTACTCTTGTGTATGGTCAGAAGTCGTATGCCTTGCAGGTCGCCACCCTTGACAGTCTTCTTGTGTATTGAGTCATCCCATGCCTCAAGAAACTTTTCCATGTCAGGAATATTGTTTTGGCAGAATGCATTCAGTTGGTCGATGAAGGCATCGGTGTAGGCAGACTCATTCATCAGATGGCTGAGGCCGAAGATAGCAAACAAACGGTCTGCGAGGTCGGAGATGGGGAGGGAGAGTAGACGCTCCCTATCGTTAGCAAACTCAAACGGCAGATATTTGTCAATGCCGTACTCTTTGTCTATATGTAGTTCGTCGTCGCTCTTGCCGAGTATGGCTTGCTGATATTCCTTCGCAAGCTGTGCTCTGAGGAGCATATCTTCAGGAGTTATCAGCGACCTCATGGCATCCACGATGATGTTTACCGCCATAGATGCATCTAGAGTGTAAGCCTCGTCAGAGATAAACGACAGATGTGGCAACTCATTTTGCAGAGTGTTAGCCAATAGTGAAATCTCCCTATTTCCACGTGTAAGGATGGCTATATCCTGTTCGCGGGCACCATGGTCGATGAGGTCAAGGATATACTCCTTGGTCATCTCTATGGTCTTGGTCTCAATATTTGCATCATCGTCAGCAGTAATCAGGCGTATGTCCACCATTCCGTGGTGTGACTTTCCCTCAGGATATTTCTGATGGACGAGTTTTTCTGTATATATCTCCTCTATGATGTCGCCTTTGTCATTGTCATCCTCCTTAAGAAGTTCGTTGGCTATAGGCGCGGCAGTGGTGAAGAAAAGATTATTGAAATCAATGACATTGGCTTCTGAACGGTAGTTGGTGTCGAGATCTTCCATCTTTACATCCTTGCTAGCCAAGTCTTTATCATTGTTGATATTGCCAAGCAAGCTCCAGTCACCATTACGCCAACGGTAGATGCTCTGCTTGACATCGCCCACGAGGAGATTTTCGGAATTCTCGTGCGACATACATTCGAGTAAGAGTTTCTTGAAGTTTTCCCATTGTATGGTACTCGTATCCTGAAACTCGTCTATCATGATATTATTGATGCGTCCGCCTATCTTTTCAAATACGAATGGCGCATCGCTGTTTTCCATCAGTTTGTTGAGCAGACTCTGCGTACCGTCAAGCAGAAAACGATTGGTCTCCTTGTTTATCGCCTGCACTTCCTGTTCGATGTTGTGGAGAAGTCGCAATTCGTTGATATGCTTGAGTATGGCTTTTGCAGAAGCCACATTCTTCACATATTTCTGCCGTTCCTTTTCCGCATCATGTAACATAGGTGCAAGAGTGTGCTCGGCAAATGTAGCGATTGGCTTACGGAGGTCTGCTTTCTTGACCCATCCCTCAGCGCCATTGGAAGCCTTCTCTGCAGTCTTATTGTACACCTTCTTGGAGTCAATGTATTCGCCTTTGCTGAGTTTTATGAAATAACCTGCAGCCCCTCTTGCTCCACTCGATAAGTCGTTCACGTCATAACCATTGTCGGCCATAATCTGGAAGAACCTCTCGCCCAGGTCTTGCATCATCTTGTCCGCTTCATTTATGATGGATCGGAGCGACTGCTTGTAGAGTTCTATGAAGTTGTCATTGGCACTAAACTTCTTATTAAGTAGTTCGGCATTCTCTTTGTATTCCTGTTTGAATATCTTCTTGCCAAACTCCTTTATATTGCTGATGACATTCCAGTTTTCGTCATCCTCCATTTTCTGCTCTATGTAACTGATGATCCACTTGAGCACATTATCGTTTTGCTTGAGTTGAGCGATGAGTCTATCCACAGCCATCTCTTCCACCTCATCGTTGTTGAGTTCGACACGGATATTGGCTTTGAGTCCAAGTTCGTGGGAGAGGTTGCGCAGTATGCGCTGAAAGAAAGAGTCAATGGTCTCTATATTGAAACTGGAAAAGTCGTGAAGCATAAGGTGCAGAGCTGTGTCAGCTTTGCGACGTACCTCTTGCTCTGAGCATCCGAGGTCATCCATGATACGTCTCATGTAGTCACGAGAGTCGGGTAGGTCGTTGGCAAGTCCGTAGAGTTGGCTGAGGATACGCAGTTTCATCTCTTCCGTGGCTTTATTGGTGAAGGTCACGGCGAGAGTTTCCCTATATGCAAAAGGATTTTTTATCAGAAGTTCGATAAATCTGATGGCGAGAGTGAAGGTCTTTCCCGAACCGGCGCTGGCACGGTAGACGGTCATGGCAGGATAACTTTTCATAAAAATGTCTTTGAGAAACAAATGTACAAAAAAAGTGGACAAACCTATATGAAGGTATATCCACTTTTAACTTTTAATCACAATGACCAGTCTTCGGGTTTCTCTATCGTCCGCTTGACTTTAGTCGGGATGTGATGTTTTTTCTTTTTTAGCCATTCAGCTTTACGCCTTTCGTAGTCATCGCGGGCGTACTCCAGATAATTGTCAGCCATCAGTTATTTGAATTTGCTGTATATGACGCTTATCTTTATATCTCCGTAAGGATTTTTGGAACCTCCCACCAGACGAGTGCTCGTGAGCGACATGTCGTGGGTGATCTTTGAAACCTCACTCGATGAGTTGAGTGTGGCAACAACAGGGATGATGACTGCCTTATTCCAATCCTCGGACGTATTTCCGTGTAACTTAGACTGCTGCATAGCACGGATGAGCGAACTGATGTTGCTGAATGTGTAGACATTCTTTGACTCGTCTAAGGATGCCGTGTAAGAAGTCTTATTGTTGGTCACATTCTTGTTTTCAAAGAATGAGTAGAGACTATCCTTTGGCATCAGAAGCAATGTCGTAGGTGCATCGAATGCATAGTCACTAGTGTTAGTGTCGTTTATCCTCTGGAGAGTGAACTTGGCACTATTGATGGTGTCATTGTCATGATTGAGACAAATCTCTTCTACAGGCAGTGTCACCTCGGTGAATATTCCTGCAGGAGTTTTCAGGTAAGTGCAAGTGGAATCTTCCGCAAGTTTCTGTATCTTGCCACTCTCATTCACATAGTTGGTGTGCTGCATGACCTCCTCAGTGCCAGAGAATGACATCATACCCGTCATGATGCTATCCTTCGCTCCATTATAGTATTGGAAATAAAGGTTCAACTGTGTCACCTGCATCTTGATGAGGTTACCAAGACCGCCCGTAGACTCGATATAGAATCCTGGCATGACATTATTGGCCAAACGGATAGAGTTTTTGAAATATGTAGAATCACCACCATACTCGTGGAAATACTTACGCATCACATACGTTCCGTAGTTGTCGTATTCCTTGCCATTCTTGTCAGTGTAAGGTTTGTCAAGAAGTATGCGGATATTCTTAGTGTAAGTGGATGAGTTCTTGCGAGTTGAGAGTGCCACGTTCATGTCTTCGATGGAGTAGGTCTTGCTCACCTTGAGTCCACCTTCGCTTGGTTTGCGCACGAGACCTTCTGCCACAGGGTCGTAGTTGGAATAGTAAGTCTTGCCTTCCGACATTGGCGTTGCCAATTCATGCACGGTGCACTTCATGGAAGTCAGAGAGTCACCATAGAAACTGTCGCAAAAGAGGCGTAGTTCACATGAGTCCACTTTGATGTCGTTATTCTTATCACGGCTCATGATGGAGTCGAGTTTCGGGAAGCCGAGACCTTCGAGCATATGAAACTGCGTCATATAGTTGGCCGTGATGTACTCGTTCGTTTCTGGGTCACGTATAGTGCCGAGATAACTTGACGAACTGCGGGACAATACCGAGTCGGCAACGAAGGAGCGAGTGGAGATTGTAAATGTATCGGTGGATATCTCCAGATGGTCCAGATTGCTGATAATGGATGTACCTATGGTGTCCGTTTCGGTGTCACACGCAATAAGACATGCCAAGACGCATAATCCTGTAAATAATGATTTCAGATTCATGTGCTGTTATTTTGTAAGTTCCTCAAAGAATTGTGTGTATGTATCTGCAAAGTCCTCACCAGGATATTCCAGGATAGGCTTATTCTTTGCACTCGCATACTCGCACAATGCAGGGATAGCTTCCGCTGATGACTTGATGATGGCATCGCTATAGTCGATAGCCAACTTACCAAGTTCACGGAAGTCGAAGTTCTCGTCATAAGGAGCCAAAGTCTCGTTTGTGACATCTCCCAATATCACTCCAGTGCGGAATTTCTTGCCAAGGTCACTCTTGAGATGTTCGCTGAAGAGACAAGTCACAATCTTCGTGTTGGCGAAGCATGGTTCCTCATGATATACCTTGCGGAGATAGAGAGGCACGACTGCACCCATCCATCCCTGGCACACGATGACATCCGGTTCCCAGCGCAGTTTCTTCACGGTCTCAAGTACACCGCGTGCATAGAAAATGCTTCTTTCTCCATTGTCATCATACTCGATGCCACTCTCGTCAGCCTCCATCTTTCTCTTGGAGAAATAGTCCTCGTTGTCGATGAAGTACACCTGCACGCGTGAGACAGGGATGGAAGCCACCTTGATGAGAAGAGGGTGGTCTATCTCGTTGATGGTGATATTTATGCCAGAGAGACGGATTACTTCATGCAGTTGTCCGCGACGTTCGTTGATGGTGCCCCACTTGGGCATAAACGTGCGTATCTCGTATCCTTTCTCCTGAGTTTTCTCAGGTAAAAGTTTTCCCAACTGCGCCATAGGCGTGGCTGGAACATACGGAGTAATCTCTTGGTTGATGAACAGTATTTTCTTTGGCATCTCTTATTGTTTATCGTAATTCCCCTACACCTTATTATAATATATATAACGAAGGTGCAAGGGGAGTTGTTATGTTTGTGTGTAATGTGTTTATTCTACTACGACCAGTGGGGTGTCCTCCATGACACTTTCGCCCACCTTCACGCAGATGGCGGTCACCTTGCCGCTCTTTTCTGATTCCAGGTTGTTGGCCATCTTCATGGCTTCGAGCACTACGAGAGTGTCACCTGCGCTCACTTCCTGTCCTACCTCAACCTTGATTTCGGTCACGACACCAGGCAGAGGCGCACGCAGAGCATTGTTGGTGTTGACGTTAGCCTTAGAAGTAGTTTCCGTCTCGGAGTCTTCGCTCTTTGGTTGACCGAGCACAGGTTTCTTCTTTTCTGGTTCAGCCTGCTTTTCCATCTCCACGGAGAAAGACTCGCCATTGACGGTGACATTAGCTATGGTGTCGTTCACCTCGCCAATCTCCACATTGTATACCTTTCCGTCAATTGTATATTTGAATGTACTCATTGTTTTGTATTATGGTTTTTGCGTGAAACTTAGGAATTTGGCATTCCACATAGTCTGCTTTGGCTGTATGGTGATGATGCCTGATTCCTTGTCGTGTACATTGTTGCCCTGATACTCATAGAGAGCCATGGCAATCGCTGCATAGATATTCTTGTCCATTGTAACAGTCCTTTTTACTTTTCCTTGTATTCTTGACTAATTACATTGGCATACATCCGTGCTTCTTTGCTGGCAGGCTCTGACGCTTGTTAGCAAGTTGAGCCAGACCGCGACATATGCGGAAGCGAGTGTTGCGCGGTTCGATAACGTCGTCGATGTAGCCATACTGTGCAGCCTGGTAAGGATTAGCAAACATCTCTGTGTATTCATCTTCCTTCTCGGCGATGAATGCGTTTACGTCGCCACCCTCTTCCTTCACTGCCTTGATGGCTTTAGCCTGAAGCACTGCTACAGCACCTGAAGCACCCATTACGGCAATCTCTGCTGATGGCCATGCAAAGTTGAGATCAGAGCGCAACTGCTTGCATCCCATCACGATGTGCGAACCACCATAAGACTTACGCAGTGTGATGGTAATCTTTGGTACTGTAGCTTCGCCGTAAGCGTAGAGCAACTGTGCACCGTGCAGGATGACGGCATTATACTCCTGACCTGTACCTGGAAGGAATCCTGGTACGTCTACGAGGCTTACGATAGGAATATTGAATGCGTCGCAGAAGCGAACGAAGCGTGCACCCTTGCGTGAAGCATTGGTGTCAAGCACGCCAGCGTATGCTGAAGGCTGGTTGGCTACGATGCCGACGCTCTGTCCATTGAAACGTGCAAAACCAGTGATGATATTCTTCGCAAACTTAGGCTGTACCTCAAAGAACTCGCCGTTGTCAGTAACGGCTGCGATGACCTTGTACATGTCGTAAGCCTTGTTAGGATCATCAGGCAGTATCTCATTGAGAGAGTCCTCCATGCGGTTGATAGGGTCTGTGCACTCTACGCGTGGAGCCTCCTCTGTATTGTTTGAAGGGATGTAACTCAGCAGAGTCTTTATCATCTCAAACATCTCCTCCTCAGTCTTTGCTGTGAAGTGTGTGACACCGCTCTTTGTAGCATGTACACTCGCACCTCCGAGGTGCTCTGCGTCTACGTCTTCACCTGTGACGCTCTTCACCACCTTAGGACCAGTGAGGAACATGTAAGATGTGCCCTCTGTCATGAGGATGAAGTCGGTGAGAGCAGGGGAGTACACTGCACCACCGGCGCATGGGCCAAGTATAGCTGATATCTGTGGGATGACACCGCTTGCGAGGATGTTGCGCTCGAAGAGTTCGCCATAACCAGCGAGCGAGCAGATGCCCTCCTGGATGCGGGCACCACCAGAGTCATTCATACAAATGAAAGGTGCACCATTGGTCATAGCCATGTCCATGACCTTGCATATCTTCTGCGACATGGTCTCTGACAGCGAACCACCATTTACGGTGAAATCCTGTGCAGAAACGTATACTAGACGACCATCGATGGTGGCGCTTCCCACTACTACTCCGTCGCCAGGGTATTGCTTTTTCTCCATACCGAAGTTGTGACAACGGTGGAGTTTAAACATGTCGTATTCCTCAAACGAACCCTCGTCAACAAGCATGTCTATGCGCTCGCGCGCTGTATACTTGCCACGTTGGTGCTGCTTTTCTATAGCCTTCTCGCCGCCGCCGAGTTTTGCCACGGCGCGCTTCTCAATCAGGGCCTTTATTTTTTCGGTCTGTTTGCTCATTGCTATTGTAAATTATTTATTTAATCCTTTGATAAACCATGCAAAGTTACTGAAATTCCACGATATCCGCAAAAATCTCTACATCCTTTAACCAAAAAGGGGGCTTGTGTGACGATAAAAGGGTGAATTACCGTCGTATATGCCTCCATTTGTGGTCATGAAATACATTATAGGCTACCCTTGGTGGATGGCAACTGATAGTGATAGATATCGCGTCTGACGGCCATCTTGAGACTTCTTGCCAAAGCCTTGAATATGCCCTCTATCTTGTGATGCTCATTCTGTCCTTCCGCCTTGATGTTGAGGTTCATCTTGGCTGCGTCAGATAGAGACTTAAAGAAATGTAGAAACATCTCCGTGGGCATGTCACCTATCTTTTCTCTTTGGAAATCCGCATCCCATACGAGCCATGGACGTCCTCCGAAGTCAAGTGCCACTTGGCAGAGGCAGTCATCCATGGGGAGAGTGTATCCATAACGCTCTATGCCACGTTTGTCGCCCAGTGCCTTGAGTATGCATTCGCCCAATGCTATGGCGGTGTCTTCTATGGTGTGATGCTCGTCTACGTATAGGTCGCCATTGCAGTGGATATAGAGATCCGTCAGTCCGTGCTTGCCTATTTGCTCGAGCATATGGTCAAAGAATCCCAGTCCTGTGTCTATGTCGCATTTGCCGTTGCCATCGAGGTTGACGCGCACGGTGATGTCGGTTTCCTTGGTCGTGCGCACCACTTCCGCTGTGCGCTCGCCAGCAAACACTATCTCGGCTATCTTCTTCCAGTCGAGTCCATCCTTATTAATAATGAGAGCTTTGCATCCAAGATTCTTTGCCAGTTGGGCATCAGATTCGCGGTCGCCTATGACGTAGGAGTGCTCCAAGTCGTAGTCGCCGTCGATATATTCTGTCAGCATGGCAATACCAGGCTTGCGTGTAGGGGCGTTGTCTTCTGGGAAATGTCGGTCAATGTGCTGTTTCTTAAACTCGATGCCTTCACCCTGGAGTGTGTTGATGATGAAATTATGCACGGGCCAGAAGGTGTCTTCTGGGAATGAAGAAGTGCCGAGTCCATCTTGATTGCTCACCATGACGAGTTCGTAGTCGGTATGCGTGGTGATGAATGATAGAGCTTGGAATACGCCCTCCATGAACACCAATTTGTCAAACGAGTCAATCTGCTCGTCCTGCGGTTCTTTTATTATCGTGCCGTCGCGGTCTATGAATAGTATTCGTTTAGCCATTTGTCTTTTCGTTTTCGTCTGTTTGAGAATCTATTTTTCCATTGCGTGCTTCGATAGAAGCATATTGATAATAGGTGACGAGCGTATACCATGTGGTGAGCACCATGTATACGATGCCACTTACGAATGTGGTCAGTCCGTAGACGAGAGGAAACCATGCTGGGAGTCCTGACTCGTCGCCTTTGGCAAGTCCTTCATTGGAGAGTGTGGCTGCCAGTGTGGCGATGTATGCGGGAAGTGCGGTCACATTGTAGATGGTGGCCATGACGAGCAGACAGAGTAGACTGCTACCAACGAGAAATCCGAGGCTACGCATGCCAAGTCGATAGGACTTGAATGTATATTTTAGTACGGTTTCTCGTTCGGTCATGTATTTCGTGATGCAGTAATTGAGTGGACAATACACGGCGTATGCCAGTATGGCAAAGATGATGGAGATTATGATCGTGGTTATGGTACCGATGGTCTGTGGTAGAATGCCCTTAGCGATAGTTGTGGCGCATGTGGCGAGTATGGCAAAATATACGGCGAAGACAATGATGAAGAATATTGCCACGATGACGAAAGACTTTAATGCTCGTGTCATACAATGCTTGAAAGTCAGTCCATTGAGTAGTCGGAAGGTCTTGGCGTATGTAGTCAATGCGGCGGCAATGCATATGATGGAGCATATCACTATGGTCAGCATAGAGCACAATGGACTTTGCCCGAGCACTTGACTCTTCACGACTGTGAGTGACATCGGTGCTATGATGGCTGTGGCAAGTGCGTAGATCAAAACAGGAATCCACAACGCCTTGACGATGCGACTGAGATTAGTGCTCATGAGTGTCCACGCTGCGCCGAGACATTCCGAGATGTTTCTTCTTATATAGAGTTGTTCCATAATCGATGTTGTCAGTTTTTGCTTTTTATTAATAATGTGGTCTGCGATTTATTATCAATGTGTGACCTACAATCGCCGTCTAAACTCAGCGCATACGATGGCGGTGGCTATAGCCACATTGAGGCTCTCGGCCGTGGGTCGTCCTGGGGGATAATTGGGGATGAGTATGCGATGATTAATCTTTTGACGTATCTCAGGGCTGATGCCGTTGCCTTCATTGCCCATGACGATGATGCCATGGTCTTGGAGTGTAGTGTCGTAGATGTTTTCTCCGTCAAGCAGTGTGCCATACACGGGGCAGTCGTCGGGGAGTGAGTCAAGCACGGCATTGAGGTCGCAATATTCGGTCTTCACTCGTGCCAGCGACCCCATGGTGGCCTGTACCACTTTTGGACTGAAGGCATCAGCGCACTCCATCGAACAGTATATATGGTCAATGCCAAACCAGTCGGCTATCCTTATGATAGTGCCAAGATTGCCAGGATCCTGCACGCCGTCGAGCATGAGTTTGAGCTGCGACTGCGGGTGGATATGTCGGTGTATGTCTGTGGAGAAAAGGGCAAGCAAACCCTGCGGATGCTGCAAAAAACTGGCTTTGGTGGCGTCTTCGCCTTCATATATTTCCAGTGGTTTGCATATCTTGCAGAGTTCCTCTATGACTTTGGGGCCTTCGGCTACAAACACGCCCTCAGACTGACGATATTTCTTTTTCTCGAGCGAGTGTATGTATTTTATCTTTGCCTTGCTGATCATACTGCAAAGTTAGCAAAAAATAGGCACGTCGTGATAAAATATATCTTATAATGTGCGTGCGTTAATTATTTTTTGCGTACATTTGCCTCAGTTTCGTCCTTTTGTCATATTTATGCAATGTATTGCTCTTTGCAAAGTGATACGACAGAGGCGACAAGGCATGAACATATGAACTACAGATTTAATAAAAACAAAACTTGATAGTCAGAGTCTTATGGAAAATTGTGACAATCATCTTGTACTTATGGCAGGTGGAGTGGGGAGCCGTTTCTGGCCAATGAGCACTCCTGAGCGCCCGAAACAGTTTATCGACATCATGGGTGTGGGCAAGAGCCTTCTCCAACTCACCTATGACCGATTTGCTGGTCTTGTCCCCAAGGAGAATGTGTGGGTGCTGACCAATAAGACCTACGGTGCACTTGTGGCAGAGCAGTTGCCCGAAATAGATCCCAGCCATATCTTGCTCGAACCATGCCGACGCAACACGGCGCCATGCATAGCCTATGTGTCATTTCGCATCAAGTCACTCAATCCTAATGCCAACATCGTGGTCACCCCAAGCGATGCCATCGTGATGGATGTGCCTGAGTTTAGACGTGTTATAGGAGCTGGACTGAAGTTTGCTTCCGAGACTGATGCCATTGTCACCCTGGGTATGAAGCCCACACGTCCTGAGACAGGCTATGGATATATCATGGCAGACCTGTCAGACCCGTCGATGCGCAATAAGGAGATATTCCGTGTAGACTCTTTCCGTGAGAAACCAGACTTGGAGACAGCCAAGCGCTATGTCACGCAGAATAATTATTTTTGGAATGCGGGAATCTTCATTTGGAATGTTTCCACCATCGTGAATGCCTTCCGTATATATGAGCCAACGATGGCGCGCATATTTGAAAAACTCATGCCTTACTACGGCACTGCTGAAGAGCAGGAGATGATTGATATGAATTTCGGCGACTGCGAGAGCATTTCCATCGACTATGCCATCATGGAGAAAGCTGACGAGATATTTGTCTTTCCTGCAGACTTCGGATGGAGCGACCTCGGCACTTGGGGCTCACTACTTGCTCAGACCAAGCACGATGTGTATGGCAATGCCATCATAGGCAACAATGTGAGCATGTATGACTCCCACGGATGCGTGGTGCATACCACCCAGGAGAAGAAAGTGGTGGTGCAAGGTCTTGACGGCTATATCGTGGCAGAGAAGGACGATACGCTCCTCATCTGCAAACTATCGGAAGAGCAGCGCATCAAGCAGTTTGCCTCCGAAGAGGGATAAGCAGTATAATATGTCTTTTTGATGAAGCTATCTTCATCGCACGGAGAAGATAGCTTCATCAGCCAGAGAAGATAGCTTCATCGGGCGGAGAAGATAGCTTCATTGATTAACGCACGTACGTTCGCCCTTATACGACAAGAGTAGAAGCTTTGCAAGCATGACATTTGCAGAAGACATAGAGAAATATGAGCGCTTGAGACAGGAATATCAGTCTCAAATCGTTGATAAGATGGATAGAGATGATTACACCCGATATAATGAGGTGCTCTTCTCTACACATTCATGTGCCATAGAGGGCAACTCTTTTTCTGTGGATGACACGCGTGAACTGAAGGAAAAGGGTTTGGGAATGATACCCGCAGGAAAGACACTCTTTGAAGCCTTCGAGATGCTTGACCATTTCGATGCCTTTGAGTATGTGATGCAGCATAACAAGCAACCTTTGGATGAAGCACTATTGAAAGAAATCAATAGGCGAGTGACTTGTCATACGCTCACTTACCGCTCGCCTGATGCCGTGCCAGGAGAATATACCACCACGGATATGGCTGCGGGCGACACCGTGTTTGGCGACCATGAGACGCTCATTGCCCGAGTGCCATCGCTTTTGAATTCGACCGAGAAAGCCATTAGTAGCAATAGCATCCACCCGATGATAATATCGGCTCGTTTTCATGGTTTTTTCGAATATCTCCATCCATTTAGAGACGGCAATGGCAGAACTGGACGTCTCCTGAGCAATTACATCCTTCTGCGGATGTGTCATCCCATTCTAGTCATTCCTTCCGATTGCCGCCAGGAATACATCTCCGCCCTAAAAATGATACGCACAGAAGCAACCGATGAACACCTCGTACACTTCTTCTTCAAGATGGCAATGCAAAGAATGACCGACGAACTGACCCAAAAGAAAGAAAACACCAAGAAATTTCTTTCTTTCCTCTTTTGAGATATTATTTTATTTTTCCCCAATTGAAGCGGCGTTATTCAGAGATAACACTTTTCGTTCCATTTTCTTTTGTTTGTTCGGAATAATTCCATACCTTTGTTGCTAGACTAACCTATTTAATTTAATCGTCCGCTTTGAAAATAAGCGGCTTAAGGATGTTCGTATGATAAAGAAGAAAAATTACACATGTATCAGAAAAGTTTTTCTGATGGTTGCTTTCCTTTGCTATTTCAGCACAAGTACTTTTGCCTATGATTTTACCGCGGTAAATGACGATGGAGTCACCATCTATTACAATCGCATCAATGAAGGTAAGGAGGCGGAAGTGACCTACGACAGTTTGGGTTACAGTAGTTATACGGGAGTCGCCAACATTCCTGCGACTGTCACGACTAATGGAACGACTCTGAATGTGACAAGCATTGGCAATTGGGCATTCTGCGGTTCGAGTATAACCTCCGTCTCCATTCCCAATACTGTGACAAGCATTGGCGAAAGGGCAATCTATATTTGCTCAAACCTAACCTCCATAGAAGTGAAGGAAGGGAATGCATATTATCATGTCGATAATAATTGTCTTATTGAGACAGCAAGCAATACTCTGATAAGAGCTTGCAACCTTGCCAACATCATCATCCCCCATTACGTTGCGAAAATTGGCGTTACTGCGTTTGATGGTTGCTCAAACCTGACCTCTATAGAAATGGAGAAAGGAAATGCCTATTATCATATGGACAGTAATTGTCTTATTGAGACTGCGAGTAATACACTGATAAGGGCTTGCAACCTGGCAAACATCAATATACCTAATACCGTGACGAGTGTTGGCAATAGAGCGTTTGATGGTTGTTCAAACTTGACCTCCATCACCATTCCCAACTCTGTAACGAGCATTGATAATTTTGCGTTTAGTGATTGCACAAGCATGACATCTATCACCATTCCCAACTCCGTGACGAGCATTGGCAATAGTGCGTTCTGGTTATGCACAAACCTGACCTCCCTCATCCTCCCCAACTCTGTGACAAGCATCGGTGAGTATGCGTTTGATAATTGCTCAAGCCTATCTTCCGTTAGCATAGGCAATTCCATGACGAGCCTTAGCTATGGTATTTTTTGTCGTTGCTCGAGCTTGATTTCAGTCGTCATCCCAAATTCCGTGACGAACATTGACGATTGGGCGTTCGGCGAATGTACAAGTCTGAACTCCGTCACAATCCCCAATTCCGTGACGAATATTGGTGAGGCCGCATTCTATCTATGCTCCGACCTTACATCAATCACCATTCCCAATTCTGTGACAAGCATTGGCGATTGGGCGTTCTGTGATTGCTCAAGTCTAACCTCCGTTAACATCCCAAATGCAGTGACGAACATTGGTTATGCCACGTTCGCAGGATGTTCAAAACTACCCTCCATCACCATCCCTGACTTTGTGACAAGCATCGGAGAGAGCGCATTTGACTCTTGCTTGAGTCTGACTTCAATCACCATTCCTGATTTTGTGACAAGTATTGGCGATAGTGTATTTGCCGATTGCCCAAGCCTGAATACTGTCACTATCGGCGAGAAGGTGAAATATATAGGAAGCGCTGAATTTAAACATTGTCCAGCTCTTGCCAAACTGACAGTTCGTTGTGCAACACCACCTACGTGCGGTAGTGACGCATTGACCGACATTGACAAGCAAAAATGTACGCTCTATGTGCCAAAAAATACACTCTCTGCATACAAGGCAGCTGACCAGTGGAAGGACTTCTTGCTTATGGAGGAGATAGCTACTACTAATATCTCTACAATAAAGGAACAGTCCAATGGAGAAAGTGGCAAGACCTCCATATACAACCTTAACGGCCAGCGCATGCAGAGTCTGACAAAGGGTCTGAACATCGTGAACGGCAAGAAAATATTAATCAAGTGAAACTTGTTTGGCTGTACTTCCAAATAAAAGTGGTATATTTGCACGTGAAGAACGTAAGGAGTACAAGTTTATGGCACTGAAGTTATATCCCATAGGAATTCAGACATTCGAGGAGATTCGCAAAAACGACCTCCTCTACATCGACAAAACGGAATACGTCTACCGCATGGCACATAGCGGTGGAAAGCATTTCTTCCTGGGACGACCACGACGTTTCGGAAAGTCTTTGCTTGTGTCAACGATGCAAAGTTACTTCGAGGGAAGGAAAGAACTCTTTGAGGGCTTGGCCATCGAAAAGTTGGAGACAGAGTGGACGGAATATCCGGTGCTCCACTTCGACTTGAGTGGTGGCAAACACATGGAGAAGGAACAACTGGAAAGATACCTTGCGTTTATTCTGCAAGAGGAGGAAAAGAAGTGGGGAATAACAAGTCC
>CAVABU010000025.1:0-24182 GCA_963586965.1 Gemmiger formicilis
GTTCTATAGGCGTCACAGGCTTAAACAACCGCTTGATATGCCATAGACCATCATGGGAGATTTTAATCAAGGTAGATAAAGGTGAGTGAACTATTATGAATTTGCAAGATAACATATTTTTGTGTTTCTTTGCAGCATAATTAGTGAACGAACAAATATAGAGAAGGGAAAAGGCTAAATATGCGACAGTATTCCAAGACGAGCAGTTTTATACGTAATATGGTGATTATTGGTGACTTCTTGGTCCTCAATATTCTATATTACATATACACACATATTGGAGTCATAGAGGGTAGGTTTACCTCTGGTATCAGTAATATCAAACTGATGATAGTGGCAAACATCTCAATGATCATATCGCAGTATTTCTTTTCCACTGTGGTGCATGACCGTCGCACTAAAGCACCGGAGATACTCCGACAGGTCTCCTGCTTGGTGCTACTTCATGCAGCCGTCACCTGTCTTGTGAGCGAGATAGTGCAGGGCTATGAACATCAACCTGTGCCCGATATCCGTTTGGCTATTTATTTCTGCCCACTGTTGCTTGCTGGCATACTGTTCGTCAGATTCTTTGAGCGTCTGATGGTGAGAAGTTACCGTAGCCTTGGTCATAACCAGCGTCATGCGGTCTTTGTAGGAACATCTCCAAGCATGCTTGCCATATATGACTATCTCATAAAAGATCCTTCTTTGGGATATAGCATAAATGGCTATTATGCAGACACTAAGATAGAAGATGGTCCCGAGAAACTACAGTATAAGGGCACATTGGCTGATTTTAATCAACTGATGGAAAATCATCTTGCTCCAGGCATAGCCGACGAACTCTATTGCTGTCTGCCGTTTGAAAAGAGTGAGTATGTGACCAAACTGCTACATTTCTGCAATAATAACACCATCCATTTCTATTATGTGCCGTCATATCCCATTGTGGCGGAGCATAGTCTGAAAGCCGAGAATGTGGGGTCTACTATGGCATTTACCATGCTTGACGAACCATTGCAGAAACTCTCCAATAGAATCATTAAGCGCACATTTGACATCGTCGTCTCGTTGATGGTGCTGATATGCTTGTTGCCATTCCTGCCATTCATTGCCATAGCGATAAAGTGCAGTAGCCGTGGTCCGATATTCTTCCGCCAAGTGCGCACTGGTATCAATGGTCGTGACTTCTCTTGCTATAAGTTCCGCTCAATGCATGTCAACAAGGATGCAGACAAGGTGCAAGCCACTAAGGATGACCCACGTAAGTTTGCCTTTGGTAACTTCATGCGCAAGACCAATATTGACGAGTTGCCTCAGTTCTTTAATGTGTTGATAGGCGACATGAGTATCGTCGGTCCGCGTCCACATATGTTGCGCCATACCGAAATTTATCGTGACAAGATAGAAACCTATATGGTGCGCCACTTTGTGAAACCAGGTATTACTGGATGGGCTCAGGTGACAGGCTATCGTGGTGAGACGCCCGAACTGTGGCAGATGCAAGGACGTGTGGAGCGTGACATTTGGTACATAGAGCACTGGAGTTTCTGGCTTGATATCAGTATCATCTGGAAAACCGCTATGCAGTTTATCAAACCTGATAAGCACGCTTATTAATATAGGGGTATCGTTTTTCTAATGAAAAAGTCGTACCTTTGCACGACGATGAAGAAGATACTCCTATTGCTGGTAGCACTATATACTTTTGCGGCATATGCCCAGAATATGGACAAGGTGGCCGCTCCATTCTTTTGTGATGAATCGCCCAAACGTGAGGTGAGGGCAGTGTGGCTCACCACTATTGGCGGTCTTGACTGGCCACACAGTTATGCTAACGGTAGTAAATATTCTGTAGAAAAACAAAAGCGAGAATTTACCGATATCCTTGACAAACTGCAGATGGCTGGCATCAATACCGTGCTTTTGCAGACCCGCATCAGAGGTACGGTCATATATCCCTCGAAATATGAGCCGTGGGACGGTTGTTTGTCGGGCAATCCTGGAGTAAGCCCTGGTTATGATGCGTTGGCATTTTGCATTGATGAATGTCATAAGCGTGGCATGGAACTCCATGCATGGGTAGTCACCATACCACTTGGTAAATGGAATGGTAAGGGATGTCAGAATATGCGTAAACGCTATCCGTCTCTCGTGAAGAAGATAGGCGATGAGGGATACATGAATCCAGAAAACCCTACCACTGGCGACATCATAGCAGATATTTGTAGTGAGATAACGGCTAATTACGACATTGACGGCATACATCTCGACTACATACGTTATCCTGAAACATGGCAAGGCAAGGTCGTCAAACAAAAAGGTAGAAACAATATCACCGACATAGTGCGCAAGATAAACCTCAAGGTGAAATCCAAAAAGCATTGGGTGAAGATGAGTTGCTCGCCTGTGGGTAAGCATGATGACCTGCCACGTCAGAGTAGCAACGGGTGGAATGCCTATTCGCGTGTGATGCAGGATGCGCAGGGGTGGCTCAAGAATGGATTGATGGATATGCTCTTCCCAATGATGTATTTCAAGGGTAACAATTTCTATCCCTTTGCCATCGACTGGCAAGAGCAATCAGCAGGTAAGATGATAGTGCCTGGACTTGGTATATACTTTATGTCTCCAAAGGAGAAGAATTGGAGTCTTAGTACCATCACGCAAGAGATGGAGATGCTGCGCCAGTGGGGTATGGGACACGCATATTTCAGAAGTAAGTTTTTTACTGACAATCTGAAAGGTCTCTACGATTTTGCATCTAAGTCTTTTGATACCAATCTCGCACTTGTGCCACCTATGACATGGGAGTCATCCCAATGTCCTGGCGCTCCACGTGAGATATATTGCGACTCTATCGCAAGCACCCTTTCGTGGTATGGCGCAAGAGATAATAGTGACGGACCATATCTTACATATAATATATATAGTAGCGATGAATGTCCAGTAGACATCAGTAAGGCTTCTAATCTTGTGGCTTCACGTCGCACAGAGACTAGTCTGAAGGTGCCTTTTGATGGAAGATTTTATGCTGTCACGGCTATGGATAGATATGGCAATGAGAGTTCTGCCATACAGAATTACACTCTGCCTGTGAAAAGAAAGCGACTGGCACAAAGTCAATCCAAGGAGGATGTACTACCGATGATGCGTTGTGATGGTAGCATTCTGTATGTCAGTCTGAAAGAAGTCAACAATAGTGATCTGCTACAGCTAGAAACCATGCAAGGGGTGGCGGTGAAGACAATATTTGCCAATACTAAGATAGACGTGCGCTCGCTGCCTGAGGGATTCTATCAGGTGCGCACACTTGGCAAGAAGAACTCATCGCATAGACTTGGGTATTTCAAGTTGGAAAGGAATTGACCTTAATAATTCTAAATATTACATTGTAAAAGAAATCAATGTCGTCAAAAAGCAGTAAATTTGCAACTCATATGGCGTGTTGCTAACAGCAAGCCAAGGGTAATAGATTGAAATATGAGAGAAAAAAGCACAACCATACAAATGATTGCTGACTATGACGGAGATATAAAAAATCTCTTTGAGTCTGAAGAGTCAGGCAGTTTTCCCATTCTCGTCACACGTAATATAGTACTCTTTCCTGGTATCATCACTCCTATAATAGTAGGTAGGGAGAAGAGCCTGGCTTTGGTGGAATACATGAAGAAACACCAGGACCAGACGATGGCAGTGTTCTGCCAAAAAGATCCTTCGCTCGATGACCCTGAATATAAGGATATATACAAGTGGGGCGTGTTTGCCCGCATGATAAGGGTCATAGAGATGCCAGAGTCCGACCATCTCACTGTTATCATACAGGGCCTTGGTAGGTGTCATCTGCAGTCTCTATTGCAGGTCGAACCATATTATATGGGTGTGGTAGACGGCGATGTGGAGAAGATGCCAGAGAACCTCGAGAAGGAGAATCTCTTCAATATGGCGATGGATGACCTGCGTCACACCACCTCCGACTATATCCGCAAGAATGAAGAGATACCTAATGAGTCGCAGTTTGCCATCAATAACATCCATAACAATGTGCTGGCACTCAACTATATCTGCACCAATATGCCTTTCGGCATCTCCGAAAAGATAGATATGCTGAGAGTGAAGACTCTTCATGACCGCGTGATGAAGACTCTTAGGGTGCTCAATCGCGATATACAGTTGCTCGAACTCAAACAGGAGATACGTAGCAAAACACGTGAAGACCTGGATGAGCAGCAACGCGAATATTTCCTCCAGCAACAGATAAAGAATATCAAGGAGGAACTCGGCAATGGCGAGGGTTCGCCTGAGCGCAAGGAGTTGGAAGGAAAGGCTAAGGGAAAGAAATGGAATAAGGAGACTGAAGAACTGTTCTTCAAGGAACTCGATAAACTGGATACATATAATCCACAAAGTCCTGAGTTTGCTATCCAACTCAATTATCTTCAGCAGTTTGTTGGTCTGCCATGGAATGAGTTTACCAAGGACGACCTCAACCTCCAACGTGCAAGAAAGATACTCGACAAGGATCACTATGGCATGGAGAAGGTGAAGGAGCGCATCCTGGAATATATCTCCGTGCTCAAACTCCGCTCTGACCTCAAGGCGCCTATCATTTGCCTCTATGGCCCTCCGGGAGTCGGTAAGACATCTCTCGGTAAGAGCATTGCCACAGCCATGAAGCGCAAATATGTGCGCATGTCTCTTGGTGGTGTGCACGACGAGAGTGAGATACGTGGACATAGACGCACCTATGTGGGTGCTATGCCTGGACGTATCATCAAGAGCATACAGAAGGCGGGTACGTCAAATCCTGTATTCATCCTTGATGAGATAGATAAGGTGGCACAGAATACCATTCAAGGAGATCCATCATCGGCACTCCTTGAGGTGCTCGACCCAGAGCAGAACAATGCATTCCACGACAACTATCTTGATGTGGACTATGACCTGTCAAATGTGCTCTTCATAGCCACAGCCAATGACCTTGGTGGCATACCACGCCCATTGCTTGACCGTATGGAAATCATTGAGGTGTCTGGATATATCACAGAGGAGAAGATAGAGATAGCCAAGCGTCATCTTGTGCCACGTGAACTGCAAAACAATGGTATAGACCATACCGACTATAAGGTGACATTCAATAAGGCTGCTCTTGAGACCATCATTGAGCGCTACACTCGTGAAAGTGGCGTGCGCCAACTAGAGAAGCAGATTGGTAAGTGCATGCGCAAGATAGCCTACAAGATAGCAAGCGAGGAGGAAAATCTCGACACGAAGATAACTCCTGAAAAGATAGAACCATTGCTCGGTAAGGCTCCATTCTATCGTGACGTGTATCAAGGCAATGAGTATGCTGGAGTGGTCACTGGTTTGGCATGGACAAGCGTCGGTGGCGAGATACTCTTCATCGAGACTTCACTCAGTAAGGGCAAGGCAGGCAAACTCACACTTACCGGAAATCTCGGTGACGTGATGAAGGAGAGTGCCGTCATAGCATTGGAATATGTGAAAGCGCATATCGACAAACTTGCTGTCGACTACCGCATCTTCGAACAGTGGAATATACACATCCATGTGCCAGAAGGTGCTACGCCAAAGGATGGCCCTTCTGCTGGTATCACCATCGCTACCTCGATAGCCTCTGCGCTCACACAGCGTAAGGTTCGCAAGAATACTGCCATGACGGGTGAGATCACACTTCGTGGCAAGGTGCTCCCTGTAGGTGGTATAAAGGAGAAAATATTGGCTGCCAAGAGAGCAGGTATCACCGATATCGTGCTTTGTAGCGAAAATAGAAAAGACATAGAAGAGATACCAGAGGTGTACCTCAATGGCGTGTCATTCCACTATGTGGAGAATGTGCAGGATGTGTGGGACTTCGTGCTGACTGACGAAAAGGTGAAGGATGCAGTAGTCTTTGATATAGAGGAAACTAAGGATAAGGCATGACATTCGAGGTACAACACACAGACAATGCAAGCAATGCCCGTGCGGGAGTGATAACCACTGCCCACGGACAGATACAGACTCCGATATTCATGCCAGTGGGCACTTGCGGTTCGGTGAAGGGAGTGCACTTCCGTGAACTTAAGGAACAGGTGAAGGCGCAGATTATTCTCGGCAATACCTATCATCTCTATCTTCGCCCAGGTCTTGACATTCTGCACAAGGCAGGAGGTCTGCATAAGTTTAATGGTTGGGATAGACCCATACTCACCGACTCAGGTGGTTTTCAGGTGTTCTCACTCACAGGTATAAGAAAACTCAAGGAGGAAGGATGCGAATTCCGCTCGCATATCGATGGATCGAAGCATTTCTTTACCCCTGAGAATGTGATGGACACAGAACGCATCATCGGTGCTGACATCATGATGGCATTTGACGAGTGCCCTCCAGGTGAGAGTGACTACAATTATGCCAAAAATAGCCTTGGCCTCACTCGACGTTGGCTCGAAAGATGCTGGAAACATTTCAATAGTACCGAACCTCTTTACGGATATCAGCAAAGTCTTTTCCCTATAGTGCAGGGATGCAAATATCCTGACCTTCGTAGAGAGGCAGCAAAGCATGTTGCAGACCTTGGCGCCGACGGCAATGCCATTGGCGGTCTTGCAGTGGGCGAACCCACAGAGGTGATGTATGAGATGATAGAAGTGGTTAATGAGATACTTCCTAAGGACAAACCTCGCTATCTCATGGGCGTGGGTACGCCACAAAATATACTTGAGGGTATAGAGCGTGGAGTGGACATGTTTGACTGCGTCATGCCTACACGCAATGGACGCAATGCCATGCTCTTCACCTACAATGGCACCATGAACATGAAGAATAAGAAGTGGGAGGACGACTTCTCACCGATAGACCCTGACGGATGCGAGACCGATCTAGTCTACACCAAGGCTTATCTGCACCACCTCTTCAAGGCACAAGAACTCTTGGCGATGCAGATAGCATCTATACACAATCTCGCATTCTATCTGCGCTTGGTCACAGATGCACGCCAACATATAATAAATGGTGATTTCACTCAATGGAAAAGAACGGTTATAGAGAATCTTGGAAGAAGAATCTAATGACGCTAAAGCAACAGACAGGAAAGGCCCGCACAAAGGTCGCTCCTGTCATCGCATTTATGAAGCGTTACTTCGGCTGGATAAAAAAGCTGAACATATTCAGCTATATCAGTACTCTTGACTGGTATATCATAAAGAAATTTATCGGCACGTACTTCTTCTCCATCGTTCTCATAATCTCCATCTCCATCGTCTTTGATATCAACGAGAACCTGTCGAAGTTTACACAGTATCATGCACCGCTCAAGGCCATCGTGTTTGACTATTACGCCAACTTCGTGCCTTATTTCGCCAATCTCTATTCACAGTTGTTCGTATTCATTGCCGTGATATTCTTCACTTCGAAGATGGCTGGTAACTCAGAGATTATCGCGATAATGGCGGCAGGTGTGTCATTCAAGCGACTCTTGCGCCCGTATATGATTTCCTGTGTGCTCATATCCGCACTGTCATTCTATCTGTCGGCATTCGTGATACCTCATGGTAATATCATCCGAATGAATTTCGATTCGATGTATAAGAACAACAAGAAGAATACCTCGGCCGAGAATGTGCAGCTACAAGTAGCAAAAGGCGTTATCGCCTATATCCAGCACTATGACAACAGGATGAAGCAAGGCTATGGATTCTCGCTTGACAAGTTTGAGAATAAAAAACTTGTGAGTCACATGACAGCCTCGACAATACAATATGACACCATCTCTGATAGCAAATATCACTGGAAGGCATCCAACTGGAAGATACGTGAGATGCGAAGCCTAAAGGAAAAGGTGACTACGGGTATGACGCTTGACACGCTGATAATGATGGAACCGACGGACCTCGTCTACTCTAAGGGTCAGCAGGAGACATTCACCAGTCCAGAACTCAAGGATTATATATCCAAACAGGTAAACCGCGGAAGCAAGAATGTGGTGCAGTATCAGGTGGAATATCATAAGCGTATAGCGTCATCGTTGGCGTCATTTATCCTCACCATAATAGGTGCGTCACTCTCATCGAGAAAGCGAAAGGGTGGCATGGGAATGTATCTCGGTATAGGACTCGGATTGAGTTTTACATACATCCTATTGCAAACAGTGTCCTCTACCTTTGCCGTCAATGCAGGACTGCCTCCGATATTGGCAGCATGGATACCCAATGTTCTCTTTGCCTTCGTGGCATACTGGTGCTATAGGCATGCACCGAGTTGATGTAGATGTAGTTGTAATAGAAAGAAGAAAAACGAAGAAGTAAATGTATTTTGACGAACTTGACTTAAGTGACAATATCCTTGATGCTTTGTGGGATATGCACTTTGATGTATGTACTCCTGTGCAGGAGGCATGCATACCCGAAATATTAAATCATCACGACATAATAGGTGTGGCACAGACAGGTACGGGCAAGACTGCCGCCTATCTGCTCCCTGTGCTCTCTATGCTCGACACTGGCAATTATCCCGAAGATGCCATCAACTGTGTGGTCATGTCGCCTACACGTGAGCTTGCGCAACAGATAGACCAAGCCATGCAAGGTTTTGGTTATTATCTGCCTAATGTCAGTTCGCTAGCAGTCTATGGTGGCAATGATGGTAATCGTTTTGACCAAGAGGTGAAAGCTATGAAGGCTGGTGCAGATATGCTCATCGCCACTCCAGGACGACTTATCAGCCACATGCAGATAGGCAACCTTGACTTGAGCCGTTGCTCATTCTTTATCCTTGATGAGGCTGACCGTATGCTTGATATGGGTTTCTCGGAGGATATACTCTCCATCGCCAAACTCCTGCCTAAGACATGCCAGACGATAATGTTTTCTGCCACTATGCCTCCTAAGATAGAGTCCTTGGCTAAGACATTGCTGACTAATCCTAAACTGGTGAAGTTGGCTGTCAGCAAACCAGCAGAGAAGATACGTCAGAGTGCTTATGTGTGCTACGAACCACAGAAGTTGGATATCATTCGCCATATGTTTAAGGCTGACCAGTTGAAGCGTGTCATTATCTTCTGTGGCAAGAAAAATAAGGTGAAAGACATAGGCCGTGCTCTTGTAAAGATGAAAATCAACTGTGGCGAGATGCATTCCGACCTATCGCAAGCTGAAAGAGATGAGGTGATGTATAAGTTTAAGAGCGGTCAGACTGATGTGCTTGTCGCTACAGACATCGTGTCGCGAGGCATTGATATCGATGACATAGCGATGGTCATCAATTATGACGTGCCTCATGATGTAGAGGACTATGTGCACCGTATAGGTCGTACAGCGCGTGCGGAGCGCGACGGCATAGCCATCACATTCGTCTCAGAGGAAGATATATACTATTTCAAGCAGATAGAGAAATTCCTTGAGAAGGATATCGAGAAGAATCCTATGCCCGAAGGCATGATAGCAGGTCCTGACTATAATGCTCCTGTGACTAAGAAAGGCAAACCAAGAAAGAAAACCTCAAAGGGTAGGGGCAAGGGCAACAATAAAGCCAAGAATGCTAATCCACATGCCAAGAACAATAAAGAAGGACAAAAGGCTGTGGACACCAAAAGCAAGAAACATCATAGCAGACCCAATAATCGCCGTCCGCGTAAGGAACAGAAAAAGCCGACTCAAGAATAAGAGCCGGCTTTTTTTGTTTCTCTCTATGCCAATATTTACAGGGATAGGGAAGACTTCTTTTTCCAAAACCTACTTGTGATGTCTTCCATGCTGTTGTCCTCATGATGTATGCGATAGAGATGCTGGTTTGTCTTCGGATTTTTCAGAGGACCGAGGTGCGCTATATATGGCCCCACCTTTATGTAATCGAAATTGTCAGTGTCAATAAGTGGGGATATGAGTGTGCGACCAGTATACCAGGCAGTCTTAAACTCTGGATACCTCGTCTTTATATATTTTGCTAACTCGTTGACATCTGCCGGTGAGGCATCGCCACCCATGAAACTTATACAGGTGATGTCGTTGCCATACTCTCGTGCAAAGTCATCGATAGTAGACTCCGACAATTCCGTGCCGGTGTCTGCCCACAGAAATTTGCTATGGCAACCAGGGCACCGGCACGGACAGTTGGATATGTTTATGGCAAGAGTGACCTCGTCTGGAATCTCTTGAAAGACGACGTCACTATTGATGAATTTCAGCATACGTCAGGCTTCCACCAATTTGTTTTTGCCTGCATAGTAGCGACGTGAAGCCTCCTTTTGTCTTGCCTGTGAGAAATTGCTCACTCGCTTCAGGTATCCGATGATACGTGTCAGATAGTCCACATTCTCCGAACCGCACTTTGGACATTTGTGCAGATAACGCTTGTCGATATGTCCGCAGTCATTGCATACAGTGTTGGGGATATTGAATGTGAAGTAGTTGCATCCTTCCTTTGCTGCCACTCTTATGAGTTGTGCATACTGTGCTTTAGACAGATGCTCCTCCAAATTCATGTGGAGTGCCGAACCGCCAGTGAGGTGCTTGATGTAAGGCGCGCCATGGAGTTTAAACTTGTCGATGATGGTGAGCGAGTCGTCTTCCACTATGTAGAAGTAAGAGTTGTAGCAGTCACGTGGTACGAAATATCCATCCTCACGGTCCCACTTGGCATGCTTCACACCTACATTCTCTGCAGGTATCATCTCGCAGTTGAACATCAGATCCTTTGTTCTATACTCCTTGTTCTTCTTCTCCACGATGCCGAGTATGCCCTGCACAAACTTCAGATACTCAGGATTGTTATTTATCTTAAGTCCCATGAATTCAGCAGCCTCCACGATACCATTGACACCAATTGTGAGGTATTGGCGTGACATATTGATGTAGCCTGCATCAAACAGAGGTAGCATACCATTATTTTGCAGATTCTTCAAGTTCTCATTGTATGCGGTCTGCACCTTATGACACACGTCCACGATGTCGGTCAAGAACTCTGTGTAGTCAAGTCCGTGATTGACGGCATACTGCACACACCTATTGATATTGATGGTCAGCACACTCTTGGAACCAGTGGATATGCCACCTGCACCGAGCGTATAGGAGAAGGTGTTGTCTGTGATCTCATTGCGCAGACGGCAACATGATGACAGCGAGTCAGCATTGTCGCTGATATATGTGAAGAACGAATGTCCCTCTGAATACATCTCCGCAGTGAAGTCTCCCCATTCCTTATCCTTTGGCTCATTATTCTCAATGAGCATCGCCATGGTTTCCACTGGGAATGTGAGAGTGGTCTTGGTGCGCTCTTGATTAAACCATTTCATGAAGCGTTTCTGTAGCCATGACAAGCTCTCCCAATCTGGTTTCGATCCGTCGGGGAAATAGAAATTCTCAAACAGTGACTGGAAATAGTACTTGTCATAATAGGATATATTCCAGAAAACAGCTTGGAAGTTGCGTGCGCCTGTAGGCTGGTTGATGGAATATACTATCTGCTCAAAGCAGTCGGTGATAACCTTGTCGATGGAGCGCTTCTTCAAGGAAAGGTCAGCCTGCTGCTCTGGATGCTGCCAGTAATCTACACCATACTCCTTGCCTATGAAGTAGTTCATATACATCAGAAACTCTGGTGTGGCACAAGCGCCTGATAGCATCGAACTGACGATAAACACCATGTTGACAAATCCTCCACAGAATGACTTCAGATTTGTCGGTGCAGTAGAGTTGCCTCCGATGCCTCCCGTACCGCTGATGAGCCAAGGATACATCGTTATGGATGCGCAATAGTTGGCAAGCGATGTCTCGTCATTCTTATATATAAAGTGGTGTGTCAGGAGATCAATGTATCGGTCAGACAATTCCTTGCCATACATCTTCTTTATTCTGTCAGTGAGCAACCTTCTGTTAAGACGTATGAAGGCTGACTTCGGCAGTTCGCCTATGAGAGTGGCAATATTCTTGTGCTCGACATTGGCATTGGCATCGTATTTAGATCCTGTAGCGGCATTTGCTGCATCGCAATAGTCGGAGAGGAATTTCATCCTTTCTATGGTCTCGCGGTCCTCTGTGTGTTGCTGACGATAGAGCATGAAAGACTTAGCAACTTTGTAGTGACCTTCCTCCATGAGAGCCACTTCCACCTGATTCTGTATATCCTCCACCTTGATGTCGTTGTGGATATCTAGATGGCTGATTATTTTGGAAATTACACCAAGGTCTGTGGCTTCATTGACCGACTCGAATGCTTTGATGATAGCATTCATGATTTTGTCCAAAGAAAACATGTCTTTCGATCCATCTCTTTTTGTGATGCTGAAATTCTTAATCTCCATATAGGTTTATATCTTTTATAATTGACTGTGTATGTGCGCGTTAAGGTTTTATTTATAGAGGAGCCTTGCTTTTGGCAACTTAATAAATCTTTTCCTTTTGGGAAAACTTTTGCTTGGATTTTTGATTAAAAGTTTCCCGTTTTGAGAAACTTTTAATCGGTATTCGGTTTAGGAGTTTTCCTTTTGTGTTTCTCTTTATCGATTGCAAAGATAGGATAATTTTCTATATCCGCCAACTAAAAGGAGATATATTTTGTACCTTTTTTAGTGGATTTTATCCTTTATCAAAAGAATGCGAAAATGGTCATTTCAATGGTTACCTTTAACAGGAAAAGTACAACTATCAGTGGTGCAATACCTTTTAGTCCGTAAAGTAGTGCGTCGGTCGCAAGTTGGTATGTTTTGCACTTTTCTGTTAACAGTAGAAATGTGATGCTTCCTGCCAAAATAGAACTGCCCAAGACCAGTAAGGATGACTTCAGAAATGGTCCGGGATAGAGCGAACCGTCGATGCCGAGGAAAGGAGAGTGGGGGAATAGGGCAAACGTCAAGCATATGCCGATGCCGATGATAAGTTCTATGAAGAAAAACACTATGGCGGTCTTCTCATTGTAATTGCACTTACCAAAGGAAATTATCTTTTTGGGTAATCCACTCCATATGAATGTTCCGATAAAAATGCTTCCGATCATCAGCCAAGCCATATATTCCGAGCATCCGTTGCTGACGCATTGGCCAAATAGCCATCTCAATCCCGTGCCACTCAAGAGGGAGTTGAATCCCGCTTCAGGTAGCACGGCACTGGCTATCCATGACGCAAGGATTACGAGCGTCTGGATAATGCACAGGGCAAGTATTGATGATATGAACAGTTTGGGTCTATTCATCGTCAGCCACGAGATTGTCAATGTCAAGTATACGTAGTTGGATGGCGCGTACTACGAGGCGTGTCGCATTGACACCGCCCTTGTTGTTAGGGAATAGTTTGGCTATGAGTTCATTCTGTCGCTTCTCCAAACTCTTCACGCCAAATGGCATACCGCGAAGCATTGTAATCTGCTCTTTGGTGTATCCGAGAGCCAAGTGGCGCAAAAAGCGTTCGTCATATTCATCCACATCATTGTCGATGAGTGCCTCCTGGTGAATAATCTGCTGATTGACCGTATCCTTAAATCTGTCCACGATCTTATTGAGTATAGGCTCGTTGAATACCAGTTTATTGCCACCCATCACTGCAAGCACGTCATTGCGGGTGAGCAGTTCGCCACTCTTTAGTATTATACCGTTGCATCCTGCATCGAGGGCATCCACCCATAGTTTCTCATTGAGTATCTCGCCAGTGAATATCAGTACCTTCACGTCGGGATATGCTTCCTTAGTGTGCCTGCATATCTCTACGCCCACAGTTGTCGAACCGCCGAGACCCAAGTCAAGCAACACGAGGTCAGGCGTCTGTTGCTTTATCAGTCGCCAATATGTCGGTTCGTCCTGCGCCATCCCTATTATCTCTGCCTCGGGAATGTCAGTGGTGAGAATTCCCACCGTGCCCTTCATCTCCAATGGCACATCTTCCACTACTATCACCTTAAACTTGTCCATAGTCTTATCTTTTTATTGAAAATCCAATTTTATCCTATTATACATTATTATATATATAAGCACCATTCCATTTTCTCCCTTTCCTGCCTGTATGCCGCATCCGCGTTTGCCTGTCGTCTCACCTATTTCCCTCACGATTTGTCTTATGAGTAGGCACGTCAAGTTGCTGGTCATGGGCGTGAACAGGTTGGATGCTTGAGTGTCGTCGAGGTTCATGTTGCCAAATTGTAGAGTATAGCGGTCGTAAGTATTGTCTACGGCTTGGCATTCTACTAATGGCTTTTCTCCGTCTGCAAGTTTCGTCAGGAGATATCTCATGTAGTCAGTCAGATGACGATTCACCTTAAGGTTGGTCGCTATCTGCGACTGAGCCTGTGCACTCAGTATGGTGTAGAGATCCTTATAGTAGCCTGTGATTTCTCTTAGCGCCTCGATGTTCACCGGTTGCATTTCCACTATCTGCTTTATGCGTGAGGGATAATACATGGTCTCGTGCTTCAGTGCGGAGAAGCAGTTGTCCAGCACACTGTTGTGAATGTATAGTCGCTGTGCTTCATATTTCAGACGTTTCAGTTCGTCGGCAGCCAATTCCATATTGATGGCATCACTATTGTGCTGTGCGATATTCTTTTCTAGAGCATTGCATATCTCTTTCACCACCGCATCAAGAGCCATAGTCTGTTTAGTCTCCTTGCTATGGGCGCTCTTGGATTTTGTCCATATGTCCTCTATCTTCCTTTTCTTTTCCTTGTCGTCGGTATCTTCGAAAAGTATGCTATTGATGCTTTTCACCTTGTCCACCATCAGTCGGTAGTAGACCACATACCTGTAATAAAGCATGTAATAGGCGGGGATGATGCATAGAAACATCAGAGAAAGTATGATCAATGCTACATTCTTGGCATCTCTTGCCGACTGCGTCTGCTTTACATATTTTTCGAGGCTGTGGTCAGCACCGCATTCCTTGAATAGGAGAGTGAAGATAGTGTTGTTGTAGTTGTATATATCCCACCTATGCAATGCCAGCGCCGCTACAGCCACCTCATTTCTCAAGTCGAGGATGATGTCATATCTCATAGGTAGAGAATCATTAAACCATCTCAACTCCGCTGCATTGTCCGACGACGAGTCCCATAGTCTCAGTGTGTCCTTACCATTTGGCATGAGTTCGTGAAAGCGCTTGTTTATGTGTTGGCAAGTGATGGCGGAAAAGTCGAGCGCTTGCTCGTATTTACCTTGCAGATTGCTGAAGTATACGCTGTCGGCATACATCTTTATCTTGTCCACTGTGCCAGTTGGTTTTGTGGCATGAGTAGGCATAGAGAATGCCATTGTCAGAGCAAAGACCATCAGACAAAGGAGAGCACGCAGTTTGCCTATTGGCAAGCGGAAGCGAAATGTAGAACCCTTACCCTTCTCGCTCTCGGCAGAGATGCTGCAGACAGAGAACTGACGGCTTGTCTTCTTGTATTTCTCTATTATGCCCTTGCAGTTCATTAGTCCAAAGCCGTGTTGCGACTTGCTTGGCGTGGGTTGATGACTGAATACGTTGCTGAGTTGCATCTCGTCCATGCCGTCACCATTGTCCTCTATGGCTATTTCCACGTAGTCAACAGTCTTTGTGGTATATACTTTCACTTTACCATTGGCATGCGAAGCCTTTCGAGCGTTGTCGGCAATGGTGTTGATCATAAAGAGAGTTAGCGTCTTGTCAGCTCGCACCACGGCATCAGTGTCGATGACTTCCAGTGTGACTTTCTTCATACGAAAAGACTGGCTACCACCTGCTACGATGTCAAACAAGTCCTGCAGTCTGAAACTCTCTATGTGCAGACTCAGTTGGCCTTTTCTCAACTGTATCCAGTTTGTCAGCACATCATTGTATTCATTTATCTTGTTTGCCAGTTCGTCGATGTATCTGTAGCGTTTTGCCCTTGTCTCCTCATTCTCATTCCTTGTTTCCAGACTGCGGATTTCCGCCATCATGCGGTCTATAAATGGCGTGATACTGTTGACAAGCGCCATCTTTGCCCTTTGTTCAATGTTCTTGTTGAGGTTCTGCTCCAGAATGTATTCCGCCGATTCCTGTTCCTCGAGTATCGACTGCCGTTGCTTTTCCGATGTCTCCGTGTTGTGTGTCTGTTGCACTCGCCATTGAGTCAGCGGTTGGAGTAGCAGTTCTGATGTATATGCCTTCTCTTTGCTCTTTCTTTTTCTGCTAAACACCAGCAGAAGTGTCATCAATGTCAGTATGCTCGCTATGACACCACCTATGGCCAAGTTGAGTTGTAGCGAAGCCTTGTCCAGTTGCTCGGCACGTGCCTCCAGTTCTCGGTCTTGACGAATATTCTCCTGAGTGTCGAGGTAGAGATTCCTGTAATAGTCGGAATTCTGCTTCTCATTGAGTGCAGAATAGTTTATCGACAGTTTCTCATATATGCTTGACTTTATAGATGGCGACAGACTTATCAGCGTGTCTCTCATGAGAGCCTCGTCAAGACATCCGATGGCACCCTCATAGTCACTCGAGTCAAATAGACAGTCGGAGAGAGTGCGCAAGGCTCCTGCTATCTGATAGACGTCGCCATAGGAAGTGAAGTCGTTGAGAGAGCGGTGGGCGAGTTCTGTGGCTATGGCCTCTGAATCTACATTCTCCACCTCGAGTATCTTCATCGCCATGCCATTTTCTGCTATAAGGCTGTCACGCAAGTCCCCATTCTGCATATGCTCACTCAGTGCTTGCAAGGCATTTGCCCGCCAGAATATGTAACCGCCATGCTGTGCCATCAGATAGCATCTCATCAAGTAGTCAAACTCCTTGCGACTGCGCTCCATGGCCGTGCCTTCAAGGAAATACTCACCCGAACCCACATTATAGAAATAATTTAATAGTTGGGCGGTATCTTTTTGTAAGTCACCATCTTCGTGTAGTCCATCCAATACCTCGGCAGACTTAGCAACCTGGCCCACATAATATAAATATGTGGATGTCACAATCTTCATCTCCGACTCGGCATAGTGTACTCTTCGTACCTGTCGGTCAGTCAAGGAAGATATTTCCTCGTCAATTCTTTTCAGGTTGCGGGTGGCATTCCAGTAGTAATCATAAAACTCCTTGTTTCTTGATTCCCTTTGACACAGTCGCATCATCTGCGTATTTGCCACCAGTTGTTCTATCTGATTATCCGTGTTTGTCAGGATATCTTTTAGGCGCACCTCCGCTTGCCGATAGTTCATCCTGATGATGTCCACAAAGGCCAGGTTATTGATGGCTTCGTAGCGTCCAGCGTCATAATGAGCGCTTGCGTCAAGCGCCCTGTTGGCAAAGGCGGTGGTGGAGTCGAGAGAGATGTAGTGGTAATGGTATGCTTCGTCATTTAGTGCGTCCGCCTTGTGATTGACGCCATGTCCGCATGCTACCATTACCAATAATACGGCAACGGCAAACGACAGTCGGCATAGCGATATGACAAGATTTCTCTTAGGCAAACACATGTGGCAAAGTTATGTATTTTTTCCTGCCAAGGAAAGAAAATTGCAGGAAAAAGGTGCACCGTATATGCTTTTTGCTATAGACCTTTGCCCATACGAATAAGATTTATTAACTTTGTGTAGAATAAGTAATGTGAAAAGAATAAGGTAAGAAGACGCTGATGGCAGAAAAAGTCAGGATCAAAGATATAGCCGAAAGGGCTGGCGTGTCAGTAGGCACAGTAGACAGAGTGCTCCACAATAGACCGAATGTGTCGCCCAAGGCATTGGAGAAGATAAACAAGGTACTCGAAGAACTCAACTATAAGCCCAATGTCTTTGCAAGCGCATTGGCTTACAATAAGTCATACGTATTCGTGCTCTTCATCCCCGCTCACAGTTCGGAAGCCTATTGGCAGGAGATAGAGGAAGGCGCAAGAAAGGCAGAAGAATTGCATGCCGACTTCAATATCGACATACGCATAGTGCACTACAAACGCCTTGATGAAGAAGACTTTGAAATCAAGGCAAAGGAAAGCCTTGACTGCAAGCCCGACGGCATCGTGGTGGTGCCAGCAGGACTTGATATCACGCGTCGCTTCACTGACCATCTACATGAGACGGGCATCCCATTTGTCATGCTCGACTCCTATATGCCAGACCTTCGCCCGCTTGCCTTCTTCGGGCAAGACTCCTTTGCCAGTGGATATTTCGCGGCAAAGATGCTCATGCTCATAGCAGGCAATGAGAAACAGATCATGCTGATGAAGCGCACTCGCAATGGTATGCTCACCACCAAGCAGCAAGCCAATCGTGAGGTGGGATTTCGTCATTACATGCTTGATCATTTCCCCGAGATAGAGATTGTGGAACTGGAAGTGCCTGCTGAGAAGAAAGGCAAGGCACTCGATGCTTTGCTCGACGAGTTCTTTCAGGCACATCCCGATGTGCATCACTGCATTACGCTCAATTCCAAGGCTCATCTTGTGGGAGAATATCTGCTCGAAAACAATAGACGTAACATCCAGATAATGGGTTATGACATGGTGCCTCGCAATGCAGAGTGCCTCAAGAAAGGTAGCATCTCATTTATCATCGCCCAGCATGGTTATCAGCAGGGATATTCCTGCATGGAAGCACTCTTCAAGGCTGTCGTGCTGAAGATGCCTGTCGAACCGGTCAACTATATGCCTATCGAACTCTTGACAAAGGAGAATTGTCAGTTTTATAGACGCACTCAGATGTAAAGGCCGTCATTCTTTTCGCCGTCACTAAAAGCAGTCAACAATGAAAAACTCCAAAGGACTCTTGGCACTCTCGCCACTATTGCTCTTTATCGCAATATACACTATCACCTCCATAGTGGCATCCGACTTTTACAAGGTGCCCATCACCGTGGCATTCCTCATCTCGTGCATCTATGGTGTGGCAGTCGTGGGCAAGGGTAGCATTGACGAACGAGTGAGGGTGTTTTGCAATGGCGCGGGCACAGAGAATATCATCCTGATGATACTCATCTTCGTACTTGCCGGGGCGTTTGCCTCTGCTGCCAAAGCCATGGGAAGCATCGATGCCACAGTGAACTTAGCCCTCTATGTCACACCGAGTTACATGATATTGGCTGGACTTTTCATTGCCTCATGTTTCATTAGCCTTTCCATCGGCACAAGTGTCGGCACCATCGTGGCGCTTGTGCCCATTGCCGCAGGACTTGCAGAAAAGACAGGCGAGAGCACAGCCTTTCTGACTGCCATCGCCGTGGGCGGAGCATTCTTTGGCGACAACCTCTCATTTATTTCCGACACAACGATAGTAGCCACCAAGACCCAAGGTTGCAAGATGAAGGATAAGTTTAGAGCCAATTTCCCCATCGTGGTGCCAGCTGCCATCATAGTCCTTGTTGTATATATAGTGCAAGGCTTTGGTGTCAGTTCGACGGGAAACATCGACTCCGTAAATCTGCTCAAGGTGTTGCCCTATGTCATAGTGCTCGTCACCGCCATCCTTGGCGTCAATGTCATGGCAGTGCTCGTGCTTGGCCTCGTGTCGTGCGCCGTCATAGGACTATCCGACGGCAGTTATGATGTCTACGGCCTCTTCTCGTCCATGGGTGAGGGCATACTTGTGATGAGCGAACTCATCATCGTCACCGTGCTGGCAGCAGGACTGCTGGCTGTGATAAAGGACGGCGGTGGCATAGACTATATCATAGGTAAGATGACACGCCATATCCATGGCAAGCGCGGTGCCGAACTCTCCATTGGCTTTCTCGTGGCAATGGTGGATATCTGCACTGCCAACAATACCATAGCCATACTCACCGTAGGTGACATCTCCAAACATATATCTGACAAATTCGGCGTAGACTCTCGCAAGGCGGCAAGCATACTCGATACATTCTCCTGTGCCATGCAGGGACTCATACCCTATGGAGCACAGTTGCTTATCGCCTCCGGACTTGCCAAGCTCAATCCGATAGAGATCCTGCCATACCTCTATTACCCCATACTCATGGGAGTGGTGGGCATCGTAAGCATCTTGCTGAGGTTTCCGAAGAAATATTCCTAATAGTAGTTGCAGCGTCCTCGCTGCAACCCTCATTTGGGCAGTTGCAATCATAGGAGGTACGGCGCCCTCGCCGTACCAACGCTAAGGAGTTTTTCTCATAAGAGAAATTTTTAGGAGATGGTACGGCGAGGGCGCCGTATCTCCTAAAAGATTGCAGCGGGGACGCTGCAACTACTATAAGTAGCAATTGCTTACCAATTAACAAGAATGTGCACAAGTGGTGAAAATGGGTTAAAACCTTTGACATTTCACTCTATTATATTAACTTTGCACACGTAATCTCATTTAATATAAACATTAAATACAAAGACGACAATGAAAAAGATGCAACTCGCAGTGGCTGGTATGGCGCTGCTCACAATCGTTAGTTGTTCAACATCTGCAGGCAATGGCGCACTCATCGGTGGTGGTGGCGGTGCCGTGCTCGGTGCAATAGTAGGTAAGCTCACAGGCAATACTGTCGTAGGTACAGCTATCGGTGGCGCTGTAGGTGCTACTGCAGGTACTCTCATCGGCAAGCATATGGACAAGGTGAAGGCTGAGACAGCTGCTAAGCTCGCTAATGCTAAGGTGGAAGAGGCTACTGACGCTAACGGACTCAGCGCCGTGAAGGTGACATTCGACAATGGCATCCTCTTCAAGGTAGGCAAGGCTGACCTGCAGGCTGCTGCTCAGACTGAGCTCGCTAACTTCGCAAGTGTGCTCAAGAACAATACCGACTGCTCCGTAGCTATCCAGGGCTATGCTTCTTCTGACGGTTCGGAGGCTACCAACCTCACACTCTCTCAGAAGCGTGCTGACTCTGTAAAGAGCTATCTCACTGGCTCATGTGGTGTAGGTTCTTCACAGATCGCTTCTTCTACAGGTTATGGCGAGACCAACCTCATCATGAAGGATGGCAAGGAAGATGTCAACGCAAGCCGTCGTGTAGAGGTATATCTCTATGCTTCACAGTCAATGATTGACGCAGCAAAGGCTGGCACACTCCAGTAAGAATCACACTAAATCAATTCACATAAAGAGGCATACATCGCTTGTGGTGTATGCCTTTTTGGTAACATAAAAGCAAAACTAAAGGTGAGATTAGTTTGGAAAATCCTCAGGTGGGTATTGGCACTATTTTTTGCCTCCACCATCTTGGTGACATTGGCTTACCGTTATATCCCTGTCTATGTCACTCCTCTCATGTGCATACGTGTGGTGCAGCAACTTGCCAATGGCGAGATGCCTCGCTGGCATCACAAGTGGGTACCGCTCGACGAGATGTCGCCGAGCATGCCCGTGGCAGTGATGGCTTCCGAAGATCAACGCTTCCTCATACACCATGGTTTTGACTTCAATGCCATACAGCAGGCAGCCAAGCACAACAAGAATTCTCAAAAGAAGCACGGAGCAAGCACCATTTCACAACAGACTGCCAAGAATGTCTTCCTATGGCCCGGTCGCACATGGGTGAGAAAGGGCTTGGAAGTGTATTTCACCTCACTCATCGAACTCTTCTGGAGCAAGCACCGCATCATGGAGGTATACCTCAACTCCATAGAGATGGGCGACGGCATCTATGGCGTCTACTCGGTAGCAAAGCACCATTTCAGCAAAGATGCCAAAGATCTCACCCGTGGCGAATGTGCCCTCATAGCCGTCACGCTGCCCAACCCGAGAAAGTTTGACTCCGCACACCCCTCAGCCTACATGCGCAAGCGACAGTCAAAGATAGAGCGCGAGATGAGATTTGTCCCCTCTTTCCCTAAGGAAGGCGAGGCAGTAAACCCGAAGACTGTCTCGGGTGGCATCTATTCCAAATAGACCGTAGACGGCAACACATTTATTATCACAACACATTGACAACGATGAACAAAGCAGAACTCCTTGCCCAACTCAATGCTGGACAGCAAGCAGCGGTGGAATACAACGAAGGACCTTCGCTGGTCATAGCCGGAGCCGGCTCAGGCAAGACTCGCGTGCTGACCTACAAGATAGCCTATCTCATACAGTTGGGACTGGAGCCTCACAATATCCTCGCCCTGACATTTACCAATAAGGCTGCCAACGAGATGAAGGAGCGCATCGGCAGTCTCATCGGCTATGACCATGCCCACTATGTCAACATGGGCACCTTTCACTCCGTCTTCTCCCGCATACTGAGAGTTGAGGCCCAGCATATTGGCTTTGATTCTCATTTCACCATCTATGACGAGAATGACTCGCGAAGCCTCATCAAGACCATCGTCAAGGAGATGATGCTTGACGAGAAGATGTATAAGCCGTCGACAGTGCATAGTCGCATCTCCATGGCGAAGAATACTCTCATCAATGCTCAGCAGTATGCCAATGACGCTGAGATATATGAGCGCGACCGCTACTCGCGCATGCCAGAGATAGGCAAGATATATGCTGCCTATCAGGAGCGCTGTCGTCGTGCCAATGCCATGGACTTTGATGACCTGCTAGTCATGACCTATCAACTCTTTCATGAGCATGAGGACATCCGCAAGAAGTGGGCGGATAGATTTCGCTATATCCTCGTGGACGAGTATCAGGACACCAACAAGGTGCAGCAGATGATCGTGGACCAGTTGGCTAAGGATAATCATCGTATATGCGTGGTGGGTGACGATGCCCAAAGTATCTATTCCTTTCGTGGAGCCAACATCGATAATATACTCAATTTCACGAAGATATATCCTGAAGCGAAACTATTCAAACTCGAACAAAACTATCGTAGTACGCAACGCATAGTGCAGGCTGCCAATAGTCTTATCCGTCATAATCAACGACAGATACGCAAGGAGGTGTTCTCCGAAAATGACCTTGGCGATAGCCTCATGGTGAAACCTGCTTACTCTGACAAGGAGGAGGCTGCCATCGTGTGCCGTGACATAAAGAAATATATGCGTCAGCATGGTGGTGTATATTCCGATTTTGCCATCCTCTATCGCACCAATGCGCAGAGCCGTCCCTTTGAGGATGAATTTCTCAAGCAAAACATTCCCTACCGCATATACGGTGGCCTGTCCTTCTATCAGCGCAAGGAGATAAAGGACATCCTGGCTTACTTCCGCCTCGTGGCTAATCATGACGACGAGGAAGCATTCAAGCGAATCATCAACTATCCTGCTCGTGGCATCGGCAATACGACGATAAGCAAGATAGCTGAAGCTGCCGCGCGCCATGGCGTGAGCTTCTGGAATGTGTGCTACAATCTTGACCAATATGGCGTGCCTGTGAATGCTGGCGCTAAGTCCAAACTTGTCAGGTTTGTGCTTATGATACAGCAGTTTAGTGACCAAGCCTCCACCAAGAATGCCTATGACCTCGGACGCGACATCGTCATGCAGAGTGGCATCCATGCAGACCTCTATTCCTCCTCTGATGCAGAGTATCTCACACGTCAGGAGAATCAGGAGGAACTCATGTCAGCCATGCTAGATTTCGTGGCAAGTTGTCGTGAAGAGGGTAGGGAGCAGGAAGCCACGCTCGACCGCTTCCTCCAGGAAGTGTCATTGATGTCAGACAAGGAGAGTAGCGACAGTGGCGAACCTCAAGTGTCGCTCATGACGGTGCATGCTGCCAAGGGCCTGGAGTTTCCCGTAGTATTTGTCGTGGGCATGGAGGAGAATATTTTTCCGTCATCTATGGCGCAAGACTCACCACGCGAACTCGAGGAAGAGCGTCGACTGCTCTATGTCGCTATCACCCGTGCAGAGAAATTGTGCATACTGACGTGTGCCAAGAATAGATGGCGCTATGGCAAGATGGAGTATGATGTGCCCAGCCGCTTCCTTCAGGAGATAGACAGTCGCTTTATCCATTTTGACGGTGAAGACATGACTCCTTCTTATCGCCAAGCGCAAAACTCACGACCTGTAGCCCACCAGTTTATGGCTGACGTGGACTATAAGGTGACATCTCCACGCAAGAGTGAACCGCGTGTGGACCCACTGAGTCCAGCCTTCCGCCGTGAACTCAATAGTGCACGCAACAATCCTTTCACGCCTCACGGAGCAAAGGCAGCCGGTTTCCAACAAGCCACACAGATAAAGTCGCAATCCTTGCCACCCAATTTCCGCAAGGTGTCATCCTCACGTCCCGTCATGTCATCCAGCCAGCAGTCCTCATCCTGTGCCTTATCAGAAGGCATGATCATCGAGCATCAGCGCTTTGGCATCGGCACCGTCCTTAATGTGGAAGGCACAGGCGACAATGCCAAGGCCACAGTAGAGTTTCGCAATACTGGCACAAAGCAATTGCTCCTCAAATTTGC
>CAVABU010000026.1:0-23947 GCA_963586965.1 Gemmiger formicilis
GCTCCCTGGCTACCATGATCCTTGCTTGGCGAAGGGAAGAGTTCGTGCTCTACATTAAACTTGAAGTCAAGGTGCTGCCTTGCTCTGACACCGATGCTGGCACCAATGGTCGTGCCAAGTCCACCATGGCTGGGATTGTCTATGACATTGTCATTATCGTCGGGATAATGTGTGTAGCCAGCAAGGGCTCTGCCTTCCACAAAGAGACGCTCATAGATGTTTTGGTGGAAGTAGACTCCGCCCTTAAGCGTGTAGGAATGTGTGGAATTGTCCATGCGGTCTTCATCATCGGTGATATACTTCACATCAAAGACTCCTGCGCGTGCTCCTATGCCCCAATGCTGGGAGAAGAAATATGCTCCCTCAAGACCAAACGTGGCGCCTGTGGATGACTGCATGGTGCGTCCGTTACCAATGTTATAGCGGTGCAAAGGCACAAGGAATCCAGCATACGTACCGAAGAACGAAGGATTCTTGTCCGTGTCTACGAGCCATATGGTGTGCGGGTCATAACTCTTGGGATGACTAGGGAAGGTGAGGTCGGCAAGCCAATAACCAAACTCGGTGCCGAGGATGCCCATACCGGCTCCCGCAAGGATGTCGCTCATCCAGTGCTTATTGTTCATCATGCGCATCACACCGATGCCAGTGGCTACGGTGTAGCCTCCAAAACCTACCCACGGACTCAGATGACCATACTCCTTCTGGAGCATCGTGGCACACATAAAGGCGGTGGCGGTGTGGCCCGATGGGAAACTGTGATTATTAGATCCGTCAGGACGCTCCTCCTTGGCTATGGGTTTGATGGCACGCGTCACGGCGGTGACGAGTGCTATGGTGAAGGCATCTGCCGTGAGCATCTTGCCCCACGAGCTGCGACTCGGTACGCCGGCAGCCTTCAAGACGAGCATCACGGCAGCGGGTGAATACTGGGCATAGTCATCAATATGATTGCGGAAGGTAGGCATGAATCCGTTACGCAAGGAACGGAAATGCTTGTTCTCGCTCTTTTCTATCAATCCTGCGGCAATGAGAGGTACACCTATATAGGAAGACTGTACCCAACGGTTGCTAAAGAATCGTTCGGACTTAGTATTAAAGTGTATGGTGTCACTTACTGCGCAAGACTTTTCATAGTCAAAGGAATGCATTTCTGCCATCTCCTCTTCTGCGCTTATAGAGAGCGAAAATACGAGTGCCGACAGGCAAAGGATGATTTTATACATAGCGTTAGCGGTGGGAATTGATTCCTACTTATAGGAATATATTACTACTTACATTATTTATAGGTGGTTCACTTATTTTGCTCCATTATCTTCTCGATGAGGATCTTTCCATTGCTAAAAATCATATTGAGCATCTCGTCCTCCTGAGTATCAATTGCTGTACTATCAGACTTATTTTCCTGAGGCGCTTCCTTCTTTGTGGTGATAGAGGTGTCCTCGATGATGCCCACGCGGATGTAGTCCTTGAGATGAAAGAGCGAGTTGCCGTAGCCCCCTTGTGAGTCGGAAACGAGAAGGATAGTCTGACGGCCATCACGGAGTTTTGCACCCAGGCACATACCCTCATAATTGGCTATGGTCTGAGAGAAGATGCTGAGGTTGGTGGTCCACTTAGCCTGGAGCGTCTTGCTTTGACGTGTGGGATTAACCCTATATATCTTGTTGTCTACATAACTACCGAGATAACCCTGTGCGACGAGGAATTCGCGCTCAAGGACAAGCAGGCTGCTATCGGGGAGAGCCAAGAGTTCGGGTATGCCAAAAGCCATCTGCTTCACCTCGCCATTGGCACGTGGAGCGTCAGTCTCATAGACAAACTGGCTTACGGGCTTCATATTGCGGTCAAATGACTGCAAGCGTATCTTGGCAGACACAGGATTCTTGTCGTCAGACACATCGCCGTCAGACTTGATGGTATTCTCCGTGCAAGTCCAAAAGAGGCCGGTTTTATCAGAATATGTCAAGGCTTCAAAACCATAATTGGAATGAATGCTGGCAAGTTGCAATTGCTCAGGCACGGCGAGTTCGCGACCTGTGAGAGTGCCATCAAGAGAATACTCCTTGATGCGTTGGTCATCTTCGGCAGAGATAAAGACCGTCTGTCGGTCGGGAAAGTATGCTATGCCCTCGGCATCACGCTGCTTGCCCCCATTATTGTGAAAAGCCACCACCTTGATGTCTTCCACCTGGCCAGTGATGTCATTCTGCGTAATCTCAAACTCATAAAAGCCATCACCATCCTGCTTGTCGCTGACCACAGCATAGCGACCACTGCCGATGGGCGTGATACCACTATAGTTGGCAGCGGGCACATTCCATCGGTTCATCTTCTGCTGGTCAAGCATCGTGATCTGTGCTGACGCATTGCCGATGAAAAGGCAAGAAATGGTGATAACGGAGAGAACAAATCTTTTCATATGCTATTGGCTATTATGTATCCCATGGTCCATGCCGCCTGCAGATTGAAACCACCTGTCACGGCATCGATATCTAAAAATTCACCACCAAAGAACAAGCCCGCATGGTGTTTGCACTCGAGGGTATTGATGTCTACTTGCGATAGGTCTACGCCACCGCAGGTGACAAACTCATCCTTGTATTGTCCCTTGCCCGTGATGCTGTAGATGTCATTGGTAAGCATGGATGCCAGATGATTGAGTTGCTTGGGACCTACTTCCGCCCAAGGTTTCTGCGGAGGGAGTCCCGTGCGCTCTATGATGTAAGTCCAGAAAGACTGCGTAATAGGCGTCTGGTGTATGGTGTCAAGGGGTTTGGCATTGGCTATCTGCTTGCGAAGGTTGGATGTCTGCGTGGTCTTGAGGATGTCGAGCACCTCGGCAAAGGTGGCATTACCAAACCAGTTGATGCCCACTTCGGCATGATGAAAACTCTCGGCAAGAAAGATAGCGCCATAGGAGGATAGACGGAGGATGGCTGGTCCAGACATACCCCAATGAGTGATGAGGAGCGGACCAGAGGCGGAATAATTGGTAGAAATGAGACGTGCGGTCACAGGATTGACCACAGTGCCCATGAGAGCATGCAACTTGTCTTCATCAATATTAAACGAGAAGAGTGACGGGACAGGCGCTGTAAAGGGGATGGATAGAGGAGATATGAGCATATATCCATCGAGATGCGCTTTACCACCGATGGTCACGACGACCTTGTCGGCAATGATCTCTTCGCCAGAAGAGGTGGTAAGGCAATACTGGGAAGAAGGCAAATGGGAT
Organism: Gemmiger formicilis; assembly: GCA_963586965.1. Taxonomy (GTDB): domain Bacteria; phylum Bacteroidota; class Bacteroidia; order Bacteroidales; family Bacteroidaceae; genus Prevotella. Next base: position 3,239 of record CAVABU010000026.1, read on the forward strand.
ATGCTCTGCACGCCTGTGGAGGTGCAAAGAGTGACACCGTACTGGCGCATAAGTCGCAAAAGAGTGTTGACGATCTCCATAGCGTCTTGCGACTGAGGAAACACACACTGGTCTTCCTGTGTGACGAGGCGCACGCCTTCGGCTTCAAACCATCGCATGGTGTCCTCATGCGAGAACACTTTCAGGGCGCGCTTCATGAGTTTTTCGCCACGTGGATACACCTGCTTGATGCTCTTCACGTCACGAAAGGAGTTGGTGAGATTACATCGTCCGCCACCCGTGACGGCGAGTTTTGCCATAGGGCGTGTGCTCTTCTCCAGCACCGTCACCTTGGCATCGGGCAGTCTGCGCTTCAGGTTGACTGCGCAGAAGCATCCACAGGCTCCACCACCGACGATTACAACATGCATAGAGCGCGGTTTTCGGCTGCCTCCATGATTTCCCTTTCGCCGGGTCCCTTGTCATTGATGCCACAGAGATGGAGGATGCCATGGATGATCACGCGGTGGAGTTCTTCGTCATAAGCCTTGCCAAACTTCTCCGCATTGGTGCGGACAGTGTCGAGCGATATGACAAGGTCGCCATTGATAACATCATCCTCATCGTAATCGAAGGTGATGATATCGGTGTAGTAATCATGACCGAGATATTCATTGTTGACCTCGAGTATCTTTTCATCGTCACAGAAGAGATAACCTATCTCGCCCACCTTTCTGCCATAGGTGGCAGCAACAGCACGTATCCACTTATTGGTGTCGCGCTTTTTGATGTCAGGCATCTTCACACCTTCCGCACTGTAAGTAATCATAATTCTGATGTATAGTTTTTAATGTTTTCCCTTATTATCGTACTGCTCACATTCTCAAGACCGGGCTCGGCGAAGAGCAATAGGGTCTCCACCTGTCCGTGCTCCTTATTCCACACCGCCTGCTGGCGCTCATACTCGAAATCCACGGCATTGCGCACACCTTTTACTATATGGCATATGCCATGGCTACGGCAATAGTCTATGGTCAGACCCTCTATATGGTCGACGGTGACATGCGGATTGTCAGAAAACTCCGCCCTTATCTTCTGCATACGCTCCTCCACGCTATACATGTAGTGCTTATCAGGATTGACAGCCACTGCCACCACCACCTCGCCAAAGATGGAGAGCGCACGCTGCACGATGCTGCGGTGGCCAGCGTGAAAAGGATCAAAACTGCCGACAAAGAGTACCTTAGTCGAAGAGTGTGGGTTCTGCTGCATTGCTGCCGATGATATTACGTCCGAAATGGCGGTAAGCGAGTTCGGTGGCTACACGACCACGCGGTGTACGCTTGATGAAACCTTCCATGATGAGGAATGGTTCGTAGACCTCCTCCACAGTGCCCCCATCTTCACCAATGGCGGTGGCGATAGTGGAGATGCCCACAGGACCGCCCTTAAACTTGTCGATAATGGTGAGGAGTATCTTGTTGTCTATCTCGTCGAGACCATAACTGTCGATATTGAGCGCGGTGAGTGCCATATGGGCGATAGGCAAGTCTATGACGCCTGTGCCCTTGACCTGTGCAAAGTCGCGTACACGGCGCAACAAGGCATTGGCTATACGCGGCGTACCACGCGAGCGACGGCTTATCTCCATGGCAGCGTCATCCTTTATCGGCACACGCATGATGGATGCCGAGCGCTTGATAATCTTCTTTATCGTCTCTGGGTCATAGTATTCCAGGTGGAGATTGATACCGAATCGGGCACGCAGAGGTGCGGTGAGCATACCGCTGCGAGTGGTGGCACCGACGAGGGTGAAAGGATTGAGGTCTATCTGTATGCTACGTGCCGACGGACCTTTGTCGATCATGATATCGATGCGGTAATCCTCCATGGCTGAATATAGATATTCCTCCACGACAGGATTGAGGCGGTGTATCTCGTCTATGAAGAGCACGTCATTATTTTCAAGCGAGGTGAGTATGCCAGCAAGGTCACCAGGCTTATCAAGTACAGGACCTGAAGTGATCTTGAAGCCTACTCCCAACTCATTGGCAATGATATTGCTCAGCGTGGTCTTTCCCAGTCCAGGAGGACCGTGAAGGAGCGTGTGGTCAAGCGGTTCACCGCGATATTTGGCTGCCTCTACAAACACTCTCAGATTGTCTACGACATTCCTTTGTCCGCTGAAGTCATCGAAGGTCAGCGGGCGGAGAGCATTCTCAAATTCCTTTTCTGCGGAACCAGAGGAAACGTGTATGTCAAATTCGTCTTGCATTGCGTTCGTTACATTCAGGGCATAGGCCCTTCATCACATAGTTGATATTTTGTAGCGTAAATCCGTCGGGCAGTGGCACGCTAGGCACATGTATCTGCTTGAGGCAGAAGGTGCGGTGACACTGGGTGCAATAGAAATGCGTGTGCTCATCCTGAGGCACACAGTCGCAGTCGTCATCGCAGACTGCATACTTCATGGCACCAGACCCGTCGTCGATGGCGTGTATGAGTTGATGGAGGAGGAAGAGTGACAGTGTGCGCGAGATGGTGGACTTGTCCACCGTGGGGAGCAGATGCTCGAGATCAGGGAGCGACAGTGCCTGATTGCCCCGAAACATATTGCGAAGCACGAGCAGGCGTATGGCTGTCGGTTTGATGTCGCGATGTCGCAACTTGTCTACATAGTATTCCTCACTCTCCATATGGCATCTATTTGGCACCGAGCAACTCCACAGCCTTCATCACGATGTGGCTCTGCTCATTCATTATCTTGAAGTACTCCGACATATCCCATATGTCACGAGCGATGAGAGCCTTGAGTTGTGTCTTTATCATATGTTCGCTGTTGCGACGCTCTTCTTCATCCTTGAGTTTCACCTTCTCCTTTTCTCCCTCGGCATAGACACCCTGGAGGAGTGCGTCAGGAACGAGGAACTCGCTCTCAAACTTATCAAAGGTCTTGTAGAGTTTATGGAGTTTCTTGCGATTTTGGTCTACATAGCGGAGTGTCTGATTGATGATGATGCCCTTGGCAGCCAGTTGACGGTGATAGGCAGTATACTGCGTGGTGTCAAGTGGCACGAAGAAGTCAGGCATGATGCCACCTCCGCCATAGACAGTCTTGTGCAGACGGAGAGTCTGAAACTTGAGGAAGTCAGCGAAGTGGATGCTATCACGGCTATAGAGTTCGCCGTGCTTGAAGCGATTTGCTATATCCATCTCGTAGTCTATCTGGTCGCCCTTCTCATAAGGTTTCTGTATGCAACGGCCGGAAGGTGTGTAATAGTGAGCCACGGTGATGCGGAGCATCGACCCATCAGGATATTCTATCGGGCGTTGCACGAGCCCCTTGCCAAAGGAGCGACGTCCTACGATTTGTCCACGGTCTTGATCCTGAATAGCACCAGAGAGAATCTCGGCTGCCGAAGCAGAGTATTCATTGACGAGTACCATCACCTTGCCGTCAAGGATACGACCTTTGCCGTCGGCATGAAACTCCTGGCGTGGATTCGTTCTACCTTGGGTGTATACTATAAGGTCATTCTTCTGCAGGAATTCGTTGGCTATGCGCACAGCACTCTGCAGGTAGCCACCGCCATTATCTTGAAGGTCAATGATGAGGTCTTTCATGCCATGACGCTTCAGCGAGTCCACGCATGCCATGAACTCCTGGTAGGTGTTGGCACCGAAACTACCTATTTTGATATATCCAATGTTTGGTCTTATCATATAAGATCCATCCACTGTCTTGAGAGGTATCTTATCTCGCGTCACATTGAAAGTCAGAGTGTCACTGATGCCACGACGCACCACGCCGAGTTTCACAATAGATCCCTTCTTGCCGCGCAGACGACGCATAATCTCATCGCGAGCCATCTTCACTCCGGCGATGACGGCAGTGTCTACCTTCACTATCCTATCGCCAGCAAGGATGCCGACCTTCTCCGACGGGCCGTTGGCTACGGTCTGGATGACGAGGAGAGTGTCCTGAGAGATATTAAACTGTATACCTACGCCCTCGAAAGAACCTTCAAGCGGTTCGGTGAGCGCTTTTGTCTCCTTCGCCGTGCTATAGGTAGAGTGAGGATCAAGTTCCTTAAGCATGCCACGGATGCCATCCTCAGCGAGTTTGTCAGCATTCACCGTGTCAACATAGAGTTCGGTGACAGCCATCTGTGTCATATAGAGTTTCTGCAAGGCAGCATTAATCTTTGTGGAATGCTGCGCACTGGCAGTCAGGGAGACTGCCGCCATAAGGGCAAGAGTTGCAAGTTTCTTCATTATTCTAATCAGTTATTGTGTCTTCTTCAGGTCTATCTTCCTCCACCACGAGATTGTCGATAATAAACTTCTGACGCTCCATGGTGTTCTTTCCCATATAGTATTCGAGGAGTTTGCCCACCTGGTCATTCTTATGCAGTGTGACCTGCTCCAAACGGATATCTGGACCGATAAAACCGGCAAATTCTTCAGGTGATATCTCGCCAAGTCCCTTAAATCGTGTTATCTCTGGGTCGGGCGCAAGATCCTTGATGGCAGCCTGTCGCTCCTCTTCACTGTAGCAATAGCGGGTGACAAAGTCTTTCGGTTTTTCGTTGCGCTTTGCCAATCGCTCGTCTTCTGCCTTGATGACAGACTTATCCTTGATCTTCGTGCGGCGATTGCGCACACGGAAGAGCGGTGTCTGCAACACGTAGACATGGCCCTTCTTGACCAGTTCGGGGAAGAATTGCAGGAAGAATGTGATGATAAGAAGACGGATATGCATACCGTCGACATCAGCATCAGTGGCTACTATCACCTTATTATAACGCAGACCATCGAGACCATCCTCTATGTCGAGGGCAGCCTGTAGAAGATTGAATTCCTCATTGGTGTAGACCACCGTCTTGGTGAGTCCGAAGGAGTTGAGCGGTTTGCCTCGCAGGGAGAACACCGCCTGGGTGTTGACATCGCGACTCTTGGTGATAGATCCTGATGCCGAGTCACCCTCAGTGATAAAGATGCTCGACTCCTCCTTGCGCTCATTCTTGGCATCAGAGAAATGGATGCGACAGTCACGCAGTTTGCGATTGTGCAGGTTTGCCTTCTTGGCACGTTCCCTTGCCAGTTTGGTGACACCAGCCATAGCCTTGCGCTCATGCTCGCTCTCCTTTATCTTGCTCTCTATCACCTCCGTCACATCTGTGTGGATATGCAGATAATTGTCCACCTCCTTCTTGATGAAGTCGCCGACAAACTTATTGATGCTCTCGCCACCTGGACTCATCGCCAGCGAACCGAGTTTGATCTTTGTCTGCGACTCGAAGATTGGTTCTTCGACATTGAGTGCTATGGCGGCTACGATACCATTGCGTATGTCGCCCGCCTCATACTTACCGAAATATTCCTTGATAGTCTTGGCGATATGCTCCTTGAAAGCACTTTGGTGAGTACCGCCCTGTGTGGTGTGCTGGCCATTGACGAAGGAGTGATATTCTTCACCATACTGATTGGTATGAGTGAAGGCTATCTCTATGTCTTCAGCCTTCATATGTATGATGGGATAGAGTGCATCGGTGGTCATATTATCACGCAAGAGATCTTCCAATCCATTGCGCGATAGGATGCGCCTACCGTTGTACATTATCGTAAGTCCAGAGTTGAGATAGGTGTAATTGCGGAGCATGGTCTCCACGATGTCATCCTTAAACCTATAGTTGACAAAGAGCGTGTCATCAGGTTTGAATGATATAAAAGTGCCGTTCTCATCGTCCGTATCCACCGTAGTGTCTGTCTGAAGTATACCCTTATGGAAGATGACAGTCCTCACCTTTCCGTCACGATAAGACCGCACCTCAAAGCGCTCGCTAAGGAAGTTGACCGCCTTGATACCGACACCATTCATACCGACCGACTTCTTGAAAGCCTTGGAGTCGTATTTACCGCCAGTATTGAGTTTACTCACGGCATCCACGAGTTTACCCTGGGGTATGCCACGTCCATAGTCGCGCACGGTGACGGAGAGGTTGTCTTCCACATCGATCTCAATTCTCTTGCCGGCATTCATACGGAATTCGTCAATGGAATTGTCGATGGTCTCCTTGAGCAAGACATAGATACCATCTTCGGGTATACTACCATCGCCAAGTCGGCCTATGTACATACCCGGGCGCATACGGATATGCTCCACATCGGTAAGGGTCTTGATGTTGGAGTCTACGTATTCTGTCTGCGGTTGGTTTTGGAGTTGGTCTTTGGTTTCTTCTGACATTCTATTCCTTATCTACTTTCTATAGAGTCTTCTTGTAGCAGCGACGACGCTTGTGCACAGTGACCTCAAGTTCGCTCCACTGGCTTTGCACAGCGTGATTGGTCTCCATCTCCACTTGGGTCTCGCCCCACTCCCATCCGTATTTCACATAGCGTGGTATGAGGTCAGCGAAGAGCAGAGCGTTGGCACCCTTTTTGCGATATTCTGGAAGGACACCCACGAGCAAGCAGTCCACGACCTTGGTCTTATGGAATTTCAGTGCACGGAGTATGTGCCACCATCCGAAAGGAAAGAGGCGCCCGCGATGACACTTCTGCAGTGCACGTGTAAGCGAAGGAATGGTGATACCGATACCTACGAGTTTGTTATCACAGGTAGAGTCTTCGATGAGTGTGATGATGTTATAATCCACAAACGACAGATACATCTCCACATACTGATCTATCTGCTTTTGTGTGAGTTCGCTATATCCATAGAGATCCTTGTAGCAAGTATTGATGACCTCAAAAATCTTCTGTCCATAGCCACCGGCATACACCTCTTTACGATTCTTGAGTTTCTTGACGCGCAGGCCATAGCGTCCCTGGATCATCTTGGATATCTTGGCATAGCGGTCGGGCACAGTTTCGGGGATAGGCAGTTTGCACTCCACATAGTCATTATCCTTCTCCCATCCGCCGAGTTTTTCCATATGTTGGGGATAGTAGGGATAGTTGTAAGGAGTGGTCATGGTGCCCAACTGATCAAAACCATGGGTAAGCATGCCCTCAGGGTCCATGTCCGTAAAACCGAGTGGGCCTACTATCTGAGTCATGCCATGCTCCCTACCCCAGTCTTCCACAGACTTGAGCAGTGCGCCTGACACTTCTATGTCATCGATGAAGTCTATCCATCCGAAGCGCACATCCTTGCGATCCCACTTTGAGTTGGCTCTATGATTGATGATAGCAGCTACACGACCGACGGCCTTGCCGTCCTTGTAGGCAATGAAATATTCTGCCTCACAAAATTCAAAAGCGGCGTTCCTATCCTTGCTGAGAGTATTCATTTCATCGAAGAACAGGTTAGGAGCGTCATATTCATTGCCTTCATAGAGGTCGTAATGCACGTCTATGAATCGCGCAAGGTCTTTCTTTGTCGTGACCTTGCGAATTTCGACATTTGCCATTTCTTATCTGATAATTTGTTTCTACATATGTATAATGGGAATGCAAATTTATATAAAAATATCGGAAATGGCAATAATAAGAGGTTAATTATGCTTTTATGGCGTCGCCTACTATAACTTCTTGCAAAGGATAAGGATATGATGATTGGCGGAGTCTGTCGTACCAAAGAGATAAAGATTGCCGCCGTCTTTTAGTTTGAGGCGCTTACGTAACTCCTGTGCAGTGAGAGGAAAATTTCGCACTGCCACATTGGCACATGTGACACCTTGCAGTGCCGTGCGCAACTTCTTCTTATTCATGGACGTGATGGCCATGACAGAGAAACGTCTACCAGGAAAAGTGGCGGTTTCATCGTGGGATACGTATAGATTAGAGTTAGTTCCTATCTTCGTGACTCCATAGCGTTCACATAGCAAGGAGAAACATCCGGACTTCATCACGGAAGCATTTGGCTCAAACAAATAGAGAGTATCCTCTGTACTATAAACGTCAGAAAGTGCATCTGCGACGGTTGTCATTGCGAGTCTTTCTTCGCGAAGTGTATAAGAGAGTGATTGGTCATTATTGACGCAATATATTCTGATGTCATCTATTGCTACGTCCTGTCGAGTAAGGACAAGGAGAAGTTCCTTGCACTCATTGTTGACGGAAACTATGTGCACCTCTGCCACACCACGCAATTGATTGATGGCTTTGCGCCAGTCAAGCATAGGCGATAGTTTTATCATCACTACATTCGCTTTCTCAAGGAGCAGTTCATTGAGTGTGACAACATTGGGGGTGCAATCTTCGATGGCATACGTCCTACCTCCATTAGCATCCCTACGTGCAGGATCAAGATATATGAAATCTTGCGGTTTTATCGTCTGAAGCACGTACTCGCCATTACCACATACCACCTTTGCACCAGAAAGACCAAGCACCTGGAAGTTGTGCTCTGCAATATCACAAAGATGCCGCTGCATCTCCACATAGGTAGAAGCACCAAACTTGCCAGCTATATATGAGAAGTCTACACCAAATCCGCCAGTAAGGTCAGTCATGGAGTCAGCCTTCATCTTCCCATCTGCTATCAGACGATCAACGATTGCGCCCTTATAAAGAGCCGTAGAAGCACTGCTACATTGCTCCATAGAGAGATGAGGAGGGTATATTATCTGCGGTTTCTCCGCCCATTTAGGCAGTTTTGTTCGTGCCGTCTGCCATCCCGCTATCTGCGAGAGCGCGAAGGGCATATCTATCTCAGGAAAGCGCTTTGACTCTAATGCGAGTTTTCTCACATCATCATTTCGGTGCTCGTCAATAAAACTGCGTGTAGCAATATCCAGTGTAACCATTTCGTATGAAAGAAAAAATCCTGCGAGCTTTACAACCCGCAGGATTCGTTTATATGCTTATTCTTATATATCTTACTTATTCAGATACTTCTTACCATTCTTGATGATAATGCCACGGTAGTCAGCATTTACCTTCTGACCAGCAACATTGTAGATAGCACCATCCTCAGTGTCCGCCTTTACAGAAGAGATGCCAGCAGTAGCAATCTCTGCCTCGGTAGCCTCACGGAACTCGAAATCATCGATAAGGAGGTCGCCATAGGTAGTCGTCTTTGAAGCCTTAGGATTCATCACCACGAGGTTAATCTGTGTCACCTTATCCAAATGGAAAGTATATGTCACAAGTGTCCACTCAGTTGTGCTAAGCAAATCTGTATAGTCACCATAAGAATAGCTACCCAACTTGCCAGTCTCATCATCATAAGGTGCGTATCCTGGACAAGTCTTTGCCTTATTCTCTGCACCTGCTACAGACTTAGCATAGAACTGCATGGTGTACCAACCCTCATCAAGGATGAACTCCTTAGAAGCAAGACGTTTGTTTGCGGTAGCATTCTGCACGCATACTGAGTATTCGCCACTACGAGCCTCTGTACTCTTAGAAAGAGTTGCGTTTGATGCTGATGTAGAAGACAACCATCCTTTAGGCTGTGAATCAGATGACCAAGCCTCAAAACCACCATTAGTGAATGTAGAAAGGCCACCAACCTTTTCTACTACTATGAGTTCGAAGCTTGCCGTAGCAGGGAGATAATTCTCAGTTTCTGCAACAGTGGCAGTGATAGTACACTTACCAGCACTTACAAGAGTGATATTTCCTTCAGCGTCAATTGTGGCAACGCTCTCGTCAGAAGAAGAGTAAGTCACCTTGCCATCAGACTTTGTAGTAGCCTTATTTAATGTCTTGTCGCTTCCTATTGTAGCTGAAACAGATTTTGACAGCCAGCTCAGTTCTGGATCCTTCTGGTCTGTGATCACCTTGATGTCGTCAGCACTGAGGACATAAACCTGCACCACACCCTTATTTCTTACCACATAGGCAGTAACGTCATAATTCTTTGTAGTGAGGAATGTCTCATTCTTGAGAGTGTTTGACACATCATAGATATTGATATTATCACCTTCTGCATCTTCTATTTCTACGATACGATAATTTGCTTCACCATAAGTAGTACCGATCGTTTCAGCATTGAATGTGACATTTGACAATTTCACGATTGATGCCTCGCAAGTAGCATAGTTAGATACTATGTTATCAATGCTTACAGTCTTAGCACTTACCTCATTGTCACTTGAATCTACAGTCACGTCTGCATAACTGTCAGAAACTGCGAGTTCGCCGAGAGTGTTATACTGATACAAGTCACCTGTCACCTTACCAGAAATCTTGTCGCCCTTCTTCAGAGACTTTGCGTTTGTGCCGTAGAGGAGATATGAGTCTGAGCCGTCAGTAACGAATACGTTGCTACCAGAAACACCAGTCACGAGAAGATCAGTGAAGGTGTATGACACAACTGGTGCATCAGCCTGTGATGCTGCTATGCAGTTCTTACGAATGTCAGCAATAGAGGTATAGTTTACGATTTCCTTGAGATCATAGGTCATTGTCACCTCATCAGACTTCTTACCATCCTTATCCTCTGCGTAGGCAACGATAGTGTAGTCGCCAGGGGCCTCAAGAACTAATGGCATGTCATAAGTATACTCGGTCTTGTCGTCGTCATCTTTGATAGTATACTTTATTGTGCAACCTTCAGCCGCTGACATAATTACATCGAGGTCACCATAGTAAGTACCGCTTGCAGGTTTAATGGTAGGTTTTGCCACTGTGCCAGCAGCTGCTGCTGTGGTCACTGTGATGCTTGTCATACGCACCTGATTACTAGATGCAGTAAATGTGACAGACTCTGCATCACCAGTCCAAGTACCTACTTTATCAGCGTAAGAATATCCATCCATCGCAGCGAAGCAACCAGGTCCATACTTTGTAGTTCCACTTGCAGTACAAGTAAACTCAATACTTGCAATATTACCAATAGTTGACGATACTTCTAAGGTTTTACCTTTATAGCAACGATAGTCTGTTCCGTTACCTAATATACCATTTGACACTTTAATTGTTATGCCATCCTTTGAGACAACATCTGCACCTGCCGTTTCAGAGCAGTTACCTTTGTCCGTAGCGACATTAAACGTCACGACCGTCTGTGCTGAAGCCGAGATGGCGAGCACTGCGGAAAACAAAGCGAGTAGAAGTTTTTTCATAAGCGTAATATTTGATAGTTATTTTATATGATGTATGTGGCAAAGGTACAGCACAAACTCCACAGTTGCAAATATTTAATGTGAATATTTTGTTAACTGTCATTTTCTACCGAAATCAGCAGGAATCTCACCCCACGCCTTCGTCTCCCATTTTATTATGGGCACCGTCACAGGATGCGTTCTCAGCCATGCGTGAGCCCTCGCTATGAGTTCGTGCGCCTTGGCAGTCTGCGGATTCATAGGCAACTTGGTCTTGCAAACCTTCTTGCTCACCCATAGGGCGGCGTTATAGGAGTCGGAGTATATCACCTTATCAGTGATACCTCGTTGCTGCATCAGGGCGAGCGCATGCACTATAGCAAGAAACTCCCCGATATTGTTTGTGCCCATCACAGGACCAAAGTGAAACACCTGCTGACCTGTCTGCAGATCTACGCAACGATATTCCATCGGTCCTGGGTTGCCCGAACAGGCGGCGTCCACTGCCCAGGCATTCGCTTTCACGTCCTTGTGTAGTGGTAGCACCGTGTCGTTTCTCCAACTTGGTGGGTTGACAAGTTTTTCCATTTACATTCTCTCCGGCACCTCTATGCCGAGCAGTGCAAAACCGTTTTTGATGGTCTTCGCTACATTCTTTGCCAGCACGAGGCGGAATATCTTCTCCTGTTCAGTATCGGCATTGAGGATAGAGTAATCATGATAGAACTGATTGAAAGCCTTTGTCAGTTCGTAGCAGTAGTTGGCGATGCCTGAAGGAGAATAGTCCTTACCAGCCTGCTCTACAACAGTGGCATACTCAGCAATCTTCTGTATGAGTTCCACCTCTTTCTCTACAGGACTATAGTCATTACCAAGCGTTTCTGGTATGGCGATGCCTGTAGCCTCAGCTTTGCGGAGTATAGAGCGGATACGAGCGTAGGTGTACTGGATGAATGGACCAGTGTTGCCATTGAAATCGATGCTCTCTTCTGGATTGAAGAGCATATTCTTGCGGGCATCCACCTTGAGGATGAAATATTTCAGCGCACCGAGTCCTACGATGCGTGCTATCTCATTCTTCTCCTCTTCGCTCATGTCATTAAACTTACCGAGTTCATCGCTGGTCTTGCGTGCATCCTGTATCATGGCTGCCATGAGTTCGTCAGCATCCACCACAGTTCCCTCGCGACTCTTCATCTTGCCGTTAGGCAGTTCCACCATACCGTAAGAGAAGTGCGTGAGGTCCTTACCCCACTTGAAACCGAGTTTGTCAAGCAATATAGACAACACCTGGAAATGGTAGTTCTGCTCATTACCCACCACATAAATCATCTTGTCGATGGGAAAATCCTGGAAACGCAGTTTGGCAGTACCGATATCCTGTGTCATATACACAGAAGTACCATCAGAACGAAGCAGAAGTTTCTCATCAAGACCTTCAGCAGTGAGATTTGCCCACACCGAACCGTCTTCGCGACGATAGAAGATACCCTTCTCAAGTCCTTCGTCCACCTTCTCCTTACCTTCGAGATATGTCTGTGACTCGTAGTATATCTTATCGAATGACACACCCATCATCTTGTATGTCTCATCAAATCCAGCATACACCCACTCATTCATCTTGCGCCATAGGGCACGCACCTCAGGGTCGTTGTTTTCCCATTTCACGAGCATCTCGTGTGCCTCCTTGATGAGCGGAGCCTCCTGCTTGGCAGTTTCCTCATCCACGCCCTTCGCCATGAGCTCCTTCACCTCCTCACGATAGTGCTTATCAAAAGCCACATAGTAATCTCCGATGAGATGGTCGCCCTTCTTGCCAGAAGACTCTGGAGTCTCGCCATTGCCGTAGCGCAACCATGCGAGCATAGACTTACAGATATGGATACCGCGGTCATTGACGATATTTGTCTTCACCACCTTATTGCCATTGGCAGCAATAATCTGAGAGAGAGACCATCCGAGAAGGTTGTTACGCACATGACCAAGATGAAGAGGCTTATTGGTGTTAGGCGAAGAATATTCTATCATCACCAGCGGGCTATTGTCTGTAGCCTGCTTCTCACCATAATGTTCGTCAGCATTGATATCATTGAGCAGACCCACCCAAGCCTCGGGTGCTATCACCAAGTTAAGGAATCCCTTCACCACATTATATCCGCTGATGGCAGGACAATTCTTTACCAGATATTCACCCATATCCTGACCTGTCTCCTCAGGCTTCTTGTGAGAAGTCTTGAGCAGAGGAAAGGTCACGAGAGTGAGGTTGCCCTCAAAGTCAGGGCGTGTCTTTTGCAACTGTATCATCTGTGCAGGCACTTCTGCACCATAAAGATCCTTCACAGCAGCAAGGGCGCTACTCTGTATCAGCTCTTCTATCTTCATCTTGTCTATCGTTAAAATTATTCCAAATCGTTATTATCCAACATGCAAAGTTACATCAAATATTGTAGACAAGCAAAAATAGTAGACAAAATACTTGCAGGATACGATTACTTATCATACCTTTGCGGTGTAATAGTAACGTAGTACACTAACAAACATTATAATTATGATAGAGATAAGAGATTTGTCATTTAGATATTCAGGTAGTAGCCACAAGGTGTTTCATGACCTGAATCTCCGCCTTGAGGGCAATGCCATCTATGGTCTTTTAGGTAAAAACGGTATGGGAAAGAGCACTTTGCTCTATCTCATCTGCGGTCTATTGCGCCCTGAGTCAGGCAGCGTAAAGGTGGATGGGCACGAAGCAAAGGAGCGTGAAGCAGAGATGCTGTCCGACATCTACATCGTGACGGAAGAGTTTGAATTACCTGACATACGATTGAGTGAATATGTGAAAGCCAACAGTATGTTTTATCCTAATTTCTCTCAAGAGGTGATGGACGAATGTCTGAAAGACTTTGAGATGATGGGCGACCCTATGCTCTCTGCCCTATCGATGGGACAAAAGAAAAAAATTTATATGAGTTTTGCTCTTGCCACTGGCACTCGCTACCTCATCATGGACGAACCGACCAATGGTCTTGACATACCGTCAAAGGCTCAATTTCGCAAGGTAGTGGCTCGCGTGATGGACTCTGACCGCACGGTCATTATCTCCACACACCAAGTGCATGACATAGAAAATCTGCTTGACCATGTGCTCATCCTCGACAATTCCCAGATACTCTTTGACGCTTCAGTCAGCGACATCTGTAAGCAATACGTGTTTGAATATCGCACTGCCGACAATATGGCCGACGTGCTGCATGCCGAACCTACACTACAGGGCAATGCCGTGATAGCGCCACGAGGCGATAAGGAAGAGACCACTCTCAATCTGGAATTACTCTTCAATGCAGTGACACTGCACAAGATAACGAAACAATAAGAAAGTACACATTATATTATATATACGACATGAACAGTTTTGCAAAAACAGCGCGTTGGTATGTATTGACCAACAAAAGACGCTTTGTCAAGGAATTCATATATCTCTGCGTGGCTTATTTCGGTATAATAAGCATTCAGACGGGCATCTTCTCTCTATATCGTGATGGCGTAAACTCATTTCAGACTGCATCATGTGCTGTCACGATAAGCCTGGCGTATATCCTCGCATCGGGAATATTCGCCTCCAATATAGCCAATGACCTGAAGACAAAACAGCAACGAGCACTCTATCTCATGGTACCTGCATCCAATAGGGACAAATTCTGGTGCCGTGCGTTGGCCACCACTATCATGGGATTCGTCGCCTCGGCTATCGCCATCTGCCTGGCAGACGCACTCAATATGCTCTTGTCCACCATCTTCTCTGGCACACAGTCCTCAGTGGTCTATGCATATGTGAGTCATTTCAGTGATACATTGTGGTATAATCCTATCCCACGCTCCTTCATTGACATACCATGCTATATAGCCATAGCAGCATGGGGATTCACATCATTTCTGCTTGGTGGCTACCTCTTCCGCAAGATGTCATTTGTCATGACCTGCATAGCATGGTTTATCTTCTGGACAGTTGTCATAAGCGCATTCACCATCGCCACAGCATCCTTGATAGAGAGATGCTATGACATTACTCCTGACTCATGGATATACAGTTATAACACCATTCCGACCATCATTACCATTGTCGGCACCCTGTTTTCCATCTTCAATCTGTGGTTCTCCTATCGCATACACAAGCGCATGACAGTGATAGGCCATAGAATGTTCAACCTGTAAAGCCCCTACTCCATGGATTTCACAAATGAAAAACCTATTTACCTGCAGATGGCAGACAGGCTCATCGACGAGATAGTGGCGGGAGTCTATCTGCCAGAAAGCAGAATCCCATCGGTGAGGGAATGTGCCGTCAGCCTCGGGGTAAACACCAATACTGCCATGAAGACTTATGAGTTTCTTGCTCAAAACGGCATAATATACAACAAGCGTGGCCTGGGATATTTCGTCACGCCAGGAGCCAACGAACAGATAAAGAACGAGCGACGGCGGGAGTTTTATGAGAAGAGGCTACCACAACTAAGCCGACAGATGGAGATGCTGGGGATAAGTATAGAGGAACTGACCTCGGCACTCAACAAGCAATAGACACAAAACCATTAACTGACTCATACATATGAAGAGATTACTGATCATCATCATGATGGCCACGATGTCATTAGTCGCCGCAAAAGCACAATTTGGACAAGTGTACTTAAATGGTGGCAAAAACTACACGGTGTCGGGCCGCGTGATGGAGGCTTTCGAGAGCACTCCGATGCCAAATGTATCAGTGGAGATACTCAACACTGACTCCACAGTCGTGGCCACCACCACGACGCAAGATGCCAAAGGCGATAGTTACTTTGCACAATGGACGAAAGGCACATTCAATGTGGAATTGATGTCCCTTGGTAAATATATCGCAAAAATCTCTCATGTGGGTTATGAGACTAAATATGTCAACTTCCAACTGAAATACAAGCGCGAGAAGTCAAAGACTCTTGAAGACATACTGCTACAGAAGGAAATGATAATGCTTGATGAGGTGAGTGTCAAGGCTACGAAGATAAAGATGGTGATGCACGGCGACACCATTGTCTATAATGCTGACGCTTTCCATCTGGCAGAGGGTAGCATGCTCGATGCTCTCATAAAGAGATTGCCAGGAGCCGAACTGAGTAGCGACGGCAAGATCACCATCAATGGCAAACAGATAAAGACGCTACTCGTCAATGGCAAGGACTTCTTCACTGGCGACCCTAAACTGGCTCTACGCAATCTGCCTGCCTACACGGTAAATAAGATAAAGGTGTTTGACCAGCGTGGCATCAGTTCGGAACTCATGGGCAAGGACATGAACGACAAGACTTATGTCATGGATGTGCGCCTAAAGAAGGAATACTCCTCTGGATGGATAGCCAATGCCTCTGCTGGATATGGCACCGACAATCGCTACACTGGGAAGATAGTGGGAATGCACTTCACTGAGGTGTCTAAGCAGATGATATATGGCAGTAGCAACAACTTAGGACAAAATGACACCTTTGACTCCAACGTGAGTGACTGGAATGGTTCGGGCACGCCTACTGTGGACTCTCGGTATCACATGGCGGGTTTCGCTTATCATCACCAAAGCGAGGAGGGTGTCAAGGCTGACAAATTCTCCACCTCCAACGACATCTCCTATAGTGACGTGAATAGCAAGGACTGGTCATCTACGCAGAATTTCCTTGAGGGTGGCGACACCTACGGGCGCACTCATTCATTGTCGGGCAACAAGGATCTTAAGATAAACAGTACCAACGTATTTCAGAAAAACCTCCACACTGGTGTCTTCTATACTAGGCTGGGCATGACTTACAATAAGCATGATGCGGAGCAACAAAACTTCAGCGCCATGTTTAATGCTGACCCTATTGACTTCCGTGACCTACAGCAGGATGTCTTCGGAGACAAAAATCGCTTTGAGAGTATCACGCTCAACCGCTCCAAGAGCATATCTGAGTCCGCAAGGAAGAATTTTCATGTGACGGCAAACACTGACTTGTATCTGAATCTGTTTGGCGACTTCATTCGCGCCAATATCGGGGCTTCTTACGACAGGCAGTCGGGCAATAGTTTCTCCCTCAGCGACTACGACTACCAGCAGACTGCCACGTCTGACCACCGCAACAACTACACTGACTCCCCAAGCCACAACTTCAATCTCTCTGCCGACGCGTCATATACTTATAGCGCTTCACAGAAGGTGGAATTCAACATTGACTATCAATACGAACACAGTTACAACAAGACAAGCAACTTGCTTTATAGGCTTGACAAACTGTCTGATCGCGATGCCAACACTCCTTATAATGTGTTGCCATCTACGGCAGCGGCTCTCAATACGGTGCTTGACTCTCCCAATAGTTACACTTATGGCCAGCATAACATAAGCAACAAGTTGGAACCTGGCATACGCCTGCGACTTGAGACTAAGCATGCTTATATGCTTAGTATAAACTTAACCACGCCTATAAAACTTATCACCAACTCACTTAACTATTTCCGTGAGCAACACTATAATGTAAAGCAAAATAGAGTGAACGTCAGCCCGACATTCAACTTCGACTATGCACTGAAGAATGGTATGATGTACGGTCTAAACGCAAGTTACACAGCCTCACAACCATCCATGACGAGCCTCATCACATTCCGCGATGACAGCAATCCGCTCTATGTCTCACTCGGCAATCCAGACCTGAAGGACACACACCTCCTTGCCACGGGTCTTAGCATCAGCAAGTCGAGCTCTAAGTTCGCGTTTTGGCTTAATGCTGACTACAATCGCACCTACAATGCAGAGGCCACATCTACCGTATATGACAAGACAACGGGTGTGACCACGTCCAAACCTACAAATATCAACGGCAACTGGATGACTAATGTCTCGCTAAGCATAGACAAGCGTATTGACAAGGATAGTCGCGCAAGAATACACAATATGCTATCTGGCAGATACATGTGTAGCGTGGACCTCAATAGTGTGGCAGGTAGCGAGATGAGCGAACCGAGCAAGGTAAACAACTTCAATGCCACGGACAAGCTCTCATTCAGTTGGGATATAACGAGTGATATTCACCTGTCTCTCTACGCAAGCGAGAACTACACGCATCAGTCGAGTGCCCGTGAAGGATTCTCCACCGTAGACGCTCACGATATCGGTTATGGAGGCGAGATTACTGCCGAACTGCCGTGGCACTTCCAGTTGTCATCGACTCTCGACGGCACATCACGACGTGGCTATAGCGACAGTCAGATGAACACCAACGAACTGGTGTGGAATGCCAAACTCAATCGCTCATTCTGCAAGGGCAAATTGGTAGCATCTATCGAGGGCTATGACATCTTAGGTCAGCGTAGCAATCGTCGCTACACGCTCAATGCACAGGGACGCACCGAGAGTTATTCCAACCTTATCCCAAGTTTTGGTATGGTCACCCTGTCATATAAGTTCCTTAAGAATCCAAAGAAGAAAGGTGTCGACCCCACCAATAGTTTGTGGTAATTAATAGTAGTTGCAGCGTCCCCGCTGCAACCTTCCTTACATAACATCTCTCGCCTGCAATAAGGGCAAAGCGAGGACGCTTCGCCTACTATGATTACTTTGTATAAAAATCGATGAGTTGCTGCAATGCCTTGCGGCATACGGGGCAAAACTCTGGTGTCTGATTCGTACGCATACGACAGTCTTGCACTGGACGGTAGACACCTCGTGGAGAATAGCCAGCACCCTCATACACTCCCACCTTAGAGATGGCATCCTTTGGATTCTTTGATAGTGGCGTAGGCACAGGAGTGCCCTTCTTCACCATATCCGCCCACTTACTGTCAAAGTCCACAAGTGTGGTGATATTCGGTTCCCACGGTTCGATGTCGCGTGGATACATTCCTAACTGTTCCTCCTCATAGGCATACTCATCGGCAAGACCTGCGAAAGAATGTCCAAACTCATGCACCACGACAGGTTTTGTCCACTTATTGTGTGCCATGGCAAGGTTGTAGGAGTTGAGGATACCGCCACCACCATATTTCTCCGTATTCACGAGCACGATGATATGTTCGTAGGGCGTGCCAGCCAGCCAGTCGTGCATATCCTTCAGATGGAGTGTGGTGAGATAGCGGTCGCTATAGAAAGTGTCAAAATGTGAACTCAGTGCTGTATTCTTCCATTCTCCCTTTGATGGTATGCTCGTACCGCTATCCACAGATGACGACTTCACTGCCACGATATTAAATCTATCCTTCATCGACTTAAACGGTTCGTGAGCAAAGAGTGCATCCGTAGACTCCTGCGCATCCTTTATGAAAGTATCCATCTCGTCTGCCGTATATCCCTCAGCCAGGAAGGCGATGTGTATGCATCGTGCAGTGTCGGCAGCCTGCTGGAGTGTGACATAAGGCGTGGGATGCTCACCCTTGTGATGTATGAGGATGTCAGTGGGCACCACCTGATGCGTGAGGGTACTGACCACCTGTCGGCGATTGTTGCGCAAGTCGAGCGTCACATCCACAGTATCCTTAGGCATCGGCACGAGGAAGACATTCTCAAAACTGCGTGTCACCGTCTGCGCTTCGGGTTCGGTGAGCCACTCCTGAAAGAGCGTGGAGAAGGAATTGCGATAGATGACATTACCCGTGCGATGGTCTCGCACAGTGATCTGTCCATTGCCCTCTACAGGCAGTTCGCTGAGATGCTGTCTCTTGCCATACCATCGTGGCATGGCATTGAGTTCGTCCACTGCCAGATACTGACTCTTCGCATTGCCCGAGAATATGTAGTCGATGCGCAATGTGCGGTCCTGGAAATACTCGTCAAAGGTCTGCGCCTTTGCCATGCAGAGTGACGCTACCAGCATCACCACTGTCATAATCATGCTCTTTCTAATCATCCAATATAAGGGTGTTTCTATAAATTACTATCCAATATAAACTTTTCTATTACACATGACACACCGTCCTCCTCATTGCTGAGTGTCACATAGTCGGCAGCATCCTTCACCTCTTCATCAGCATTTGCCATTGCCACGCCAAGACCAGCATACTTTATCATGCCCATGTCATTATATCCATCACCTACGGCGATGATTTCCTCACGCTTGATACCAATCTCTTGCGCCAGTTTATCGATAGACTGCGACTTCTCTATGCCCAATGGCACGCACTCGAGGAAGAAGTTGGCAGAGCGATAGACAGACAACTTACCCTTCAGTCGCTCAGCCAGTTGGAGTTCGAGTTGGTGCAAGGGTTCGGGCGCACCCACAATCAGACATTTATTGATAGGAAACTCCACCTGACTCTTGAAATCCGTGTACTCCACCACGGGCATCTTATTGATGAAAGCCTCATGCTGCACATACTCGTCATCAGCCTTGGTGGCTGCGATGCCGTCACCCTGATAGGTGAGTATCTGCATGCCTGCCGCCATAGCCTCATCGTGGAGCAGTGGCAGGAGCGAGGGAGAGAGTTCTTGATTAAAGACCGTCTCACCCGTCTTGCAGTTGACTATCTTTCCGCCATTATAAGCCAATATGTATCCGCCATAGTCAGACAATCGCAGTTGCTTTGCCAAAGGCACGATGCCATATGTCGGTCTGCCCGAAGCCAGCACCACCACGGTGCCTTGCTCCTGCGCCTTCATCAGCGAGTCGTAGGTGTGAGGCGTTATCTCCTTTTTGTTGTTGGTCAGCGTACCGTCAAGGTCGAGCACCAGCATCTTGTATCC
>CAVABU010000027.1:0-23402 GCA_963586965.1 Gemmiger formicilis
CCTATTGATACCATTGCCCGCTTGGTTGCAGCGAGGACGCTGCAACTACTATGATGTGTTAACCTCGTTAAATAACAAATCAGAAACTTCAATTACTTAAGCCTTTTCGGAATTTTTCTGAGATTTTCTAGGGGGCAATTGAGGAATTGCGTAACTTTGTAACTCGAACTCAAAGGAACTTTTTTTAAAAAGGAAAAAATAATTATGAAAAAGAGAAAATATGTAGCTCCATTAGTGGAGACTGTGGAGCTGGCGTCTGGTAACTTCCTGCTTGAAACCAGTAGTACACCTAAGGCCACTATAGAAAAAGGTAAACTGGAAGGCTTTGACGATGACTGGAAATGACAAAGACCATGACGCTCACGGCGATGATTGATACGGATGCCGATTTGGCGGTTTCTTATGCATACGCAGGCTACTTCCCCTCTTGTGGGAGGCAGCCTGTTTTGTTGTGTCGTGATGGTGACGGTGCTATTGTGTTACATTAACTTTTTCCGATAGCCGTGTGTAGACAAAATGTTTGCATACGGCTATTATTGCGTGTTAAAAGAGTTAAAGTAATGCCAAAAGGGATAGTTTTTATGACAAAAGGTTGTATTGTGGATAAATAAATGTATGATTTGCTATCTTGTTTTGTGTAATAATGAAACGATAATGAAACAAATACCTTACAATCTGTAATTACACCTTGTTGAAAAAACTTAAAAAAACGTGAATTGTTTGGCGTATTAGTGTGGAAAATTGTTATCTTTGCCACGGTTAAATTAAGACTGTATATAAAGTATTATGGCAAAAATCAACACTATTGGCATATTGACCTCTGGAGGCGATGCTCCTGGCATGAACGCCGCCATACGTGCCGTCACAAGATCTGGTATATATAATGGTTTTAATATGGTCGGTATCTACCGCGGATGGGAAGGTCTTATCAATGATGATATGAAGGCATTTACCACCGAAGATGTGTCGGGTATAGTCGGCAGGGGCGGTACGATACTCAAGACTGCTCGCTGTGCTGAATTTATGACTCAGGAGGGTAGGGCAAAGGCTTACGAAAACATGGTGAAGAGAAATATCGATGCTCTCGTCGTCATAGGCGGTAACGGTTCTCTTACCGGAGCAAAGATATTTGCACAAGAATATGACGTATGTTGTATCGGTTTGCCAGGTACTATAGATAATGACCTTTATGGCACAGACAATACCATAGGTTATGACACCACGATGAATACCATCATGGAGTGTGTGGACCGCATACGTGACACTGCTCAGAGCCACGAACGAATATTCTTCGTGGAAGTGATGGGACGTGATGCAGGATTCCTTGCTCAGAATTCAGCCATAGCTTGTGGTGCTGAGGCTGCCATCATCCCAGAGGAGAACACCGAGGTGGACCAGTTGGCAGAGTTTATGGATCGAGGCATACGTAAGTCTAAGAAGAGTTGCATCGTCATCGTATCGGAAAGTCCTAAGTGCGGTGCTATGTATTATGCCGAGCGTGTGAAGAAGGAGTTCCCTGACTTTGATGTGCGTGTATCCATCCTTGGACACTTGCAGAGAGGTGGTAGCCCTTCAGCTCGTGATAGAATATTGGCTGGTCGTACAGGCGTGGGAGCCATCGAGGCAATCATGCAGGGACAGCGCAACATCATGGTGGGCGTGAGAAATAATGAGGTGGTCTATGTGCCATTCCCAGAAGCCATCCGCTCAGACAAACCATTTGATAAGAAACTCATCAAGGTGCTCGACGAACTGAGTATCTAACGTGTGGTACAATGCGTGAGGTATAAATCGCAAGGAATTAGAGATTTAACAACAATATAATATTAATAGATATGTCACAGATAAAAGGATGTCTTTCTCAGATTATCGGACCTGTGCTCGACGTGCATTTCGACACTAACGGCGAGGACTCTGAGAAGGTGCTCCCGAAAATTCATGAGGCTTTGCTGGTGAAGCGTAATGACGGGTCAGACCTTGTCATAGAGGTGCAGCAGCACATAGGTGAAGACACAGTGCGCTGTGTAGCCATGGACAATACCGACGGTCTGCAGCGCGGACTTGAGGTGGTGCCTACAGGTAGTCCTATCTCAATGCCTTCGGGAGAACAAATCAAGGGTCGAATGATGAATGTCATCGGTCAACCTATCGACGGTATGAAACCTCTGGTAAAGGAGGGTGCATACCCCATCCACCGTGAAGCTCCTAAGTTTGAGGAACTTTCCACCAAGAAGGAGATTCTTGCTACAGGTATCAAGGTCATCGACTTGCTCGAACCTTATATGAAGGGTGGTAAGATTGGACTTTTCGGCGGTGCTGGTGTAGGTAAGACCGTGCTCATCATGGAACTTATCAACAACATCGCTAAGGGTCACAACGGATTCTCTGTCTTCGCTGGAGTGGGAGAGCGTACTCGTGAGGGTAACGACCTTATCCGCGAGATGATAGAGTCTGGCGTTATCAAGTATGGTGATAAATTCAAAGAAGCCATGGACGAGGGCAAGTGGGACTTGTCACTTGTAGATCCTGAAGCTCTGAAGCAGTCTCAGGCCACACTTGTCTATGGACAGATGAATGAGCCACCAGGCGCACGTGCTTCCGTGGCATTGTCAGGTCTGACAGTGGCTGAGGAGTTCCGTGACCAGGGCGGTGATATATTGTTCTTCATCGACAATATCTTCCGTTTTACTCAGGCAGGTTCTGAGGTGTCAGCTCTTCTCGGTCGTATGCCTTCAGCTGTGGGTTATCAGCCTACATTGGCATCTGAGATGGGATCTATGCAGGAGCGAATCACTTCCACCAAGACTGGATCCATCACTTCAGTGCAAGCAGTGTATGTGCCTGCAGACGACTTGACTGACCCAGCTCCAGCCACCACCTTTACTCACCTTGATGCTACTACGGAGTTGTCACGTAACATCGCTCAGCTCGGTATCTATCCAGCTGTGGATCCACTGGGTTCTACATCGCGTATCCTTGATCCACTGATTGTGGGTAAGGAGCACTATGACTGCGCTCAGAGAGTGAAGCAGATACTCCAGAAGTATCAGGAGTTGCAAGACATCATCGCCATCCTCGGTATGGACGAACTCTCGGATGAGGACAAGCAGACGGTAAACCGTGCTCGTCGTGTGCAGAGATATCTCTCACAGCCATTCACAGTGGCAGAACAGTTTACTGGCGTCAAGGGTGAGATGGTCAGCATAGAGGACACTATCAAGGGATTCAACATGATTCTTGACGGTGATCTCGATGACCTACCAGAGCAGGCTTTCCTTAATGTGGGAACAATAGAACAGGCTATAGAAAAGGGCAAGAAGCTCTTGGCTCAGGCTCAAGGATAGTAAGGACATGGACATAAGACTGAAAGTAATATCGCCAGAGAGAATCGAGTTTGAAGGCAGCGTGCAAAGCGTGCTTGTCCCTGGTACACTCGGACAGTTTGAGATTCTCCGTAACCACGCCCCGATAATATCTGCGTTGACAAAAGGTGACGTGGTGTATGACGATGGCGAGAAACACACGGTGAGCATCAACGCAGGATTCGTGTCCGTGAAAGACAATCAGGTGAACGTGTGTGTGGAACTCTAATCGGAAACAATGACGCATGGGTAAGACGGAAATGAAATATATGGCTTATGGCGCGCTACTACTCGTCCTGACATGGATAGCGACGGCTATTGTCTGTACATTTTTGGTAGGAACGACAGCCACGACCATAAATGCCATCTCATTCTTCTTCCAACTCGTGCTCGTCTTGGCATACGGCATTGTGTGGGGCAAGGTGGCGAAATCTTCGCTCAAAAGTCTTACCGTGCTCTATATGTCAGCTTCCGGACTTAGAATTCTGCTTGCAGCAATCTTTCTCCTCGTTTACATGTTTGTGAATCGTGGAAAGGATAGCCTGCCCATGTTCTCAGCAATCTTTGCTGTCTACTACTTGATCATCCTCATATATGACACGATATATTTCGTGTCTGTCGAAAAGAAACAGTTACGATGATGAAAAGGAAAATTTACTTATACCTGTTGATGGCAGTCTTCTTCACACTGTCAATGCCTCTGTCTGCTGCAGACAAGAAGATAGATGTCGACGTGAAGGAGATAGTGCTCGGACACATGGCTGACGCATACGAGTGGCACATAACGACCTATAAGGGTCATAGTGTGTCCATCCCTCTGCCTGTCATAGTGAAGAGTAGCGCAACGGGTGAATGGAGCTGCTTCTGCAGTACGAAAATCGAAGAGGCGGCAGAAAAAGGCGAAACCTACAAAGGATTCTACTTCAATGAAGAGAAGAACGGCAAGATCTATGAAAAACTGTCTGATGGTACATCGGTGCGTCCTCTGGACCTCAGTATCACGAAGGCAGTGGTGCAGATATGGATTGTGGTGTTCTTGCTGATAGTGATATTCCTGACTTGCGCACGCTGGTATAGAAAACACGATGTCACAAAGGAAGCTCCCAAGGGATTTGTCGGTATGATAGAGATGCTTGTCATGACTATCAACGATGATCTGGTGAAGAGTTCTATCGGCGAAAAGCACTATCGTCCGTATGCTCCTTATCTTCTGACGTGCTTCTTCTTTATCTTCCTCACTAACTTGCTTGGATTGCTTCCGATATTCCCTGGCGGTGCCAATGTGACGGGCAACATTAACATCACGTTCTTCCTTGCCTTTTGCACCATGCTCGCCATCAACCTCTTCGGAAACAAGGAATACTGGAAGGATATCTTCTGGCCTGAGGTGCCGATGTTCCTGAAAGCATATCCTGTGGCTATCATGCCACTGATCGAACTCTTCGGAGTCTTCACTAAGCCATTTGCCTTGATGGTACGTCTCTTTGCCAACATGATGGCAGGACACGCCATAATACTGTCGTTCACAGCCATCATCTTCATAGGATGGCAACTGAATGCGGCTCTTGGTAGCGGACTGACAGTGCTGAGTTTCATTATGATACTCTTCATGAACTGTCTCGAACTGCTCGTGGCTTTCATCCAGGCATATGTGTTCACGATGCTTAGCGCCGTCTTCATCGGCCTAGCGCATCAAGAGCATCAAGCAGAATAAAAAAAACAATAAAATAGATTAAAACACTAACACAAATTAATAACAATTAAAAGATTAAGATTATGGTATCATTACTTTTACAGGCAGCCGCTGGAGCTGGTCTCGCTAAATTGGGTGCAGGAATAGGTGCAGGTATAGCAGCAATAGGTGCAGGTTTGGGTATCGGACGTATTGGTGGTAACGCCATGGACGCTATCGCACGTCAGCCAGAGGCTTCTGGTGACATCCGTACCAACATGATCCTTACTGCAGCATTCGTCGAGGGTGTAGCCCTGTTCGCCGTGGTAGTCTGCGCTCTTTGTGTATTCCTTTAAAAATAAGTAACAAAGTCAGTTAAATGGGTTCGATGAATTTACCTGCTATACTTACTCCTGACTTGGGACTCCTCTTCTGGATGCTCGTAGCATTCCTAGTGGTCTTTGCCGTATTGGCAAAGTTTGGATTCCCAGTCATAGTAGGTATGGTGGAAAAGCGAAAACTGTTTATTGACGAGAGTCTCAAGAATGCCCATGAGGCGGCGGAGCGTCTTTCCAACATACAGGCGGAAAGCGAACAGATCATAGCCAAAGCTCGTGAGCAGCAGGCAAGCATCCTCAAAGATGCAGCAAACACAAGGGATGAGATAATCGAAGAAGCCAAGGTAAAGGCGAAATCAGAGGCTGACAACATCTTGAGTGAAGCCAAACTGCAGATAGAAAATGAGAAACAGCTTGCCCTCAGGGAAATAAAAGCCCAGGTGGCACGGCTCTCCGTTGATATAGCAGAGAAAGTGGTAAGGCAGAATCTCCACGATGACAACCAGCAGATGCAACTCATTGACAGAATGCTGGAAGAAGTGGGGGCTGATAAATAACAATCGTTGAATATGAACACAGGAATAATATCCGTCAGATATGCGAGGGCTTTGCTGAAAAGTGCAACTGCTTCGGGTGACAAGGAGAAAGTCTTTGCCGACATGAAGAAGCTCGCTGCCAACTTCTTGGAACTGCCCAAATTGAGAAAAGCGTTGGACAATCCGACCATCAGTAAGGCTGATAAGGAACAATTGTTGTGTGCTGCATGCGGTAGCAAACCGTGTGACCTCACACGCACGTTCATCCGTCTTGTGCTGAAGGAGGGTAGGGAGAATATGGTGCAGTTTATGGCAAACTCCTATATGTCGCTCTATCGTGCCGACAGAAATGTCGTGTCCGCACGCCTGACTACGGCAGTGCCTGTGGATGAGGCCACAAGGTCAAAGTTCAACGATGTCGTGAAGAAACGCACTAAGGCTGACATTGAGTTTGAGACAAAGGTGGATGCCAATATCATCGGTGGATTTATCCTCGAGTATGACACCTACCGCATGGACTCAAGTGTGCAGTCTCAGTTGCGCAGCATACTAAAACAGTTAAAGTAAAAAGTAAAACATGGACAAGATAAAACCGAGTGAGGTATCGGAACTATTGCTTCAGCAACTTCAGGGAATCAGCTCTAAGCAGGATTTTGATGAGGTGGGAAGTGTTCTTACAGTGAATGACGGCGTCGCTCGTATCTACGGTTTGAGAAATGCAGAGGCTAACGAACTTCTGGAATTCGAGAACGGTACGATGGCGATAGTCATGAATTTGGAGGAGGACAATGTGGGATGTGTGCTTCTCGGCCAGACTTCCGGCATCAAGGAGGGCATGACGGTGAAGCGTACGAAGCGTATTGCCTCCATCCGTGTGAATGACAATATGCTCGGTCGAGTTATCAATCCGCTGGGCGAGGCCATTGATGGTCTTGGCGACATAGATCTCACAGACTATTTTGAGATGCCTCTCGACCGTAAGGCTCCAGGAGTGATCTTCCGTCAGCCTGTGAAGGAACCTCTCCAGACTGGACTGAAGGCTGTAGACTCGATGATTCCTATCGGTCGCGGACAGCGTGAGCTTATTATTGGTGACCGACAGACTGGTAAGACTGCAATAGCCATCGATACAATCATTAACCAAAAGTCTTTCTATGAGGCCGGCAATCCTGTGTATTGCATCTATGTGGCCATCGGACAGAAAGCAAGTACTGTGGCTGCACTCGTGCAGACTCTCAAGGAGCATGGCGCTCTGCCTTACACCATCGTGGTGTCGGCTACTGCTGCCGATCCTGCTGCTATGCAGTATTACGCTCCATTTGCCGGCGCTGCCATCGGTGAGTATTTCCGTGACCGCGGATATGCTGCCTTGGTGGTATATGATGACCTATCAAAGCAGGCTGTAGCTTACCGTGAGGTGTCACTGATCCTTCGTCGTCCTTCTGGACGTGAGGCTTATCCTGGTGACGTGTTCTACCTGCACTCTCGTCTTTTGGAGCGTGCGGCAAAGATTAATGAGCAGCAGGAAGTGGCTGAGAAGATGAATGACCTGCCTGACTGTATGAAGGGTCATGTCAAGGGTGGCGGTTCGCTGACCGCTCTGCCTATCATCGAGACTCAGGCTGGTGACGTTTCAGCATATATCCCGACTAACGTGATTTCCATCACTGATGGTCAGATATATCTCGAGAGTGACCTCTTCAATCAGGGCTTCCGTCCAGCTATCAACGTAGGTATCTCTGTATCACGTGTAGGTGGTTCGGCACAGATTAAGTCAATGAAGAAGGTGGCTGGTACACTGAAGATTGACCAAGCACAGTATCGTGAGCTCGAGAGCTTCTCTAAGTTCTCAAGTGATATGGACTCCGTGACAGCCATGACCCTCGACCGCGGTAGAAAGAACAACCAGTTGCTCATCCAGAGCCAGTATTCTCCTATGCCAGTGGGCGAGCAGATATCCATCCTCTATTGTGGTACACACGGCCTTATGGCTCCAATCCCTGTCAATAAGGTGCGCGAGTGTCAGGACACATTCCTCACCACCATGCGTACATCGCACAAGGATGTGCTCCAGACCCTGGAGAGTGGCAAGATCACTGAAAACGAGACAAAGGTCATCGAAGAATTGATGGCGTCAATAACTGCACAATACAAACAATAGGCAATGCCGTCACTCAAGGAAATAAAAAACAGAATCAACTCGGTCAACAGCACTCGTAAGATTACCAGTGCCATGAAGATGGTGGCATCATCCAAACTGCATCACGCACAGACGATGATAGAAAACATGCTGCCATATGAAGGTATGCTCGAAGGCATCCTGAAAACGCTTGTCGCAAGCGACGTTGATGCCCAGAGCATGTATTCTGTGACCAGAGAAGTGAAGAGCGTGGCTATAATAGTCTTTTCGAGTAACTCCAGCCTTTGTGGTGGATACAATGCAAGTGTCATCAATCGCTTGCTCAAGACTCACAAGGAGTATGTCGACAAGGGCATCGATGTCACCGTGTATCCTATCGGTAGAAAGGTGTCGGAGAAGGTGCAGAAGATGGGTCTGAAGAGTGCTGGCGACTATGATACACTGGCTGACAAGCCTAATGCCAAGGACTGCCAGGCCATCGGCGAGGATGTCTATCGCAAGTTTCTTGCGGGCGAATATGACAGGGTGGAGATTATCTATCACCACTTCAAGTCAGCTGGTTCGCAGATTCTCACTTGCAAGGAACTGCTTCCTCTTGACCTTGAGTCAGCGATGGACTACGACCATTTCCGTGACTTGAAGACTGTGGTGGCTAATGAGAAGACCGTGCAGTATATCAAGGACAATGCGCAAGCTCAGCAGACAGAGTCGAAGGCAGCTAAGGCGATAAATCCTAATTATATCGTGGAGCCAGACATGGAAACCTTGTTGCTGACTCTCATACCACGCTACATTAATCTGATGGTTTATACGGCTTTGCTCGATAGTAATGCCTCTGAGCATGCTGCCCGTATGGTGGCAATGCAGACAGCTACCGACAATGCCGATGAACTCATATATCAACTGAATCTCCAATTTAATAAGTCGCGTCAGCAAGCCATTACCAATGAGTTGCTTGACATCGTCGGAGGTTCCGCAAACAATTGATTCCGTTTACTGCCTGCTAATTGCGGCAGTAAACGGAATCCCGTTTTTTTTCTATCTCCTATCTTTCTTCTTGTTCTAAGAACTTGAAGGTTCTAATTTTGTATATTGCTGAATAGTTGTAACTTATAGTAGACGAAGCGAAGTGTAAGATGGAAAGATTTAATGATTCTTGGTAATTAAAGATAAAAACTTTATCTTTGTAAATTATTGTATAAACTTTGTACAAAGGAGGCTAATATGGATAGACAACAAACGATAAAAACTATACATGACTATATGTCAGGAAAGCCAGTCGTGAAGGCATGGATATTTGGTTCTTTTGCTCGTGGCGAAGACAAATCGAAAAGTGATATTGACATTTTGTTTGTTCCAGATTTCGAGCATGGATCATTTACCTTGCTCACCCATGGTGGTATGTACGAAGACTTAAAACGACTTTTAGGTAGAGAAGTTGACTTAGTTGTAGATGGTTCGTTGCGACCATACGCAAAAGAAAGTGTAGAACGAGATAAAGTTTTAATCTATGAGAGAACTATCTAGAGACAAAGGACGCTTAGAGGACATTGTGGAATATTCAAACAATGTACTAAAGATAATCGAAGGTGTTGATTTTGATGAGTTTGCTAACAATATCCTTGTTTACTTTGCTACGATGAAAAATATAGAAATCGTAGGAGAGGCCGCCTATATGCTTACCAAAGAATTCAAAGCTGTACATACTGAGATACCTTGGAAGCAAGTTGAGGGTATGCGCCACGTTCTCGTACATGGCTACTCGCAAGTTTTACCTAAAATTTTATGGGCAACAGCTAAAGAGGATATCCCATATATAAAAGCACAGGTAGAGAAATATCTTGCAGAGGTTGATTGGGACAAATACACGGTATAGGTTTTATTGGTGGCGCTGTCGACAAACCAATTCCAATTGGTCATGCAAGCAAGTATGACTATCAAAGTTTTTCATGAAAAACTTCTTTTCTTGCCAGTCTCCAATAATATTGATGATTTTGCTTCATATAGCAACTTTTCCCACATCGCTCGCGGGCAGTGATGTGACAAATGTTAGACTTGGTATAGACATAAAAATAACCATTTTGTCGTCTATAAACGACAATTATACTACCATACCATATATTGAGAGATTAAAACATTGAAAGATGCTAACTATAGTAGGCGAAGCGTCCTCGCTTTGCCCATTATGAGGTACGGTGACGGCGCCGTACCTCCTAAGTATTAGAATTGCTCCAGCAGGGCGATTCTCTTTTCGGGGTCAGGATGGGTGGAGAATAGTGAATCCATAAAGCCAAGCAAGCCTGACTCCATTTCGTCAGGATGCATAATAAACAGTTGCGCTACATCCTCACGTCCCACATTGTCAAGTCCAGGATTGCCCGATATCTTTCTCAGAGCAGAAGCCAGTGCTAATGGATTACCACACAGTTCGGCACCGCCAGCATCAGCCATATATTCGCGCTTGCGTGAAATGGCAAAGCGTGTGATGAGTGTGAAGAAATATGCTATGGCACAGCATACGGCAGCTATGGCGAGCACCACGATGGCACTGGCGCCACTATCCTTGTCATCGCGTGACCTTCGTCCAGAACCAAAGATAAATGAGTTGTAGAGCATTCTCACGATGATAGTCATCACCGTGGACACGATGCCCACGAAGACGATACTTGTGATGAGCAGTCGCGTGTCATGATTGCGTATATGTGTCAGCTCATGCCCGATCACACCTGCCAGTTCGTCATCGTCGAGGAGATTGAGTAGTCCTGTGGTCACGGTGACGGTGTACGTCGACTTGTTGATGCCACTGGCGAAAGCGTTGAGTTGAGGATCATCCACCACATTTATCTTTGGCATGTCCATGCCACAAGTCATGCAGAGATTTTCCACTATGTTGTATACCCGAGGGTTTTCCTTCCTCGACAGGCTTCTTGCACCCACGGCAGCCTTCACCATCGAGGCATTGGCAAAGTAGGCGATAGCAAACCATATGCCCACGATGCCCACCACCCACGGCAAGGCGTCAAGAAACTGTGAGTTTGTGGCATTAAAGTCTATGCCCGAACTCACATTCCCATAGTAGTCGTATCCTTCATGATAGTTAAGCAGAGCCAGAAATCCCCACACTGTGGCAAGTATTATCGTGGGGAAAGCTAAGAGCAACAACACCGAGAGGATGTTGTTGCGCTCTATCTGGGTGTGCATTCCTACGTATTTCATATAGAAGGGAAGTAAATATTGTCGTTAAAACTCCACCTTTGGTGCTCTCTCCACTGCAGCACGCTCTTCCTGAGCAATCTCAAACATGGGTTCTCTATGGAATCCAAACATGCCTGCGATGATGTTTGATGGGAATGACTGCACTGCGTTGTTGAGTTCCTTCGTCGTAGAGTTGAAGAATCTACGCACGGCAGCAAGCTTATTCTCGATATCAGCCAGCTCGGTCTGCAGTTGCATGAAGTTTTGGTTAGCCTTCAGGTCAGGATAAGCCTCAAGAGATACCTTCAGTCCTGCCAGTGCGCTACTCAACTGGTTGTTGGTCTCTATCTTACTATTGATGTCCGTAGCACCCATAGCTGCAGAGCGAGCCAAGGTCACCTTCTCGAGCAGTCCGCTCTCATGCTTGGCATATCCCTTGATAGTCTCCACCAGTTGAGGCACGAGGTCATAGCGCTGACGGAGTTGCACGTCGATGTTGGCGAAAGCATTCTCGCGGTTGTTGCGCAGAGCCACTAGGCGGTTGTATGCGCTTATGAGCCAAATCACAATAAGTACTATTACTACTAATACGATAATCAGTGTCGTGTTCATAATGATAAGTTTGTTGTTTGTGTAAATATAATATCTTTTGATTGCAAATATACGTCAATCAGTTCAAATAACATGCCAAACACCCAGTACGTTTTCTTATATTAACAAAAAAAAGGAGGAAACGAGACTCTTCATGCGAGTCAAGTTCCCTCCGTATTGATTAATCTTGTTTCTTCATTTCGGCCATTACCTTATTATAATATCTGTTGGTCTTACTGATACTATAATTTGGACCGCCATTCCAAGCTCTCACAGCCTGTTCGATGCTTTTCTCCGGATTGAATGCCTCCTGTATGAGCAGAAACATCTCCTTTGATTTCTTCAGGTTAAACCTGTCAGCAAGCGTGTATCTCGTCTTTTGGTTCTTTTCCGCCAATATCTGGTTGCACTGCTTGACAAGTATGGGGGAAATCTGCATCGGACCAGCGCATACGCCATTTTTAGCCTTTACATCGCCATTGCTTTCCACCTGAATGATAGCATCCATCACGTCCGACCAATAATTGTTTTCAGAGCCTGCAGCCAATGCAGATGTTGAAAAGAAGATGATCGGTACTAACATTAACTTTTTAAAGAACGTCATAATAATTTATTTTGGGAGCGTGGTTGGACGAAGCATTCAGATACAAAGTGAATGAAACCATGAATATCGCACTTAACGCGTGTGCTGAAATTCCAGACTCCGTTAAACATGGAGTTACGTCTTCTATAATGTCAGAAATAGCGTAACTCATTCATTATCGGGTGCAAAGTTACGAAAAACAATCCGAATATGCAAATCGCTTGCATATTCATTGACAAAGATTAAGTAATGTTCAAAAAATAATTTGAGCAAGTTTTATTGTATATACCAATATCCATTTTTTATCTGATCCACCCCGTCTTTTTGCCGTTTTCGCGACTTCTTTTCAGTCACATAGCCCGCTATGCTCCTTCAAAGAAATCAGCAAAACCGCCTAAAAATACAGGGTGAACTTGCACAACTTATTCTTTTCACATTACTAAGTGTTGTTTGGTTATATATGCAAGTGGTATACGCTTCCATGTTGCGTCTGTTTTTAGGGGTATTTCTTGCACAACAGTAAGTTTACTCTTTATTTCCTTGTTGTGTTCATGAAGTTTGCTTAACTTTGCGAAAAAGTAAAAAGCATACTGATATGAATACGGTTACATTGGATAGTGCTTTATACGATGATGTTGCCAATATTGCGAGATGGAGCAACACCAGTGTTAATGACATCGTCAAGACAGGATTACAATTGTTGATAAGCCAGTTTGAAGCAAAAGCCAAGAGCGCAACTTCAGATGACATTAGTGCAGAGAAGCAATCTGTAATCAATGATATCCATGCACTTTCAGCGCTTGAAGAAAACTGGGATGGATATGGAGCTGTCCCTGTAATAAAATCAGTGATAGACAATGCAGAAACTATCGTATCCAATAAGGTAATCTCAGTGAAGTATTTGGATGATATTCAGCCGAACTCAAATGGTACACTGACTATAACTTGGACTCATGGTGAAAACCAATTGTGCCTGGAGGTAGGAATAGATAAAATATCATATTTCGCCGACATAAATGGTGATACTTTCTGCTCGCAAGTGGAAGATTATTCTAACTGTAACATCTTAAAACTTGCAGCTTATGTCAACCAACTTTGAAGGGATACCGCAAGAGGTAGCGGATGATGAAATAGTCTTGAGAACTATCTTTTCTCCTGCAAATATCAAGAACGGCAAACTGAAGTCAAATTTTATGCGTCCGCCCGTGAGGTTTCCTGATGAAGTTAATCCTTGCTACGCTTCCAATAAACTTTCCGTGACGAGGTTGAAATATATGGGGATAGAGTTTTGTCGTAAGCACGCTAAACTCCATAGTTCTTCACCTCTTCGAAATTATTGGGGATTCGCCAAGTTTAAGGTTGATGTCGTACGCTCGTTAGGTGCAGATGTTATTTCAAGTCCGTCAAAGGGAAATAAGGGGCATGCGAATATAGTGCTTCCTTTTCTTCAAGAGATAGGTGTGCCTTTACCAGCGGAGATGCTAAAACTGGCTAAAGACTTGGCTGATAGTGCAGAGATAGTGCAAGACCCTGATATAAGTTCAGATACTTGGACGGGACCTATTTTGTAAAGTTGGGTGAACTGATTACAAAGTTGTCTGCCACCCTCCTCCAGTCTAGGAGTCCCTTCCCTTCTTCGTCTAGTTCGATGCCAAGTCCGATAATCTGGCGCTTGTCAGCCTTGAAGGGTGCCATGTATTGGCGGTCGAGGATTTGTTGCGTGGCAGCATTCGTGCCTCCGTTGCTTCTCAGTTTGAGTTCTATCACATAGATGTAGCGTGAGGTGTGCACTATCATGTCTATCCTGCCCGTGGCAATCATTTTCTCCACTTCCACCTTCAAGCCGATGGCATTGAATATGGTGCTGATGATGAGGCGGTAGCGCTCCTCCATGTCCATCGAGGCGAGTTTCTTGTTGCTATAAGGTACGTCTGCGATGAGAGATTTCAAGGTCTTCATGGCATCGTCCACCTGCCCAGTGCCCATTTGGACGTACAAGTTGGCTTGCAAAGATTGGTTGTCGCTTTTCTCTCGCAAGGTTAAGGTTGGGAGCACCATTTCGTAGAGTGCTTGCTTTACTTCCTCATTAGGGAATCCTAAAATATAGCCAAACTCGTCGCTATCCTTGATGGTGAGGTATCCAGACTGATAGAGGAACAGGGTGGCACCACCATCGGAGACATCTGACAATTCTAAGGTGTTTCTCAAGATACGACAATTCTCGAAATTGCCAAGTCGAAGCTCCATATTGTCCACAAACTTCGAAATGAGGGATGTGGCTCCTGAAGCTGCCCAGAAATTTCTAATCTTTGATAGGTCTAAAGCATTAATGAGGCTATAAGGATTATAGATGTCAACCATATTGTCCTCGCTAAAGTGATAACCATCGTAATATGTTTTTAGATGGTTATGTGTTTCTTGCGCTGTCCACTTGTTGCGAATATTCATCCGCTCCAACTCCGGCTGAAAGTTATCCCGAATTTCTTCCTCCGTGAAACCACAAATGGCTGCGTATTCTGGTAGGAAACTGATGTTGGTCAAGTTGTTTAATACGGAGAACAACGATATTTGGGTGAACTTCGTGATGCCTGTGATGAATACCAACCGCTCATATTCGTCATCTGCTTTCAGTATGGCGAACACCTCACGATATACCTCCGTACACTTTTCATGTTCGGGAGTATTCCATGAGTGCTGGAGTGGGGAGTCGTATTCGTCGATGAGGATGGCGACATTCAGTCCTGTTTGCTCATATGCGGTCGTGATGATAGCATCGAAGCGGTCTGCAAGTTTGGCGGTTTGCTTCGGAGTTATACCATATTTCTTTTCATATTTTTCAAAGCAGATATCAAGATATGAGCGCAATGTCTCTGCGTTTGCTCCTCCACGGCTTAGGTCAAGTCTGATGACAGGATGTTGCTTCCACTCCTTTTCCAGTTGCATGATCTTCAGTCCTTCGAAGAGCTCTTTTCTACCCTCAAGATACATCTGTAGCGTGTCGACAAGTATTGACTTGCCGAAGCGGCGAGGACGACTTAGGTAATTATACTGTTTGTCGTTGTTCGCTATTTTCCATATGATGTCGCTCTTGTCAATATATAGATAGCCTTCTTCTCTAATTTTTTTGAACGACTGGATGCCTGCTGGCAATCTTCTGCGATTGATGTCTGCCATATCTCCGCCTTCTTATTTTTATGTAAAGGTACGTTTTATATATGATATCACAAAGGTTTTGAGGATAAAAACTGCCACATGCTCTCATCCGAAATCTATTTCAGAAAATAGATGGGCGAATGTGAAGAGCCCTCTTTGACCATGATACCCTTGTCGCAGAAATTATTGAGCCACTTTTTGGCAGTGTATTGCGTCAGTCCAAACTCCAAGCGCATAGCCTTGCACGTGATATATCGATTCGTCTGCAGGTATTCTTTGATTTTAGCCAGCATGTCATCTTCGGTAAATCGCGTAGACTGGTTGGAATAGCGTGAGCGGACGAAATGCATGCCATCTTGCACCTCTTGCAGGAAATTGGCCTCTGGGCGGAAGTTGATGCCAGTAAGTCGTACCTCCTTTCCAGTAATCTTTTTGTCAGCATCCTCCTCTGGCATTTCTAGGCTTGCCGACAGAGAGAAATATCCGATCTCGGGTATGTAGAAGCGGTGTCCAGTCTGAAATTCGTGCACTGCGATGTCACGCAGTTCGGACAAGACGGCTGCGACATCTCCCTTGGTGAGTGAGCATCTATTCTGTATCTTCTCCTGCAGTTGCTTTGCCGTCAGTGGTTCATACTGGATGAGGCGTACATACTGGCGGTCTTCTCCCGTGCCCTGTGAATTGTTGATAGTGTAAAGGTCGTACTTTAATTCCATAGTTCTTGTTTTTTTATTTGGTTAGATTAAATACTCAAGTCTCAGATTTGCCATATCGCAAGCAAACAAAGGTGATTTGTAGTAGGCGAAGCGTCCTCGCTTTGCACTTGTAGGAGGTACGGCGCCTCGCCGTACCACGCAAAGGAGAATTTTGCTTTGTCTTATTCTTGATAAAGATGGTACGGCGGGGTCGCCGTACCTCCTTAAATCGTAATGCAAATATATATAATAATGTAAGGATTTGTATCTGTTGATGCAAATATTTAGCATTATTTATCTTTTGGCGGTCGTCATCATGATTGCTGACGACCGCCATCAGTGTTGACGGCGACCACCATCACATTTGCTGACGACCGCCAACCATTGTGCTGACGGTCGCCGCACATCCATGTCAGTTGAGTTCTTGCATTGACAATCCTGAGTCTTTGCATCTATGCAGTAAGGTTCTTACATCGTCATCCGAAATTCATTGTAAATTTGCAGTAAATTTCGGATATGGGATTTTTTTTAATGGTATAGATGAATGCGGGGAACTATAATAAATATAATGGTCTTATCCGTTGAAATATAGTCAATAATAGCGCAAATAAGCCTTCTGTATGAAACAAATATTTGCTCTATTATTTGCTTATCCGAAATTTATTGTAAATTTGCAGTAAATTTCGATTAGAGCGGTATGGTGACATATGTAAATAGGACTGTTTATCTGCAAAAATTGATTAATCGACGTGATAACGGTGAGGTGAAAATCATTACTGGTACTCGTCGGTGTGGTAAGTCATGGCTATTGAAGAAGGTGTATTTTGATTATCTGATAAGTCAAGGTGTGCCGAAGGATCATATCATCTCGGTGTCGTTTGATGTAGACGAAGACGTAGAGGGACAAGACTTGACCGCCCCTATGGTGCTCAAGAAGTATCTTTATTCGCAGATTGTCTCGGAGGATGAAAACTATTATGTATTCTTGGACGAGATACAAATGGTGGAAGGCTTTGAACGCATCGTAAACGGGCTGAATGCTCATGATAATGTGGATGTATACGTCACAGGAAGCAACTCCAAGTTCTTGTCCAATGATATCAATACCATATTCCGTGGACGAGGTGACGAGGTGAGAGTTTATCCCTTTTCTTTCAAGGAGTTTTGCACGGATAGGACCGAACCTGTCGGTGAACTGTGGAAGGAGTATTATACATATGGTGGAATGCCTGCCCTTCGTAATCAGCCCACACTAGAACAGAAGGTCGGTTATCTGCAGCGTCTTTGGCAGAAGACCTATTTGGATGATGTGGTAGATAGGAATGGTATCAAGAATCGCATGGCATTGGAGAGTTTGGTGGATGCCTTGTGCTCTTCCGTAGGGTCGCTCACTAATCCCAGTAAAATCCGCAACACACTTGAGAGCGTCCAGCATGTGAAGGTGGACGTGGAGACAGTGATGTCATATCTGCAATGTCTGGAGAATGCTTTCCTCTTTGAGGGGTCTCGTCGCTATAATGTGAAAGGACGAAAATATTATGAGAGCATAAAGAAATACTATGTGGTGGATGTAGGCTTGCGTAATGCTCGCCTCAACTTCCGTCAGCAAGAGATTACACATATAATGGAGAATGTCATATATAATGAATTGCGAATCCGTGGCTATGTGGTGGATGTGGGTGTCGTGGAGAGCCGTGTGATGCGAGAAGGAAAGAGCTCCTATCAGCAGTTGGAGATAGATTTCATTGCTACCAATGGGCTTGATAAATATTACATCCAGTCGGCATACGCTTTGCCTACCGATGAGAAGCGTGAGCAAGAATTGGCCTCGCTTAGGAAGATAGACGATTCCTTTCGCAAGGTCGTCATTGTGGGGCAGGATATAGCCACCTATATGGATGAGAATGGTTATATCTTCATGGGACTATTTCAATTCTTGAAAAACGAAAAGGTGATAGAGTGATATTGATGAATTGTCGGTTTTATATTCATTTCTCTTGCATTTCTTTGGCAGGGTCATCAAAAAGACGTAATTTTGCCCTTTGATAAATAGACAGTCCGGTTGTAACGGGCGCAAAACAAAAAGATATGATAAAAATAACTTTTCCTGACGGTTCTGTCCGTGAGTACGAACAGGGAGTAACAGGTCTTCAAATTGCCGAGAGCATATCGCCGGCTCTCGCACGCAACGTTGTAAGTTGCGGAGTGAATGGCGAGACGGTAGAGTTAAACCGACCCATCGATAGTGATGCCTCCATCTCATTGTATCGCTTTGACGATGAAGAGGGCAAGCACGCCTTCTGGCACACATCAGCACACTTGCTGGCTGAGGCACTTCAGGAGTTGTATCCTGGCATTCAGTT
Source organism: Gemmiger formicilis (assembly GCA_963586965.1). Lineage (GTDB taxonomy): Bacteria > Bacteroidota > Bacteroidia > Bacteroidales > Bacteroidaceae > Prevotella. Next base: position 18,629 of record CAVABU010000027.1, read on the forward strand.
TGGTTTCGGCCCTGCCATAGAGGCTGGCTTCTTCTATGATGTATTGCTTCCTAATGGCGAGCAGATACGCGAGTCAGACTTCCCAAAGATAGAGCAGAAGATGATGGAACTGGCTAAGAAGGACGAACCACTTGTGCGCAAGGAGGTGTCCAAGGCAGACGCTATGAAGGAGTTTGCTGCAGACGGCCAGACATATAAATGTGAACATATAGAGCAAGACCTTGAGGATGGTAGCATCACCACCTATACCCAGGGCAATTTCACTGACCTTTGTAAAGGTCCACACCTTGTGAGCACAGGCATCATCAAGGCAGTGAAACTCACTTCCATCGCTGGCGCATTCTGGCGCGGTGATGCCAAGCGCGAGCAGATGCAGCGACTCTATGGCATCTCGTTCCCAAAGAAGAAACTCCTTGACGAGTATCTCGTGATGCTCGAAGAGGCAAAGAAGCGTGACCATAGAAAGATAGGCAAGGAGATGGAACTCTTCATGTTCTCCGATAGAGTAGGCAAGGGACTTCCTATCTGGTTGCCAAAGGGCACAGACCTGCGTCTTCGTCTGCAAGATATGCTTCGTAAGATACAGAAGCGCTTCGGATATCAGGAGGTGATCACACCGCATATCGGTTCGAAGAATCTCTACGTCACCTCTGGTCACTATGCTCACTATGGCAAGGACTCATTCCAGCCAATCCATACACCAGAAGAGGATGAAGAGTACATGCTCAAACCGATGAACTGCCCTCACCACTGTGAAGTGTTCGCATGGAAGCCACGTTCATATAAGGACCTGCCATTCCGTTGTGCAGAGTTTGGCACTGTATACCGCTATGAGAAGAGTGGTGAGCTTCACGGACTCACCCGTGTGAGATCATTCACACAGGATGATGCCCACATCTTCTGTCGCCCAGACCAGGTGAAGAGCGAGTTCCTCCGTGTGCTTGACATCATTCAGGCAGTGTTCTCTATCTTCGGTTTCGCTGATGATCAGGTGGAGTTCCAGATTTCACTGCGTGACCCTAACGACAAGGAGAAGTATATCGGATCAGACGAGATATGGAATACCGCAGAGCAGGCTATCATCGATGCTTGCAATGAGAAGGGTATCAAGGCTCGCGTAGAACTCGGAGAGGCTGCATTCTATGGTCCTAAGCTCGACTGTATGGTGAAGGATGCCATAGGCAGAAGATGGCAGCTCGGAACAATCCAGGTGGACTACAACCTGCCAATGCGATTCAAACTGGAATATACTGCCGATGACAACTCTAAGCAGGTGCCAGTGATGATACACCGTGCTCCGTTCGGATCATTGGAGCGCTTCACAGCCGTGCTCATCGAGCATACCGCTGGACACTTCCCATTGTGGCTCACACCAGACCAGGTGGCTATATTGCCAATCTCGGAGAAATACAATGCCTATGCACAGAAGGTGCGCGAGCAGTTTGATGACAATGGCGTGCGTGCTTTCGTAGACGATAGAAACGAGAAGATAGGTAGAAAGATCCGCGACAACGAGCTTAAGCGCATACCTTACATGGTAATTGTCGGCGAGAAGGAAGAAGCCGAGGGACTGCTCTCTATGCGTCAGCAGGGCGGTGGTGACCAAGCCACCATGCCAGTGGCAGACTTCATCAAGAGAATCAATGATGAGGTGGCTCAGCAGCTTAAAGCTACGGAGATAAAACCTACATGTTAGTTAAAAAATATTAAGCAAATAGACTATAATAGGTGCAAGGTTTAATAATTAGTAATAAAGTTATTAACTTTGCACCTAATTATGGCAGGCACGTATGTGTCTGATTTTACGGACAATTAAAAGTAATTAATGAAGAACGACAAACTGAAATTCCAGTACCGCACCAATGAGCAAATACATGTCAAGGAGGTACGCGTAGTAAGCGATGAAGGCGCCACGGTGATGCCTACACGACAAGCCTTGGATCTGGCACGCCAGCAAGGCGTGGATCTTGTAGAGATTTCCCCCAATGCACAGCCGCCTGTTTGCCGTATAATTGATTACTCCAAGTTCATCTATCAGCAGAAGAAGCATCAGAAGGAAGCTAAGCAGAAGCAGGTGAAGGTGGAAGTGAAGGAAATCCGCTTCGGACCTCAGACTGACGAGCATGACTACGCTTTCAAACTGAAGCACGCTAAGGAGTTCCTTGAGCAGGGCAACAAGGTGCGTGCCTACGTATTCTTCCGCGGTCGCTCCATCCTCTTTAAGGAGCAGGGTGAGGTGTTGTTGCTTCGTTTTGCCAACGACTTGGAAGAGCTTGGTAAGGTGGAGCAGATGCCAAAGCTTGAAGGCAAGAAGATGTTCCTCTTCCTGGCGCCTAAGAAAGCCACTCAGGTGGTGAAGAAGAGCCAGCAGAAGATGGATCGCGAGAAGCGTGAAGCAGAGGCAAAAGAGGCACAGCGCATCGAGGCAGAGCAGAGAGCTGCAGAAAATGGCCTTGGCAATGTGAAAGGCGCTGATGCTCTGAAGAATCTCAAATTCGAAGAAGAATAAGCTAAGTAATACAAAAGACGTGCTGCGCGTTGGTATGCGTTGCCGTCTACCTCACGTCTGCCGGAAGTTCCCCTCGGGGATGTGCAGTATGGTGGAGGTCAGAGATTTATCAATAACAATTTAATTTCAAACAAAATGCCAAAAGTAAAGACAAATTCCGGCGCTAAGAAGCGTTTTTCTTTCACCGGTACTGGTAAGATTAAGCGTCGTCACGCTTTCCACAGCCACATTCTTACAAAGAAGACAAAGAAGCAGAAGAGAAATCTGCTCGGTTTCACCCTCGTGGATCAGACCAACGTAAAGCAGGTTCGTGACCTCCTTTGTCTGCGTTAATTAACCCCTATTGTTTAATATTTAAAGAAGAAAGAAAACTATGCCAAGAAGTGTAAATCATGTTGCCTCTAAGGCAAAGAGGACTCGTATTCTGAAGTTGACCAGGGGTTATTATGGCGCACGCAAGAATGTGTGGACTGTAGCCAAGAACACTTGGGAGAAAGGTTTGACATACGCTTACCGCGATCGTCGTAACAAGAAGCGCAGCTTCCGCGCTCTCTGGATCCAGCGTATCAACGCTGCAGCACGTATCGAGGGTCTTAGCTACTCACAGCTGATGGGCGCCCTTCACAAGGCAAACATCGAAATCAACCGCAAGGTGCTTGCTGACCTCGCTGTCAACAATCCTGCAGCTTTCAAAGCTATCGTAGCAAAGGTAAAGTAATCAATATATCTTACCGTAAAAAATTAAAGAGTGGTGTCCGTAGAGGATACCACTCTTTTGGGTAGTTAGCTATGATGCTAACTTAGAATTTGATAGAAAGTTCTGCGTTAAGCATATTATAGTTGTGCTTGCTGAGCGTGCGGTCATTGACCAAGGCATATTCCATAGAGAACTTGAGATTCTTGGCGAAATAGTAGTCGCCACCTATCTCATAGAAAGCCTTGGATGAGTCCCATGTGGCATCGTTGCGGTAAAGATCGTAACGCGCCTTGACGTTTACCTTGTTTTTTACTACAGGAGCGATGCCCAATACGTAGAAGCCATCTGCCTCATCGCCCGCAGACGACAAGGAGCAGTCGCTTGCGCTCGCGTCATTGCTATTCTGCATGGTCTTGGCGAAAGCCTTGCCAGTGGAGTGGATGTATTCCGATCTAAATGTCCAACCATCTTTGACGTAGTCAGCGCTGATGGCATAACGATGTTGAGGCAAACTTCTGACACCCGTCTGAGCCTCGCCAGTGGTCTCGTCAGTCCAATTGCCTTTTCTCGCATACGAACCTTCCCATCCAGAGACGCCGATTCTCATGCCATCGATAGGCATAACCCAAAGGCTTCCGACAATGTTCTTCTTTTGGTCGACATCCTTTGTATTGATGCCCTGTCCATTGACGACGCTGACGGCATAGTGCACAAGGTTTCGGCCGTGAGCATTAGGCAGAATGTCGCCTTGCAACATAATGCCGATGTCTCGTCCATTACTTGAGTGCTGTCCACTGCGGTCAGCATACCCTGTGAGTTTGAGTACAGCCTGTCCATTGTCCATAAATCCTACGTCTACAGGGTGAATGGGGCTCTCAAAAGTGAAGGGCACCTGAAACTCACCAATTCTTGCGTATAGCCACTTGTGCTTTTGCCATTCCACGAAGAGGTCAACAAGTCTTGGTGAAGAACCCAGCGTGGAGGTGTTGCCATTGATTTGTATCTGTGTCTTCCAATAAAAATCTTTGGCCACCCTGCCGTCTAAGGCAATGCGAGCCATGCGCAGATTGAATGTGTTGGAAGCGTTGTCCTTTGGGGTAGCATACTGATATTGCGCGATGGCAAATCCTGAAACTCTCACATTGTCAAACCATGCCATCTTCCTCTCTTGCGCAGAGAGGGGAAGGGTGGCAATGGCTGATAGTATTCCTAATAACACCTTTCTCATGTGTCGTGGGATTGAGGCGATTATTAATATTCTTTCTTGACTTCTTCGAGAGAAATGCACTTGATGCCCATGTTCTTCATGTCGAATACGTTTGCTTCGGCGACTTCTGGAGTCTTAGCAGAGCAAGCGTCAGTGCAAATGACCGTCTCGTAGTCATAGCTCATAGCATCATTAGCAGTACCTCTCACGCAGTTAGGATACTGTGTGCCAGCCAAGACGACAGTTTTGACACCCATTCTGCGAAGCATAAGGTCAAGGTTGGTATTGAAGAAAGCGGAATTTCTAAACTTAGGTGACATGATGTCGTCCTTCTCGGGAGTCAAACCATCAACAATTGCGC
>CAVABU010000028.1:0-22737 GCA_963586965.1 Gemmiger formicilis
GTCTAATGGTATCCTTGTAATCAACTATAAGTGTGAGTTATAGAAGGAGAGAATAAGTAAACTCCACTTTCTAAGTGACGTCGTAAAAAGAAAAGACATAGCGGTATGTGGTGGAATTCGTTTAATTTTCCTAACTTTGCATTATATAATAAAATGTGATAGAATGAAAAAGATAAATATTATGTCGGTTGTGGCCGTTATGGCAGCAGCCTTGTGCATTGTCAGTTGTGACGACAATGGAAAGTTTGTCATCAAAGGCAATATCTCAAGTGCCAAGGACTCCATGCTGTATCTTGAGAATGTAGGCCTTGACGGAGTGACAAAGATTGACTCGGTGAAACTTGCAGACAATGGCGAGTTTGACTTTAAGGAACTGAGCAGTGACGAACCGGAATTCTACCGCTTGAGAATAGCCAACCAGATTATCAACCTGTCCATAGACTCCACAGAGACAGTAAGCGTTAGCGCGGACTATCCTTCGATGTCATATAAATATAAGGTGGAGGGGTCGGACAACTGTAGTAAGATACAGGAACTGGCTATGCATCAGATGAACTTGCAGGCGCAGATTAACAATATCATCCGTGACCCACAATTAAAGGTAAGCGCAGTGGAGGATAGCATCAATGTGACACTGGAGAAATACAAGAATATGGTGAAGTCACGCTATATCTTTGTAGAACCAAACAAGTCCTACTCTTACTTTGCGCTCTTCCAGACAGTAGTATTGGGTAATGCATATCATCTGATATTCAATCCTCGTGAGAATGTGGATGACGTGAAGGTGTACGCAGCAGTGGCTACCAGTTGGGATACATTCCATCCGGGTTCGGAGCGTGGCGAGAATCTGCACAACATCGCCATAGAGGGAATGAAAGACTCTCGCATACTGAAGGCACGCGACGAGCAGGTCATCGATGCCAATAAGGTGGACATGTCAGGAATAATTGACGTGGCTCTGCGTGACAACAAGGGTAATATGCGAAAGTTGTCTGACTTGAAGGGACACGTAGTGATACTTGATTTCTGCTCATTTGCTACTGAGGGCACTACAAAGCGCATTATGATGATGCGTGACCTCTACAACAAATATCACGCACAGGGACTTGAGATATACCAGGTATCTCTCGATGAGAATCAGCACTTCTGGAAGACTCAGACAGCGGCTCTGCCATGGATATCAGTCAATGACCCTGACGGAGGTAATAGCCAGTACATATCAAGGTTTAATCTCCAAGCTATACCTACATTCTTCCTCATAAACAAAGACGCTACACCATATAAGCGTGATGCTCAGATAAAGGACCTGGACGCAGAAATCAAGGCTCTGCTATAAGATAGAGAGGGCATAGTTATTGGCTATTGTTTGCACGTCACTAACTTGTAGCAAGCATCAGTTCACTTTCTGCCCACGAATCTTCTAACCCAGTCAAAACAAACACTCGCCATAAAAATGGCCACTATCGTGCCCAACACCGCCAGCGAACAAAGCGCGGGGTTGGGCACGTGGTGTATAATGCTCTTGATGACATATCATCTTTATTGGTTGTCAAGCCAAGCCCTAAGATTCATGAGCATTTCCACATGGTAAGGAAACTGTGGATTCATGCCCCAACCATGCTTGCCAGTGGGATAAACAATGATGCTTGCTGGGACATCATGCTTGTATAATTCGGTATAGTAGTTCACACCATTGGCTGGCACCACCACATCATCATCGTCAGACAAGATGATAAGTGCTGGTGGACAAACTCTCGACACCTGTATGTCATTGCTATATTCCAATTGATCTTTCTTCTTGGGACGCTCACCGAGGAAATTGTCATGCGAACCCTTATGGGTAAAGGCAGGATCCATGGTTATCACTGGATAGAAGAGAATCTGGAAGTTAGGCATCACATCTGACTTGGCATGAGTAGCAAGTGTAGATGCCAGGTGTCCGCCGGCAGAGAATCCCATAATACCCACGTCATCTGCATTTACATTCCAATTCTTGGCATTGACGCGCACCATACGCATGGCTTGTTCTACATCACTCACTGGCACCTTCTTATTGCCATGTGGCATGCGATATTTAAGCACGAAGACTGCTATACCCATTCTATTGAAGAATGGCGCCCAGTCTTTACCTTCATGATTCATTGCAAGAGAGGAATAGCCTCCGCCAGGGCAGATTATAATAGCACGGCCAGTAGCCTTCTTTTCTGCGGGCAGAAAGGCATATAGTTTGGCAGTGTCTGTAGGTTCGGAACTTTCTACTACGGGATTGCCAGCCCATAGGTCTACCTCAAAAGTGCGCTGTGCATATGCACAAAGCACACTAAGGCAAAGAGCCATCGAAAGAATGGTTTTCTTCAGGTTCATACGATTAGTTTAGTTATGACGTAAAACGATTACCGCTACCCGATGGCAGCGGCGCAAGTAATATGGTTACCCTAATGTGATTTGTTCCACATTGACATCTTCATGCAGGAAAATCCGTGCACACTCCTTAAACCTCTCTTCGCTCTCAGTAGTAAGGTAGAGGCATTTGCCACGAGTGGTGCACTTGTCCTTTATCTCAGGATGTCGCTCAAGATAGTCTTGGAGAGACGATGCCACATAGGAACCTTGTGGCACTACACGCACTCCTGGCGGTGTGTTTCTCACGATGCTATTCATCAGTAGCGGGTAATGAGTGCATCCCAAAACGATGGTGTCAATCTTTGGATCCTTGAGCATGAGTTGCTCTATGCGCTTGCGCACAAAGTAGTCAGCACCAGGAGAGTCAGCTTCATTGGCCTCAACAATGGCAGCCCATAGAGGACAAGCCTGACCAGAAACCTTAATCTCTGGATGCAACTTTGCTATCTCGAGACTATAACTACGGCTACGCACTGTACCCTCAGTGGCAAGCACGCCAATGTGCTTGGATGTCGTGAGGTCACCTATAGCCTCCGCAGTAGGACGGATAATGCCAAGCACACGGCGGTCGGGACACAATTCGGGAAGATCTCTCTGTTGTATAGAGCGAAGAGCTTTTGCCGAAGCAGTGTTACATCCTAAGATTACAAGATGGCATCCACGCTCAAAGAGTTTGAGCACTGCCTGACGCGTAAACTTATATACCACCTCAAAAGAACGGTTACCATAAGGAGCACGCGCATTGTCTCCGAGATAAAGATAATCATACTGCGGAAGCATCTGGCGAATCTCATGGAGAATGGTCAGACCTCCGTAGCCGGAGTCAAAGATGCCTATAGGACCTGCTGCTTGAGAAAACATAATTAGGGAAAATAATCTATAAACGGCCTACTGCTTGATGGCTTCCTGCACAGCAGCGGTGATATTGTATGCCATGCCGGTATTGAGATATGGCACAGCATCAGAATCAGTATTGAGTACGAAAGCGAGCGAATAGTGCTGCGCTATACTCTTTATGATGGCATTGAGTTTGTCCTTTACCGGTTGGAGCATCTCTTCACGTGACTGCTTGAGGAGTCGCACGGTCACTGCACGGAAGTTCTCATTGCGCTTCATCATATCCTCAAGTTCGGCCTGACGCTTCTTCAGAATGGAAGGTGCATAGTTGGCGTACTCACTGAGGAACACTTCATATTTGGCATTGAATTCCTCCTCCGATGCCTTTGTCTCGGCATCATACTTCAGTCTCAATGCCTCGAGGTCAGCTTCAGCCTTTTCATATTCAGGCATAGCCTTCAGTACAGTGTTGTAGCTGACACATCCATAGCGGAAGTCGACTGTTTCCTGTGCTGAAACCGATAAGGTGGCCACGATGACCACCAGCATCAACATAATCCTTTTCATAAGATAGCTATTACAGGTGGTGATGAATGAGCGAGATGGATGCCATCATCAATTAGTGATAGCATCCGTCATGCCCACATATATCTATTTACTTCTTAAGTTCGCTCTTTACCTTTGCAGTGACATCCTCGCTGATGGCGTCATTGGTATAGAGGGCAGTGTTGATGTCCATGATATAAACATATCCGCCAGTCTTGCCTACAGTAGCGATAGCATTCATCAACTTAGTGTAGAGAGGCTGCTGCTTCTCCTGACGCAGTTTCTCGAGCTGCTGCTGATAGTCCTGACCAGCCTGCTGGAGCTTAGTATAAAGACCTTGCAGTTCGGTCTCTGTCTCCTGCTGTTTGGTAGCAGGCATTGTAGCCTTAGCCTTGTCATACTCCTCAGCTTTGCGCTGGAATTCAGTCTGCATCTCCTGCATCTGATTCTGGAATTCCTTAGCCTTTGCCTCGATCTCGCCATTGGCGATGCTGTACTCTGGCATACTTGTCAACACTTCCTGAGCATTGATGTGACCAAACTTCTGCTGTGCGAAGATGCTCAATGGTGCGCAAAGAAGCGCCATTACAATAAATTTCTTCATTTCTTAGTATTTATTTTAGTTGTTATTATTCTGTTTACACTGACACGGAGTCAAGGTTTTAGTTTGTACCATAACCGAGCTTCTGTAGCACCTCATTGCTTATGTCCACCTTAGGCGAACCATAGATGATGCCTGAGTCGGATGCGCGATCAAGCACAAGGCTATAGCCACGCAGTTCGGAAATCTCTTTCACCGTGTTGTAAATCTCTTCTTGGATAGGAGTGATGAGAGCCTCACGCTTCTTGAATAGTTCACCTTCAGGTCCGAAGTACTTACGCTTGAGTTCGCTTGCCTCCTTTTCCTTCTTCATGATAGCCTCCTGCTTCTCCTTCTTCTGCTCTTCTGAGAGGAAGACCACCTCATTCTGATAGTTCTTATACATAGTGCCAGCCTCAGTATTGAGAGCTTCTATCTCAGCTTGCCACTTCTTGCTCACCTGGTTGAGCTGTTCGTTGGCACGCTCATAGGCAGGCACATTCTTTAGTATATACTCCATGTCGAGCAAAGCAAATTTCTGTGCCGACGCGCTGATGGCAACTATAGCCATCACGCAGATAACCATCAACTTTTTCATAATATTCTTATTTATAAAATACACTTTCTTAGAATTCCTGTCCGAGCACGAAGTGGAAGTTGCTTCCGCCCTTTGAACCAAAGACTTTATCAAATCCGTAAGCCCAGTCAATACCCATAAGTCCGACCATCGGGAGGAATATTCTCACACCCACACCTGCAGAACGCTTCATGTCGAAAGGATTGAAGTTCTTCACAGATGTCCAAGCATTACCACCCTCGACGAATCCGAGACCATAGATGGTGGTGTTGCCAAGAAGGAATGGATAACGCAACTCGAGTGACAGACGGTCGTAGGCATATCCCTCATAGCCGTAAGGAGTGAGTGCTCCGTTTTCATAACCGCGAAGGCCGATGGTCTCCTCTGCATAAGATGTGGAATATCCAGACATACCATCACCACCCATGTAGAAGGTCTCGAATGGTGACTTCTTGTATTTATTGTAACTACCGAGAATACCCATCTCCACACGTGTCATCAGTACGAAGCACTTCTGTGCGGAGGTAAGGGCTGTATAGGTACGAGCCTTAAACTTCCACTTATGGTATTCTATCCATCTATATTTCTCCTGCTGTTCCTTCTCATATGTGGCAGACTTGCTATTGGTGGCAAGGTGCTCATAGTCTTTGCCGTCCCATAGTGACCATGGTGGAGTGATGGTAACAGATGCCGAGAACTCGCTTCCTCGACGTGGGAAGAGTTGGTTGTCGGTAGATGTACGGCTAAGGCTGATACCGAGGTTGATATTGTTAGCATTACCATTGGTCATCAGGAAGTAGCTCCAGTTCTTCAGCATATAACGAGTATATGACAACTGCACTGACAATACGAAATAGTCATCAGGCCAACGTAGACGCTTACCCCAACCGAGCGAAGCTCCGAAGAGTTGCACATACTTGTCAGGATCATAGTAGTTCTCGTAGTTATTGTAGTAAGAACTGCCGTATCCGTAGAGGTAGTTATAGTAGTTGCTCATGTAACCACTATTATAGTAGGTGCTCGACACATCAGTCTGCTTTGAGTAGAAGAGAGAGGTAGAGAACTGTATTGGTCGTTTGCCACCAAACCATGATGTAGAGTATCCTACATTGTATGATTGATAGTAAGAACCATTGGTCTGTGCCGAGATAGACATGGTCTCACCATCACCGATTGGCATAATGCCACGATGCTCCGCATTCTTACGGAAGAGGTTGGCCATAGAGAAGTTATTGAGCTTAAGTCCGATACGGCCGATGACACCTGTCTGTCCCCATCCGAGAGAGAACTCCACCTGGTCGTTTGACTTCTGCTTCAGATCCCAGTTGATATCCACCGTACCATTTTCCGTATCAGGCTTCACGTCAGGATTGACAGCCTCAGGATCGAAGTGTCCCATGGAAGCGAGTTCACGAGCCGAACGCTGCAGTGCCTCCTTAGAGAACAAGTCACCTGGCTTTGTGCGCAATTCACGTCGTATCACGTTTTCATACAAACGGTCATTACCATTGATTCTCACGCGGTTGATTCTTGCCTGAGGACCTTCAGTGATTCTCATCTCCACATCGATGGAGTCACCATCAATATTCACGTCTACCGGATCAAGAGAGTAGAACAAGTAACCATTGTTCCAATAAGCATTGCCCACAGCATCCTCATCCTCAGTGAGTCGTTTGTTCATGAGTTTCTGATTGTAGACATCACCCTTGTTCATACCGAGAACCTGGCTCAGACGCTCCGTAGGATAAACCGTATTTCCCACCCAAGAGATATTGCGGAGGAAATACTGCTGGCCCTCGTCCACCTTTATATATATATTTACGTGCTTGTCATCATAATTCCACACACTATCCTCTACGATGTGCGCATCACGATAACCATACTCGTAGTATTTGTCGATAAGGTTCTTCTTATCAGTCTTCCATCTCTCAGGAGTATACTTCTTTGACTTGAAGAAGTTACCGAGCTTGTTAGCCTCGTGAGTCTTGGCGAAAGCACCCTTCTTGAAGAGGCTACCCTTTATCTTAGAATTTGACAGTTTGTCATTGCCCACGATGATGATGTTCTTCACGCGCTTTTTCTGCTTCTTGTCAACGGTAACATCGAGTATAACAAAGTTCTTCTTTGATACATCATCATGCTGTACGATGCTTATCTCCGCATCATTAAAGCCCTTGTCATCAAAGTATTTCTTTGCAAGAATCTTCGCTCTATCTATCATGGAAGGAGTAATCTGATAGTCCTTCATCATACCGAGCTTCTCCTGCATATCCTCACGCTCCGACTTCTTCAATCCATAGTAGTTGATTTGTGAGACGCGTGGCAGAGGAGCAAGGTTGATATGCAGATAAGCGTCACGGCCTATGATGGAGTCGATGGATATGGACACGTCAGAAAACAAACCATGCTTCCAAAATCTCTTCACGGCATCAGTTATCTCTGTGCCCGGCACGGAAATCTCCTGTCCTACCGACAGATTGGAGATACCGATGAGCAGATTATCCTCATATCCCTCTATACCTGTGACAGCCAAGCCTGCGATACGGCATTGGCGTGGACTTCCGGCATAATTGACCTCGGGGTTCACTATCTTGTCTTGTGCCGACAGCTGCACTCCGGCAATGAGGCAGAATGCTGCCAGTGACACTAATCTACGAAATTGATACTTCATTATGTTGTGAGTATGTTGTCGGCACTGAGGCCTTATGATTCCTGTTCTTTTTACTTCTTATCCTTTAGTTCCTGTTCTGCTTGTTCTTCCGTCTTACCAAACCTGCGTTGGCGCTGCTGATAGCAGTATATGGCTTTATGCAAGTCATCCTCAGAGAAGTCAGGCCAATAAGTGTCGCAGAAATAGAGTTCGGAGTAAGCTATCTGCCATAGCAGGTAGTTGCTGATACGCAGTTCGCCACCCGTTCTTATGAGGAGATCAGGGTCGGGCATAAAACTCGTAGTAAGACTACGGCTTACCATTTCCTCCGTTATATCCCCGACATTAATCTTTCCTTCATTCACTTCAGCAGCAATTTTCTTTGCAGCCTCCACTATCTCCCATCTTGACGAATAGCTCAGAGCCACCACCATAGTCATGGCATCGTTATTAGCAGTGTGCTCCATTGTCTCCTGCAGTTTCTTGACTACCTGTTCAGGCAGACGTCCCATATCACCGATGACACGGAAGCGCACATTATTCTTCATGAATATTTCGTCCTCGAGAGATGTGAGCACCAGACCCATAAGAGCGGCAACCTCGTCGGCAGGGCGATTCCAGTTTTCTGTTGAGAAAGTATATAGCGTGAGATATTTCACACCAAGGCGTGTGCACTCGGATGTAATCCTGCGCACCGTGTCTACTCCAGCCTGGTGGCCGTAGCTACGCTCTTTGCCTCGCTCTGTCGCCCATCTGCCATTGCCGTCCATGATGATGGCAATGTGCTCTGGTATGCGCTGCATGTCCAATTCTGTGGTCTTATCCATTAGATAGTATTTGTTCACTCGTCCTGATTATGACACACCCTACACTTTTCCTTGAAACTGTAGGTGATGCTCACTTTCAGTGTGGAGTAGCAATCAGAGTTTTTAAATAATCCGCTTGTCTTCACCTGATAAGGATCCTGCACGCCATCGAGTTTGTCGCTCAATGTGAAGTGCATCGTCCAGTCCAGATTGAGATTAAGTCTCTGTGCCAATTTATATTTCACTCCCACTCCTATCGGCAGGTTGGCTGTCATAGTGCTACTTCCACCACCATTGACATATGTAGTACCCAGTCCGATAAAAAGGAATGGCGTTATTTTCTTTGCCCCGCGATACTCCTTACCTGTGCCATAAGGCCAGAAGTTGTATTCATAAGTGACATTCAGGTCCACAAGTGTTTTATTGAAACTGTAGACATCACCATGCTTGTATGCGGGTGTGGAGTAGTCAGGATATGCCGTATTGCTATTGTCAGATTTGCCTTTTATCTTGCCGTAGCCCAAGGCGAAGCGAAATCCCTGTCTTGGATTGAGCAGTCGTCGCATCACTATGGATGCCGCAGGCTGCATATCTTTCAGTATATTACCGTTGAAGTCTCCCTCATAAGACATCACTCCTACTCCTGCTCCTATCTCCATCAGGTATTCAGGTTCTGTTTGTGCATGGGTAGGCATTGCCATCGCCACAGCACAGACAAGCAGGAAAGCAAGTCGCGGGATACTCTTCACCGTCGTAGTCTGTCTACTCTTTGATATATTTGTCTTCTTCTTTCCAGGCAATTCTGTTGATGCGCATCTTCCACACCTGACCAGTACCGCCACATATTACCCATACGGAGTTCACGCCGTCAGCCACCATGGCAAATGATGTCTCGCTCGACGAGAATCCGCTTGGCAATGAGATCACACTGTCTTTCTGCCATGTGATACCATCATCGCCACTATTGTATATCTTTGACAAAGCCTTTGTCGTACCCTTTATACTACTACCAGCTATTGCCTTTATATTGTTGTCATAATACACTGTCTGCCAATTGTGCGCCATCGGAGCCATATGTTTATTGTCAGCAGCAAACTCGACATAGTTCCATGCATTCTTGCGCGCACCATCACTATATTCGTCCACCTTTGACCATACTACGGCTGTAGTATCGTCTCCAAACTCTTCTGGGTTTCTATTACCAATAATCACCACCTTGTCTGCATAATTATTGGTTCGAAGCGCGCGGTAGGAGAAAGCTATATCTTGAGTAGGAAGCAAGCTTGCGTCAGCATCGAGAGTCTCTTCCGTCCATGTAGCGCCATTATCAGTAGATGCCATCAGTTTATTGTCAGACGAAAGAGCATAGAGATTTGCCGTAGACGCTGCAACTATTTGTTTCAGTCCAGCCTCAGCCACAGATGTCCAGTCTGCGCCATTGTCAGATACGAGCACACTACCATTGTTGACGGTGTATATCTTACCACCCTTTATCGTCATGCTCTTCAGCGACTCTGTGCTGAGTGACTCTGGGAGGGTCACATTTGACCACACTCTACCATCTGACACAGGCGATGTGAAGAGCTTCAACTTATCACCATCAATACCGAAGAGATATATCTTAGCACCATCAGACAAAGCCTTCATCTCCGTGAGAGGCGCTATCTGACTATTGGTACTCAAGAGTTGTGTCCATACGCAAGAGTCAGCCTCCTCTTGATGAACATTCACCTTGACATTGTATTTCTTGGTTGCCGAACCGTTAGAGTTGTATACGACAATCTGGCGTGGAGAAGAGAAATCTATTGAGTCAGTACTGCTATACCACGACAAGGTATCGCTCGTCATGCTTTTTAGGGCTGCCGAACTGGAGTTCTTGGTAGTGATGGTGCATATCACCTTGGATGCATCGACGCCTGTAGGCAGTGAGTCCTGATTCCATATCTCACCATTCGCATGGTCGATGTAGAAAGAATAGCCCGAGCAGTCAAGAGTCTTCACATAGGAACTATCTTTGGTGGCATTATAGTTTTTTACCGTAAAGACACGCTTGAGCGTACCAAGTTTGAATGCCGTTATGGCTGCGTCATTGTAGTATGTGTAGCTGGTGCTTTCGCCCAAACACGATGACAATGTAGTGATTGCCAGTGCGAACGAGGCCATTGACAGCAGTTGTTTTCTCATATTTGCAGTGTTTGCGTATTGATAATTATAGGTTGCAAAGGTAGTCAGATTTATTCTATTTTCCGTTATTTTCACATGTTAATTAAGTATTTTGTTCATTCTACAATGCTTTTTTAACATTAAGTGTCACCACCTCAATGATATACACTGGTCAATAACCAAAAATAACTCCTTATTCTTTGCAATACCACATTTTTGACTTACTTTTGCACATCCAATCAACACGACCCATAGACATGAGCAAACCCCTTGCAGAAAGAATGCGTCCTACCTCACTCGACAAGTATGTGGGGCAGAAACACCTTGTCGGCGAGGGTGCCATCTTGCGCCGTATGATAGACGCAGGGCACATCTCTTCGTTTATTCTATGGGGACCTCCAGGAGTAGGCAAGACCACATTGGCGCAGATTATCGCCAATAAGTTAGAAACTCCATTCTACACGCTCAGCGCCGTGACAAGTGGAGTGAAGGATGTGCGCGATGTCATAGAGCGCGCTAAGTCTGGTCGCTTTTTCAATGCTGCCTCCCCTATCCTTTTCATTGACGAGATACATCGGTTCTCCAAATCGCAACAGGACTCTCTCCTTGGCGCTGTGGAACAAGGTGTAGTCACTCTCATCGGTGCCACGACGGAGAATCCATCGTTTGAAGTGATACGGCCTCTGCTCTCCAGATGTCAACTATACGTACTCAAACCGCTTGACAAACAAGATCTACAGGAACTCCTTGACCGCGTGATAACAGAAGACGAGGAGATGAAGCGACGCCATGTAGTGCTGAAGGAGACTGATGCCATGATGCGCTATTCGGGAGGCGACGCACGCAAACTACTCAACATACTCGAATTGGTGGTAGAAGCCGAATCTGAGGAAGAGGTGGTCATCACTGACGAGAAGGTGGTCAGTCGCCTACAACAGAATCCTTTAGCCTACGACAAAGACGGGGAGATGCACTATGACATCGTGTCGGCTTTTATCAAAAGTCTACGCGGGTCTGACCCCGATGCAGCGCTCTACTGGATGGCGCGTATGATAGAGGGTGGTGAAGACCCAGAGTTCATCGCCCGACGCCTTGTCATCTCTGCCGCTGAAGATATCGGACTTGCCAATCCTAATGCATTGCTGATAGCCAATGCTGCCTTTGATGCAGTGATGAAGATAGGTTGGCCTGAAGGACGTATACCGCTTGCCGAAGCAGCGGTGTATCTTGCCACGTCGCCAAAGAGCAACTCTGCTTATCTCGGTATCAACTCCGCCTTGCAGACAGTGAAGCAGACGGGCAACCTGCCTGTACCTCTGCACCTGCGCAATGCTCCTACAAAACTGATGGCAGAACTGGGCTACAGCGATGGCTACAAGTATGCTCATGACTATCCTGGCCACTTTGTGGTGCAACAGTTTATGCCTGACGACTTACAACAGACTCGTCTGTGGCATCCACAACATTCGCCAGCAGAAGAAAAACTCTATCACAACATGCTCTCATGCTGGGGTGACAGATTTAGGGAAGACTGATTACTACCTATACTGCCCTCATTGGGCAGGACAATATAAAAACAATACACAAGATGAAGATTGTTATTCTCGATGGTCATGCGGCTAATCCGGGTGACCTCTCATGGAAACCTCTCCAACAGTTGGGCGAGGTCACCGTCTATGAGCGCACCACCCCAGAAGAACTGATAGAAAGGGCAGTGGATGCTGACGCGGTACTGACCAATAAGGTGTACCTCGGTGAAGACGAACTGCAACAACTGCCCAAACTAAGATATATCGGCGTACTCGCCACTGGTTACAATGCCGTGGACATCAAGGCAGCATGCCGTCATGGAGTGACGGTGACCAATATTCCAGCCTATAGCACCGACAGCGTGGCACAACATGTCTTTGCTCTTATTCTCAATGTATTGAATAGAGTGGACCTATATGCTGACGAAAACCGCAATGGACGCTGGAGCGCTAATCTAGACTTCTGCTATTGGGATGCGAGGATACGCGAACTGGCTTCGATGAAGATGGGTATCATCGGGCTGGGCAATATCGGACGCAAGGTGGCAAAGATTGCTCTTGCCTTTGGCGCAGAGGTATACGCCTTCACAAGTAAACAGCAGGACGAACTGCCTGACGGAATAACAAAATGTAGTCTTGACACTCTTTTCAGCACTTGCGACATCATCTCGCTACATTGTCCTCTCACTAACGACACCAAAGAGATGATTAATCGTGACACGATTGCTATGATGCAACCAAGCACTATACTTGTGAACACTGGACGCGGACCGCTTGTCAATGAGCATGATGTGGCAGATGCACTACAGGAAGGACGCATCGCTGCCTATGCCACAGACGTGATGTGTCAAGAACCGCCCGAGGCTGACAATCCTCTGTTTAAGTGCAATAATGCCTTCATCACTCCACATATGGCATGGGGCACGGTGGAAGCACGCCAGCGACTAATGGACATAGCACTTGGCAATATAAAGGCTTTCGCCGAAGGCAAACCCATAAACACAGTAAAAGAATAACGATGAACAATGAAATAATAACCGACGGATTCCTTCGTACACTGGAGTTTCTCGGCACCTTCGCCTTTGCCATCTCTGGCATTCGACAGGCAGCATATAGACATTTCGACTGGTTTGGCGGTTTTGTGTGTGGCATCGCCGTAGCCATCGGAGGCGGAACACTGCGTGACCTGATGCTCGGCGTCACCCCTTTCTGGATGACCAACGGCATGTATATGGGTTGCACCTTATTGGCTCAAGTATTTGTCATTGTATTCAGCAAATACCTCAAGCATTTGGACAACACCTGGTTTGTATTCGACACCATTGGTCTAGCCCTATTCACCGTGGTAGGCATACAAAAGACCCTCATGTGTGGTCATCCCTTCTGGGTGGCTATTGCCATGGGATGCATCACGGGTTCGGCGGGAGGTGTCATCCGTGACATACTCCTCAACACCGCGCCCATCATCTTCCAAAAGGAGTTTTATGCCATGGCATGCATCGTGGGTGGTGCATTCTACTGGTTGCTCTACACTCTTGGGGTAAACGTAGAGGTGACCTCACTTGCCACCTTCCTTGCCATATGCGTCATGCGATTCCTCGCAGTGAGGTTTGATATCTCACTGCCTAAACTCAAGAGTGAGGATTAGAAAGTAGGCGCAATCTTTCTCTGCACTCCTCAAGGATTTGCATTAGGTCATGCATATTGTCGGCACGAAGCATGGCTATGCGAGTCTGACGAAAGTCGGGAATACCTTTGAATACAGGCGTCGCTGCCAGATGGCGACGTGTATGTAGTATACCGCGATATTCATCGATGCGCTCCACATTGATGCGCAGTTGCTCCTCCAGCACGTCTATCTTCTCATCGAGTGTCAGAGGTTTGCGAGAGAAGAGCCACGGTTGACCGAAAGTGGCACGACCTATCATCACCGCATCCACACCATATGTCTGGAATGCACGATCAGCCTCATCAAGATTTTTTATATCGCCATTGCCTATAATAGGGATGTGCATATAAGGATTGCGCTTCACCTCACCGATGAGAGTCCAGTCGGCATCGCCAGTATACATCTGCGAGCGGGTACGTCCATGGATGGTGAGAGCCTGCACGCCACGGTCCTGCAGACGTTCGGCGAGTTCCACGATAAATGGTCTGTGGTCTGCACCTGGAATGCTCAGCGAAGCATCGAGCATTGTCGGTATATCCCATCCCAAGCGAGTCTTCACTGTGACAGGCGTATTGACCGCCTTCACCACATTCTCCACTATGTCAAGCAGTAGAGGCACATTGCGCAGCATGCCCGCACCAGCACCCTTGCCTGCCACTTTCTTCACAGGACAACCGAAGTTGAGATCTATCACATCAGGATGAGCCTCACTCTCCACTATCTTTGCCGCCTCCACCATCGCCTCCACGTCACGTCCGTAGATTTGTATGCCGACGGGACGTTCCTCCTCGGCAATGGTAAGTTTCTTCACTGTCGAACTGATGGAGCGCACCAGAGCCTCAGCACTGACAAACTCAGTGTAGACCATGCTGGCTCCAAAACGCTTACATAGAAGACGAAATCCTATGTCGGTGACGTCTTCCATCGGGGCAAGAAACACCCCTCCTTTTATATCAAATGGTAACATCCTCCTGCCATTGTTTTTATCACGCCCTTCATCTCGAGAGAGAAGAGTAGTGATGTCAGTTTGTTGATTGGTATTGACGATTTCACGGTGAGGACATTTATCTGCAGATTGTTTGTTTCCTGCAGTATGTCCACTATCTTTTGTTCTTCTGCTGTGATATCGGGAAATATCTGTCTTTCTATTCCTCTTTTCTTCGCTTCCACGAGAGCCGCATCATCCATCCATCCCATAGCCTTCACGAAATCCTCTGCACATGTGATGAGTGAAGCCCGATTATCACGTATGCTATTATTGCATCCTTGACTATAGGGAGCGTTCACTAGTCCAGGGAAGGCGAAGGTATCGCGATTATAATCATTGGCTATGCCAAGTGTGATGAGTCCGCCACCCTTGGAAGCACTCTCCACGAGGATGGTGGCATCCGCCATACCAGCCACGATGCGATTGCGCTGCACAAAGTTGCCCTTCTTGACAACCGTTTGGCTCATGTACTCCGTGAGCAGTCCGCCGTTGGCAAGCATCTCACCTGCAGTAGCATGATGCGAATAAGGATATATCTGATCAAGGCCATGTGCCAGGACACCCACTGTGGGATAGCCGTTGGCAAGCGCTTCGCGGTGAGCATTGATATCTACACCATAGGCCAGTCCGCTGACGATAAGCAGTTCGGGGCAATAGTTGCGTAGGTCCTTGACAAACTGCCTTATGATATCCTGTCCATAGAGCGTGCAGTGTCGTGTACCGATGATGGATATCACCTTATGTGCATTGAGGTCAGCATTGCCCTTGCTATAGAGCACCATAGGACTGTCGGAGCATTCCGCAAGTCGCTTGGGATAGCATGACGCACCTAGTGGGATGACTTCCACATTGTTGTCTTGCGCCCACTGATACTCAGCCTCTGCCCTACTCATAGCCTCTGCCGCGTTGGCAAACGCTTCTACAAGACGCGGTGATGCATCAGGCAAGACCTCGCGGATGTCATTGCGGTGCTCCATTATCTGACTTGCCGTCCCAAACCTGTCATAGAGTTCATGCAGTGCAGCCAAGGAGAGGTAAGGCAATTGTGTCAGCGCTATGCTGGCAAGTTGTTCTTGTTCGTTCATTGCAGATATGAAGAGAATGCGTTTACAAGAACTACCGAATCCGACAGTCTACCACCTATCACGCATACTGCCTCAACTTTCGCTTTAAGACACATGCGCAAGTCTTCCTTGCGATAGATTTCCTGATGAAATATATAGCGCAAGCCTTCCTTTGTCATGTGTAGTCTTGACAGGAATGCATCTCCGCTACGCAGTGGTATCTTATACTGCAGACTCATGCGCGCCACGACCACGTCTATGCCCATCTCGTGCAAGGCAGCAAAGTCGAGTCCGATAGTCTTTATAAACTTATGGCGCGTATGCTCCAAGTAGTGCAAATAGTTAGCATTATTGACTATGCCCTGTATGTCGCACTCATAGTCGCGCACTTCCATTTCGAGTTCAAAGAGTTTGTCCATTCTTCTTCAGATATTGGTAACCTATGCGACAGCGCAGGCAATCCTTCTTGTCGCAATATTCTTTCTTAAGTTGTATCAAGGCTTGTGTGTCGGAAGCGCTGGTCACGTCGAGTCCGCACTCATGCCACATTCTCACTATATTATTATTCTCCGCCTTAAGTTCTTCCATCAAGTCGAGCGCACGATCGACCAGTTTGTCATTGGAAGTGTACTTGCCATAGGCGAAGATGGTGGGTATCACGGTATTTATCATCAGCACGTCAATAGACGAGCGTGACAGATGTTTGCCACTGCGCATGCTCTCTTCACCAAAGACATAATGCGTCTGCCAGTAGTCAGAGGCTTGCGTCTGCAGTGCTTTGGCTATCTGCTCGGTGGACGTGCACTCCAGTATGTGGCTAATGTCAGCCTGTCGGCTATAGTGGAGCATGGCAAGTTGTGAAAGCCTGACAGTGGGGAAATTCTGCGGACGCAATCTGAGGAAGCGCCACATCTGACTATCCATGGGTTGGAGCGAGAACTTATGGGCGAGATAAGCATATTCCGACTTCATGCGGGTGAAATATTCATCCTCTACAATGGCCTGACGATGACGCTCGGGAAAGGCTTCCTCGCAGAGTAGTCCAGCCTGTCCGATAAATATCGCTTCTATCTGAAACAGGTCGTCACGATGATGGTCTACAGCCTTGAGCGGTATATGTCGCGCCCATGCCTCAAAGGCATCCGTATTGACACCAAAACCGAAATTGCGTGCCAGGGTCTGAAAGAAGGCTTCCTCCCATGACCCACGGCAATGGTCCAGTCGTTGCAGTATGTCGGAGGTCTTGCGCTCCAGTCGCTCAGTCTGCAGTGCCGACAACCATGAGTGGAGCGTAAACTTCGGCAATGAGGGGATGATGCGGAAACATCGCGGATAACGGTCCTCGGAGAGCAGATGCTCATAATTAGAGCGCAACGTCGATGGAATGTCAAGTTTTATTTGCGGTATGAGTTCATCACGCGAATTTCTCACCTCCGAGTCGAGTTCACATGCCACATGGAGTACCACATTGTCATAGGCGGCATCCTTGTCGTGACCATGCAGATACCACTGCGAAGACTTCATGTGTAGTTCCACATTGCCAGCCCACATCTGACTGCCTATGCGCACCTTGGCATTAAAGAAATCAGGACCAGCATCCATATTGTGCAGACCCACGTCAAGCACCTCCACGAACTGTCCGTCCTGGGTGAGAAAACCATCCAGGGGAAACATCTTGTGCTTCCACACATAATGTAGCAATTTCTCCATGCCTTGTGTCATTAAGGCACAAAACTACAAAAAAAAAGTGAATAGCACGGCCATGTGTTCAAATATTCAGTGATTATCTTTGTATTGTGGCGTGATTAGTGTAAATTTGCAATGCATTTAATCACAAGTATATATAGGTATAAGATGAAGATAGCACTTATCGGATATGGCAAGATGGGCAAGATGATAGAAGAGATTGCCATCAGCAGAGGCCATGAGATTGTAAGTATCATTGACATTGACAATCAGGATGATTTTGAGAGCGAGGCTTTTGCCTCAGCTGATGTTGCGATAGAGTTTACTGCACCTCAAGCTGCTTTCGGCAACTATCTGAAAGCATGGAAGGCAGGAGTCAAGGTGGTCAGCGGATCCACAGGTTGGCTCAAGGAGCATGGCGATGAGGTAAAGAAGGCTTGCAATGAAGAAGGCAAGACTCTCTTTTGGGCATCCAACTTCAGCGTGGGCGTGGCAATATTCAGCGCTGTCAACAAGTATCTGGCAAAGATAATGAATGGTTTCCCACAGTATGACGTAGAGGAGACTGAGACTCACCACATACACAAACTTGACCACCCAAGTGGCACTGGCATCACACTGGCAGAGCAGATAGTGGAAGAGCTGGACCGCAAGAAGGACTGGCAGATGGGAAGCCTCACCCAACCTGACGGCACCGTCATCCCTGCAGAGCATGAGGACAAAGACAAACTCACCATCAACTCCATACGCCGTGACGAGGTGCCTGGCATCCATAGCATCTGCTATGACTCTGAGGCTGACTGCATCACCATCACCCACGACGCACACTCACGACGCGGATTTGCTTTGGGAGCAGTGCTTGCTGCAGAGTACACCAAAGACCACAGCGGACTGCTGACAATCACCGACATGTTTAAATTCTGATTATGATAGACAAGGAGAAAGCAAAACTCAATATGAAGGTGCAGTGGACTAAGTTCATTGTAGTACTCGTCCTCTACCTCCTCTTCCTCTTGTGGCTCAAGAGTTGGCTGGGACTGATAGTAGTGCCATTCATCTATGATGTCTACATCACAAAGAAGATACGCTGGCAGTGGTGGAAGGACTCTGAAGGTCCAGTGAGATTCGTCATGTCATGGGTGGACGCATTGGTATTTGCACTGGTGGCAGTGTATTTCATCAATCAGTTCTTCTTCCAAAACTATGTCATCCCCTCATCCTCTCTCGAGAAGAGTCTGCTCACAGGCGACTACCTCTTCGTGAGCAAGGTGAGCTATGGACCTCGCATCCCACAGACTCCACTCACCATGCCACTCACTCAGCACACCATGCCTATCGTGAATGTGAAGAGCTACATAGAGTGGCCTCACTGGGACTACCGTCGAGTGAAGGGACTGGGCAATGTGCAACTCAATGATATCGTGGTCTTCAACTATCCCGCAGGTGACACCATCTGCACCGAAGCACCTTACAACAATCAGGACTTCTATCAGATAGCCTACGACATAGGTTACCAGATATGGGAGCAGGAGCGTCCTGACTCGTTTGACATCCGCAATCTCAACCGCCAACAGCAGTATGACTTCTTCAAGGATATCTATACCAAAGGACGTCGCTACATCGCCAACAATCCCAACACCTTCGGCGACATAGACTCACGACCTACCGATAGACGCGAAAACTATGTCAAGCGCTGTGTAGGTCTGCCAGGACAGACTCTGCAGATAAAGGACAAGATAATCTATCTTGACGGCAAACCAAATAAGCAACCAGAACGTGTGCAGTATAAGTATACGCTGGAGTTTCAGAAGGGTGTGAGCACCTTTGACTTGATGGAGAGATATGACGACCTGCTCAAGAGTCTTGACATCAGCCAGGAAGACCTCACGTCGATGAATATGACAGGTGCACTGCCTCTCACCAAGCAGGCGGTGGCAGAACTGCGTAAGCACAAGGAGATTATCAAGTCCATCACTCCCTACACGGAGACACGAGTGGGCGATCTCTATCCTCTCAATGCTGTCACAGGATGGACTTGCGACAACTATGGACCTATATGGATACCAAAGAAGGGTGCCACTATAGACCTCAACATGGACAACATCGCCATCTACGAGCGTCCGATAAAGGTGTATGAGGGCAATGACCTGGAAGTGAAAAACGGACAGATATACATCAACGGCACCTTGGCGAAGAAATACACATTCAAGATGGACTACTACTGGATGATGGGTGACAATCGTCACAACTCTGCCGACTCTCGCTACTGGGGATTCGTGCCAGAGGATCACATCGTGGGCAAACCTATCTTCGTGTGGTGGTCATCCGATCCTGACCGCAAGGGATTCCGCGGTATAAGATGGAATCGCATAGGAAGCATCGTGGACAACATAAAATAAACACATCAGATGACAACAGGAGAAAACAATATCACACTGCCCTGTTATTATCTTCCACCTATAAGTTGGTTCGCCGCCGTAAAGGATGGCGAACCAATTTCATTGGAGGTGGAGGAGAACTTTATCAAGCAGACTTGTCGCAATCGTTGCTACATAGACTCGCCCAATGGCAAGTTGGCTCTGTCTATACCCATAGACAAAAGCAACTTCAGTGCCAACGGCAAGTGCCTCATGCGTGACATCATGATAAGCCACCAACTGGACTGGCGCCACCAGCACTGGTATGCACTGGAGACGAGTTATTACAACTCGCCCTTCTTCGAATACCTACAGGACGACTTCCGTCCTATATATAAAAAGGAGTGGAAATATCTCGCTGACCTCAACGAGACGCTTATAGAGAAATGCCTTGCACTACTGGAAAAGGATTGTCCTATCATCCGCACCACCTCCTACGAGGGTGCCAATAACGTATCACCTGACAATCCACAAAAGGCATATTACCAAGTCTTCCGCGAAAAGCACGGTTTCGTGGAAGACCTCAGCATCATAGACCTATTATTTAATATGGGTCCCGAAGCACAACTCTATCTATAGCAAGCGCATCACCACGCTTGCTATTTTTTATAATTTCTCGCCATAGCACAAGTCACCAGCATCACCAAGGCCAGGGACGATATACTTGTGCTCATTGAGCTTCGGGTCTACTACTGCGACATAGAGCGACACATCAGCCGATGGGAACACCTTCTTCAGATAGTTGACACCCTCCTGTGCACCTATCACACTCGCTATGACCAGACGTTTCGGAGTGCCATGAGCAGTCAACGCCTTGTAAGCCAGCTCTATACTGCCTCCAGTCGCCAGCATCGGGTCTACCAACAAAAGGGTCTTTCCTTCAAGTGATGGCGATGCCATATACTCCGTCTTGATGCCCACCTTGGTGCCCTCCTTATCCTCATAATAGCGGTAAGCCGACACAAAAGCATTCTCAGCCTTGTCAAAGATATTAAGAAAACCCTGATGCAATGGCAGACCAGCACGAAATACCGTGGCTATCACTATCTCGTCGTCATGAGTATTGACCGTGGCAACATCCAGCGGTGTCTGCACCGTCTTCTCAGAATAAGAGAGCGTCTTACTTATCTCATAAGCCATCAGTTCGCCGATGCGCTCGATGTTGCGTCTAAACACCATTCGGTTGGCCTGATAATTCACATCCCTTAATTCTGCTATATACTGATTGATGATACTCGTCTCGCGTGCAAAATTGATAACTTTCATGTCTTCGTATAGCTATTAGTTATGCAAATGTAAGAAAAGTATTTCTTTTTTGCTACACCAATATGTCAAATATGTCCATACAATTGACATTTTATAACTCTTTAACCTAAAAAGAATTACAAGACACAAAAAAGGAAATCAAAACGTTGCACGCATTCCACGTTTTTTGTAATTTTGCACGCGAAGAAACAAGGGATTACCTAATTATTCAATTAAATAATTAAAACAAAATGGCAAATTTGGATTTGACAAAGTATGGCATTACAGGTGCTACTGTAATCGCTCACAATCCTTCCTACGAGAAGTTGTTCGAGGAGGAGACAAAGGCTGGTCTTGAAGGTTACGAAGTAGGTCAGGTGACCGAGCTCGGCGCTGTCAACGTGATGACAGGTATCTTCACAGGTCGTTCTCCTAAGGACAAGTACATCGTAGACGATGCTCAGAGCCACGACAACGTATGGTGGACTTCTGAGGAGTACAAGAACGATAACCACCCAATGTCAGAGGACGTATGGGCAAAGGTTAAGGATATTGCCAAGAACGAGCTTTCCAACAAGAACCTCTATGTAGTAGACGCTTTCTGCGGTGCCAACAAGGCTACTCGCTTGGCTGTTCGCTTCATCGTTGAGGTGGCTTGGCAGGCACACTTCGTTACCAACATGTTCATCCAGCCTACAGAGGAAGAGCTCGCTAACTTCGAGCCTAACTTCGTGATCTACAACGCTTCTAAGGCTAAGGTAGAGAACTACAAGGAGCTCGGTCTTAACTCTGAGACTTGTGTAGCATTCAACACTACTACTCGTGAGCAGGTGATCATCAACACATGGTATGGTGGTGAGATGAAGAAGGGTATGTTCTCTATGCAGAACTACTACCTCCCATTGAAGGGCATCGCTTCTATGCACTGCTCTGCTAACTGCGATATGAACGGTGAGAACACAGCTATCTTCTTCGGTCTCTCTGGTACAGGTAAGACCACTCTGTCTACCGATCCAAAGCGTAAGCTTATCGGTGATGACGAGCACGGATGGGACGACGAGGGTGTATTCAACCTCGAAGGCGGTTGCTACGCTAAGGTTATCAACCTCGACAAGGAGTCTGAGCCAGACATCTACAACGCTATCAAGCGTAACGCTCTTCTCGAGAACGTGACTGTAGACGCTAACGGTAAGATCGACTTCGCTGACAAGTCTACCACAGAGAATACTCGTGTATCTTACCCAATCAACCACATCAAGAACATCCAGCCTGGATCTTCTGCACCAGCTGCAAAGCAGGTTATCTTCCTCTCAGCTGACGCATTCGGTGTGCTGCCTCCAGTATCTATCCTGACACCTGAGCAGACACAGTACTACTTCCTCTCTGGATTCACAGCTAAGCTTGCAGGTACAGAGCGCGGTATCACTGAGCCTACACCTACATTCTCAGCTTGCTTCGGCCAGGCATTCCTCGAGTTGCACCCAACAAAGTATGCTCAGGAGCTTGTAAAGAAGATGAACATGAGCGGTGCTAAGGCATATCTCGTTAACACTGGTTGGAATGGTACAGGCAAGCGT
>CAVABU010000029.1:0-22482 GCA_963586965.1 Gemmiger formicilis
CGTTAGGAGCGGTAAGAGTCACCTTGCCATTTGACGCAGTATAGTTTGATGTGCCATCACCTACGAAGAGGTTGATCTCCTTGAGTCCAGTTACATTGCTACCAGCCTTTGGATCGGTAGTGATGAGGTCAGCGGCTGGAGTAGGCTCGCCTACGGTGTAGTAGAGCACCATGTACTCATTGCATCTACCTGTCTGGCAGTCGTTGTCATACCACTCCTTGTCACCGATAACACCTGCAGGGATATCGATAGAGTAGTCGCCCTCAGCAGTGATATCCTCATCGAATGTGATGACAGCCTGATTAGCCTTAGCATTGCTCATGGTCAACTTACCTGTGTAAGACTTACGTTCAGCACGGTTGAATGCTGTAATAGGAGTTGTCACACCATAGATAGTCTCGTCTGCCTCAAGAGTGATGGTAGAGAGAGAAGACACTGTAGTGTCGCTTTCAGGAGTTGCAGTGAGGGTGATTTCTGGTGTAGGAGCTGCGATTACGGTGTACTCAAACTTTACATTATACTCATTAGGAGTAGCCTCGTAACCCTCACCAAGGTAGTAAACGCTGTCAGTCATGACAATAGTATACTTACCTGGATTGGTGACAGCAGGATCAAATGTCAGAGTGAATCCGTCATTGTCATCACAATCTGCTATAGTAGCACGTGCGATAGAGTCGCCCTGCTCGTTGAGAAGTTTCACATATACCCATGGCTCAGTGTTGTGAGAGTAAGACAATGCAGCTGTATAAGAATCCTTGGTTGGATCAGTCTTGCAAGTAAGAGTACTGATCTCGTTGACGATAGAACCCTCTACAGGAGTAACAACGAAGTCGAGCTTACCTACATTAGCATTGATGCTGAAGTCATAAGACTGCTCAGTCATGAAGCGACCATAGTAACCACCAGTAGACTCATACTGCTTGTTGACAATCACAGCCTCATTGATAGTGATGTCAAATGAGTGAGTGTTCTTAAGTGCAGTGGTAGGAGTAACGACCACCTTCTTAGCATCAGTCTCGTCTACTGCGATAGTAGCCTCGATATTCTTGCCAGAAGTAACGTCAGTGACGATCACCTGCTCACGACCAGCTGGCTTATTGATAGCTACCTCCTCATCGAAGGTGAGTTCCAGTTTGTCGAAGCTTGACACTACAGTGCCATTCTTTACAGACACAGTGAGAGGATTGAAGTCACCGATGCGCTCGTCACCAGGATTAAACTTCACGCCGTCGCAAAGGTCATCATGATTGAGACCATCAGCAGAAACGAGGTCTACGAGAGAGAGGCGGATATTCTTACCTGCCTTCATATCATCAGATACAGGGATAGTATACTCGATAGCGTTCTTGCCCTGTTCCTCAGAGGTGATACCCTCAGTCACGATCTCCTGATGATTGTAGTCATTCTGATCCTGATAAGTAAACTTCACGCCTGAGAATTTGAATGCATCCTTATTAGTGAAGTATATCTTCAGGTCACCAGTCAGAGTCTCACCGCTCTCGGGAGTGAACGAGGGCTTCTGATTAGAATAGTTCTTTTCAGAGAAAGAGACGTTGTAAGTGTAAGATCCGCTCTTGCCATTACCTGGAGAGTAAGGGTTTGTGCCATCAGCGAGCATCACATTGAAGATGCTGATAGTCATGTTGCTCCACTGATCCTTCAGACCCATAACCTGATAGGTACGTATCTTGTCAGTAAAGTCAATGCAGAGAGTCTTGCCATCGGCATAGATCTTGTCAGATGAGATTGTCTCAGAATAAGCATCGCCCATATCAGCGCTACCGATACGAATACCTACCTTAGCTGTCTGGCCTTCGCCCTCCATCACGTCATAGTCAAACTCGAGCTTAGCGATACCAGCCTCATCACCCTTAGTCCAATAAGAGCAGAATGGATTTGGCATAGTAGCTGAAACAAGGTTGTGAGCCTTACCAGGAGCAAGGAACTTCAGCACGAGGGTACCGTCAGAGCCATACTTGATATTCTCGTCAGTCTTAGCGTGGATGCCAGTGATGGTCAGAGTCACCTCGTCACCTTGACTGTAGTAACCCTTGTCAAGCCAAGAGTTGAGGGAGTCCTTCAGGTTGAAGAGGAGAGCACCAGTGTTACCACCGCTACGTGTCTCTATCTTACCCTTCTCTTTGTCAGCGTCCAATGGGTAATTGCCCACCTTGAGGTAAGCCCACTGGTCAGCAGTAGCACCGATATTGAATGTCAGTTCCAGCTGGCCATATCGAGTGTCAGTGACATTGAATACCTGATTGCTCTCAAAGTTCTGGCTAACGAGCTTCAGTTCATTGACACTCTCGAGATGTCCAACGAAGGTGCCACTTGCATCTGGTATTTCGATGTAATAAGGGGTGTTAGCCTTAACAGACACCTCTATCTTGCTGGTGTAGAAAGTACCTTTGTAGTCCTCGCGAAACCAGCTAAACTTCTGCAGTTCATAGGTAATCCATCCATCTTCAGGATCTTCATAGCCTCTGATTATGCCATTTTCATCGTAGTTGGCACAAACAGTTGGTCGAGTAGAAGAATAATAAATGTAGAAAATACCATCCTCTGTAGGAGTGTACTTGTAGTAAGTCGTGTTAGACTTGTCGTAGGAATACGTAGTCTCTGTCTCGAATGTCTTCCATTCTACTGCAGCAGACGCCGAGGCACAAGTCATCACGAAAACTACCAAGAGCCACATCTTTGACAAGTAGCTCGAAGTTAATTTAAGTAACCTCTCTTTCATACTAAATGAATTAATAAATTAAACAAATTGTGAATTATAAAATATATTAGTCTACAAGTATTTTCTTTGTGACAGTGGTATTGCCACAAGAAGCCTTGACGATGACAGCACCGTGATAGTTGTTAGTGGAAACTGTCACGACATCATCAGAAGTAGCAGATCCGAGTAGCATGCCCGAGATGGTGTAAGCCTGAAGGCTTATCACGCCATTGCCCTTGACTGCGACCTTGCCATTCTCAGCAGAGATGCTCAGAGAAGCATCGTCTACTGAAGTGTCATGGATGCCAGTAGAGACGATGTCGCTCATCTTCACGAGCACAGAGTTGATAAGGTTATTGGTATTACCATCAAAGAACATGAATACAAGCTTACCATTCTCCTTCTCATACACCTGGTCAGGATAAGAAAGGCTGAGGTCTACACTATACTCCTTACCTGCCTCAAATACTTGGTCGAAACCTGCATTGGTACCTGAGAAGCTGCTACCCCAATATTGACGGCATACATCATCCTCTGCATATTGCTGCACCTGACGATAAGCATACTTACCGCCCTTGCCCCACTCACCGAGAGCTTCATCCTGCATATTGTAAAGACCATTCTCTTGAGTGCTGACAATCTTGTCTTCAAGTGCAACGCCAAAGACGTTGATGTACTGATTCTTCAGGTTGAGAGCAGACTTCAACTGGAGGGTGATATTCAACTTATTTGTTGACTCGTCATAGGTGATATTTGGCACAGACACACCGAGTTCGGTAGGCTTATTGAGTTCGGCAGCCACCTTGTCAGCCCAGAGTGATGAGCCATTAGAAGTCTCATAGTCACCATCGTCATTCTGCACCATAGGATAAGAGATATTACCATCGCGCTGGATGATGGCTGAAGGAGCACCGCTAAGACCAAGATAAGAGGTGTAGCCTGAAAGACCTGTTCCATATGGGTCACCATCGTAAGTGTGTATAGAGATAGGGATGAACTGCTCACCATAGCGTTTCTTGAGATTTTCCATCATGATGAGTCCGAGTGGACAATACTGGCAAGTGAAACCAGTCTTCTCCTCAAGTACGACACGCTTCACTGGTTCGAAGCTCAAGTCCTTGATAGTGCTCTTCAAGATGTCGGTGTAGTCATCGAGTTTCACATTGATGGTGTAGCTATTGATCTCACCGATGGTAAGAGGCAATGGCTTGCTGAAAGCAAACTTCTCCTTGTCGCCCTTCTTCATCTCAAGGTCGCTCTTGGTGTAGGTATCAATGACATTACCATTAGCATCATTGAGAGTGAGGGTCATGGTGTGATAGACATCAGCGTCAGAATTGATAGTCAGCGCACCTGAGATGATGATGTCGTCCTTGGCTACTACAGAAGAAGCGTTATTGAGCGACATGAGGTACTTCAGATTACGACGCACCTGCACGCTGTCCACGAAGATGGCGCTCTCGTCATAGTTATTGTTCCAGAAGCCGATGTACACCTTCTTGCCAGCATATTTACCGAGGTCGAGAGTATAGTCAGTAAACTCGCCATCGAGTCCGTCTTCAGTATCACCGATATTGAGATAATACTCAGTGATGTCAGCCTCAGCCTTCATCTTAGCGATGCGCTCATCACCAAAGTAGCTGATGTTTTCGTCCTGTGGCCAAACGACTACCTTCAGAGTGTCTTTCTTGTCATCGAGATAGCTCTGAGCCTTGAATGTCAAGGTGGTGTAAGCATCAGGAATGGTGAGTTGTGGGATAATCATCCAGTCGTCACTACGTCCTGGGGTAGTATACATAGATGTGGAACATGCATAATACTTGGTCGAAGAATTGCTCTCACGTATGGAGAAGTTCCATGGCTGATTGTCTGCATCAAACTCCCACTTCACCATTGTCGCATTAGGAGTCAGGTGGTCACCCTCATAGCGGATAAAGTTCTTGAGAGATGTGGAAGGGTCTTTGAAATCATCAAAGAAGAGTGTGGCATCGTCAGTAGAAATCTGACGTTCGTAAGTACCAGTGTAGTTGAGCACATACTCCTTGTTGGCAGTTTCCTCAGAACCAGACATATCAGTGAGCGAACCAGCTGCGAGTACTACCTTATAGAAACCTCCATTATAGAGATACTGTGTAGCTGAAGGCACGAGTGCCACCATGCTATTGTCATTGCTTGCCACGACAGAGAGACTACTGATGACCTTCTCATTGTCACCGTCTACCTGTATCAGAGAAGCAGAAGCGTCTTTGGTCACGAGCACCTTGGTGTCAGGAGTGAGGTAGACTGGAATACTGCTATTGTCGAGACGTGCTATCTCAGCGCCATCCTTAGGGAAAGCCTCAGTGATGTTTACAGGTTGGTCTGCCCTACCCTTATAGTTGACGGTGATGAGGTTGTTGGTCTTGCTATCATTCTTTGCGAGAGCGATAGTACCAGCAGGTATCTCGATGGAGTAGTCATCGCCTTCCTTCATTTGTGTCTCACGGAATGTCACCTCAAGTGTGCGGTTGCTTGTGCCCTTGAGAGCAAAGATAAGAGAATTTCTCAGTTTATTTCCGTCCTTATCCTTCAGGATGGCAGACTTCTTGTCACCGATCACCTTGATGTCATTATTGAATGTCAGTTCGATGGTGTTTACCCATGCGAACTCCGAACCAGAGGCAGGAGAGACCGTATAATCTGCGAGCAGGTCGATACCATTACATGCCTCAGTGATAGACTCAGGCATCTTCACGATGTAGCTCTCACCCTGAGGTGAAACCATCGAGCAGAGAATCTTGCCGTCATTGGAAGCGCTCCAGAGAGTACCAGTGTTGTCATAACCTGTGTAATCAGTGTATACGATGCCGTAACGCTGCTTCAGTATCTTTGAGAAAGGATACCACACATTGCCTGTCATAATCTGCCACTCACGCACAGGAGTAGTGGAAGGATTGGCTGCATAGACATTACCCTCATTGTCAATACCGTCTACCATGAGGTCATTCTCCTCAGTAGTATTGAAATAGGTGTAAGTCTTTGCCTCCATATCGAGAACAAGTGGGAAGAGTTCGTCATTATTTGTACGAATAGTACCAGCTACATATTTACCATTGGCACTGATGACAACACCGCCCTCCATCTGAAGGAAGTCAGAAGGTGCATTCTCGCCGCCTGTGCTTTTACCGAACTTGAAATATGTGCCATTGAGGCGGTCATACACATAACTGATAGGAGCATAACTCTGGTTGCCATAGATGGCGATGTAACGGCCATCAGCAGTAATCTGAGTAAATGCCTCCTGCTGTGGATAGGTCTCACCCTTCTCAGTCTTATCCATCTCCATGACAGGTTTGCCTGGAGTGTCAAGGATTTCACCAGTGGTCAAGTCCCAAAGGATACCCGTAGATATAGAGTTCCAAAAGTCTGTGGTGTTGCTCTCTGCAGTACCCACAGCATACTTGCCATCAGGAGTCACACAACTCACTACGGCAGATGCGTAACCCTCTGGCATAGGCAGTTCGGTCCATGTCATAGTGGACTTGGTCCAGTAGCCCGGCTTACCTGTATAATAACCGTCAGATGTAAAAACGCCATCAAAGGCACCTACCAGGATATTACCATCATCAGTGATGTCGCACACCTGATATTCACCCATAGCGTCTTCATCATCCTCATCATCAGTACGCACAATGGTATACTTCTCGGTTTCCATATTGAGGATACGGATGTAGCCATTGGACAACTGTTCGTTAGTAGCACCTTTGACTATCGCCCACTTGCCGTTATCAGAGAGAACGGTGGCAATGGCATAGTCAGAGAACTTCTGATAGATGAAGCTGGGCTTTGCCGTCTGTGCCTGCGCATGGATAGACGAAGCTATCGCAATCACAAGCAGAGAAAACAATGTTGCTAATCTTCTCATAATATACTATTTTCTATTTTATTGTAATGTAATGTTCTTATTTCAGAGTCACCTTAGATGTCTTCACTGTGCCGTCAGAGAGCTGTTGCTTCTTCACATACACGCCATGAGAAGGTGCAGCGACCTTACGGCCTGACAGGTCATAATATTCTGTCTTCACTGTGTTGTCAGAGGTAGTGGCATCAATGCCTGTAGCGGCATCTCCCTTGAGGAAATTGACTGTAACGCTGGGGCCTTCTGCTATAACGTCATAGACCTCGCCCTCGCTATCTGTCTTGGAAGTATTCTTGGTGCCAATCTTTATGGTGAACTTCACAGTGGCAACGCCATCACCAGTAAAGAACCACTCGCCTGCCAAATCATTCACCTCATGTTTCTTGACTACAGGCATATTGATGCGATTGCCACTTGAGCTAAGCATAGGGGTGTAATATAATCCAACGGCTCTATTCAATGTGCAAGTATTGAAACAACACTGCACGCCACCATTGTCCAACTTCAATATCTCGTATTCTATTTGTACACGTTTGCCTCCGTCAGTCGTGTTTTCCACGCCCAAGCCTGTAGAGATAAACGGATCTATTCCATCATCATTAATAGTTGACACATTGATGACAGCGCCATCCTCCACATCACCAGTCTTAACGATTTCGGTCACATCGCCGTTTTCTACGAAATTCACCTTCACGAATTTCACATCCGTACTCTTCTGTGCAAACATGCTTGTAGCACCAAGAAGGAGCATGAGTGAGAGTGTATAAATTTTCTTCATATTCTTCTAATTCTTTTAGATTGTTATTTGGTTATTTTCTTACCATTGATAATATAAATACCCTTTGGCAACTTGTTCACTTCCGTACCGAGATACTGACCATTGATGCCATAGATGGCGTTGCTGTGGACTGCATCGGTCTCTACAGAGTGTATACCATCAGATACGTTATTATTCTTAAACTTAAACGAGATGGTGCCATCAGTATTCTGAGTGATGTCTGTTATCTCCTTGTTCAAGAGATAAGAACCATCCGCATTGGCATTAATAAGTGTTGCGGCAGGTGTAGTAGCATTACCAAAACTATTATTGCCACCATAAGGATAGAGGTCGCCCTCCACATCTGTTATAGTTCTTTCCTTGGAGTTGTCAGCAGCCACGATAGAGAGGCGCTCCTTGGTGGTATTGACATTGTTGGCTGTCCATGCCTCCTCACTATAGTCCACATGAGTAATGAGCAGTCCAGCAGCATAGAGGCCAGCATCGCATCCCGTCTTCTGTCGGTTTTCCAAGAGGAAATACTCATTGTGATCACCATCATTATATATAATGTATGTGTCACCGCCCTCAGAGAGTGGTTTCATATTGGTCACCACAGTATCATTCTTCAGTTCGATGGGTTGCTTCCATCCGCAATACATTCTCTCAAATGCAGTATACCCAGCAGGGGTAAAACCGCCATTGAGATAGTTGCCCATATTCATCAAGTCCCATACGTATGTACCATAGTTGAGCGATGTAGCACCAAAGGACGTACCTTTGTCATACATATCAGGCAAACCAAAGCAGTGGGAGAACTCATGACAAATAGTACCAATGCCGTCGAGGACATTGTCCTTGCCCAACTCGTTACTGCAAGCGAATGTCTCTATGGTGACACCATCCATCTCAAATGGTTCATGGTCAGATCCAAGTGCATTGAGGCTACCCTCTTGTGGCCATATCAGTCCCGTATCAGCACCATTGACATTCTGTCCCTGTCCAGCATAGAGGATATAGAGTTGGTCCACCTTTCCATCGCCGTCCCAGTCATAGTCGGCAAAGTTTACATCACCATCAGCCTTGCGACAAGCATCATAGACAAACTTACCCAGCTTGGCATCCTGTACGCCGTCTTCATCGGCACCATAGTAGTTGTAAGCATTACCCAACTTATAAGGTCCTACTACATCAAAATTGAACTCAAACTGTCCTTCGCTCTGAGCATAGAAGTAGTCGTAGACACTCTCGGTGAAGCCCGTCGTAGGGTCAGAGAAATTCTTCTCATTGGCCACACGGTCATAGAATTCGCGTGCATTCTCCATAGAGAACGACACGGCTGGAGTATTGGTGGCAGTTCGCTTAGGAAACTCCACCAATATTATCAAGCCTTTCTTCTTCCCCACATACGTGCCTTGCTTGGCAGGTGCAGCGAAGGAAGAAGAAACGCCCAATACCAAAGATAATGCAATCAGCAATCTTTTCATAACCGATTATACTTTACCTTTTTAGATGAATATTACTCAACAACTACCTTTACGGACTTGCCGTCGGAGTACTTCACGATATTTATGCCCTTGACAGGAGCCGAGAGGAGCATGCCATCGAGAGAATAGCGAGCCACCTCGTGCACATCCTCTACATCAGCCACGGCATCATTGATGCCAGTAGTGGTACTCTCACCAATCTTACAGCTGTTGGCATTGGTCACCCATGCATCAGTGATGGATGTGGTAAACGTATCGTCCTCATACTTGATAGGACGGCTGATGAAAGCCACGACGTGCATTATCTTCTTCTTGGTGATAGACCAATCTGAAGGGATGGTCAACTCATAATTCTTCTCATAGGAAGTGCCGTCCCAAGAGATAGCATCGCCGAGTTCACCGCTAACAATCTTGCGGAGCACATCGTTGTTGGTGTAATTATACTGTGTACCTGAGCCTACAGTCTGGTCACCTTTCTGACTATCATGTGTCAGATAGACGGTGAGCACTGCATCGTCGCCCATCACCTTCTTGAAGTCTGCCACATTTTGGCCGTAAACCTTGATATTCAGTTTTCGTGTCTCCTCGTCATAAGTGGAAGCAATGTCTACAGTTGCGAATGCTGGATAGTCGTAGTTGGAACCATCAATGACATTGCTACTTATCACGCTGGCAGCTGAAGGCGCATAACCATCAGAATAGTCTGTGGCAATGCCAATACGGTTTTCGGAGTTATAAAGGCTATTGCAATAGTAACGATTGAAAGAAGCGGATGGCACGGATTTTGTGCTGAAACTGATGAGTGGGACACTTTCGTCAATAGCCCAAGGATCAGTAGCTGTAGTCAGACTTGCATGCACGCCGACCTTTACCAAGTCGTCACGCAGTTTGTCTATCTCTGCCAATACGTTGTCGCCATATGTGCTGTATTGTCCACCTGTAGAGGCAAAGAATTCAACAAGTTGCTTCTGACGAGTGAAACAGGTGGTATAAGGAACGAATGATGATGACAACTCGTCGTCCTGCATTGTGTTGACATCAGTCGGTACCTCTCCGTTGAGTTTCTTCACATAGAGAGAGATGTTACCCACCTTGCCTACTTCTATTCCCTCTGGAGTGTCTATTGTTACATTCAAGTCAGAACCTTCAGTGGTGATAGTGTTGTCATAATTCAACTCAGCAACCTCCTCATCATTAATCTTGACTCCAAACTGAGCCGAGGTGATATCATCAGAGAAACTCTTGCAAGTAAAACCAAGCGTTGTCTTGCCACCGCTTTGGATGTAACGTGGTGAACGGAAATCAGAGAGCATAGCGTCCACAGTGTGGAAACCTCCATCCTTCTCCACGATACACTGTACGCTCAGTGAACCATAGTCATAATCGTCAAGTGAATACCATTGTTCGCCATCTGCACCATTGCCATACACATAAAGCGTAGGATTGCTATTAAAACGGACAGTAGACACAGGGAATACATCTTCTGCCTGAGTGTACTCGAAACCTATCATGAAGGCTGCGATATCAGTGCCATCCACATTGATAGTGTAAGGATTGTCAAGTGTGACGGTGTTCCAACCCAAAGAAGGAGTTCCACCCTGCTGTGATACTACCTCATCACCTATCTTTGCATAACCTCCCTCATTGGCAATGGCATTGACATACACACGAGGTGAAATAACACTACTACACAAAGCATAGCGAATGGCAACAATCTTGCCACCATTAAACTTCACTGCCTGTGGATAATCTACGATGACACCGACCTTGAATGTACCAGCACCGAAACCAACTCCATAGTCATCATCTTCCTGATAGTCATCCGTATAATAAGGACCCATGTAGTGCTGATTATCGGCCAATGCGGTTGCTTCACGGCGCATAGCAGATTTCTTCTGCACAGGCGTAGTGGCAGAAGTAGACGTTGCCTTACATACCTTTTTGTAAGTTGACAAATTGAGTAAAGGGGCCACCTTGCCCTGCTGAGCCATAGAGGCAGAAGCGAGGAGCATAGCCGAGAATGTGAGTAGAATTCTATTCATAATATATTTAAACGTTTAATTTTTTCCTTTATATCTATTCGCTTACCAGCGGTATTATCTCTGTCTGCTTTACGCCTTCATCATTGAAGACAAAAGCCACGATGCTAAGATTCTTTGCCACCCAACTGTCATCGATGGCAACTGTCAAGGTTTCCGTCACCTGCTTGTTGGCATCGAGAGTGATAGCCTTGCCGTCACGGTCAGTAACGGTAGTGCGAAATACGTGATTGTGGACATACGTCTTGTTTGTCTTGCCAGTCGGCATCACCTGTATATCAACTATGGAGTCTTCTATGACCCATACCTGCAGTTTTGCACCAGCAACTGTCTCAGAACTGACCGTCTCTACAGTGATATTTGCCTGTCGAGTTGCCTCATCGTATGTGACAGATGGAGTCAACGTGACAGTAGTCGTATTCTTAAGAGCCTCAGCGACACGAGTCTGAAGTATACCATTATCGCTTGTCAGTCCGTTGCGGTCAATATTTAAACATGGTTGTTGCTGTACCTTCCATTGGTTATAGTAATAACATCCTGTCTCGGTAGTAAGTGGCAACATCGTACCATCTATCTTCTTACCAAATTCTCCACTATAGAGACCTACAGCTATCACCTTTGTCTCGCCATAGGTTTCCTGTAGTTCATGGATTGTCTCAGTGGCAGTGGGGCAATTCTTGCAACGCTGACCAGTGAAATCTTCTATGAGCACATTCTTGCTCACCTCTACGGGAGCCACATATATCAAGCGGTCACTCTCTGCGATGTTGTCGCAGGAGAAGAGTGATACTGACATAGCAAGTGTCGCCAAACTATAAAATATCTTTTTCATCGTTGTCAGCTTTAGAAGTTATAGTTATAAGAAATGGTGACACCCTTGCTTGCGGGCACATAGCGACACACACCACCAGAGCAGTTGTATCCCGCACGTGTACGTCCATAGCCCAATTGCAGACGATGGGCACCAGTATTAAAGGTGACATAGCCCTGATAATAATGTATGTTGGTCTCACCGCTATTATACATATCTGAGATGGTGAACATCCAGTGTGGCATCACTGACAATTCCAATAGTCCATACATCCAGTCGCCTTCATCCTCCGCAGTGTGCAGATACTGAGCCTCACCACGCAAGGTAAACTTATTATTGAAGCGATATTTTCCTTCTGCTACATATATATCAGAATGTATCATACCGCCCTCGCCCTCTACTACGGTCTTGTTGTAGTATTGGTTCATATACATTAAGTTGAGGATAAACGAGCGACTCAACTTCTTACCAATCTGGATATTTAAGTCCTGATAATATTTCTCGTCGCCCCACTTCCAGAAGCTCGTACTGTAACCACTTGTACCTGATGCAGCCTTGGCCTCGGGACGGTCAAGAGAATGCACATGAGAGAAATTAACCTTCACATCTGTGCCATACTTACCACCAAGGAATGTGTGTCGCTTTATCTTATAACCAAACTCTGCCTGGTAAGCCCACTCGCCATCAGGATGGGTGGCATAGGGATAGAGTGCTGCCAGGGCGTAGGTGTGGTCCATGGTAAATGCTGGCAGATGATTGATAAATGACGATGTGCCACTCATGGAGCGCTTGCTACGAAATGACATATAGTCACTGCGCTTAGCCTGAAGGAGCACGCTCATACCTTTCTTGCTATAGGTAGCAGAGAGCATTGCCACCTTACCCTTGCGGAAAATATAGTTATTGTCGAAAGATGGGTCATCGGTCTTCCAAGCATATTCGCCAAGGAGTCCCCAATTGCCCACATGTAAGTTGGCACGCACATCAAAGGCATTGACATATTTCGGCACATTGACCATATGTGTAGGGTCAGCCATGATGTCTTCCTTCTTCTCATACTTGTTGACCCAAGAGCCACCAAGAGTGAGATAGGTGTTGTGCTCCTCCATGGAGTGTATCCACTGGTCTACATTGAGTTCCAGGTCAGCACCGCTCACAAGACCTTTATTGCATTTCCAATATCTGCGCTGACGGCCCGACAAGGCTTTGAAGGTGACACCCTTTGCTGGTTTCACCACGAGTCGTCCACCGAGGATGGAGTTGTCAATGCCAAGGCTTCGCTCCTCATAGGTACGGAGGATAAAGCCCGAACCAAACTGCTCATAGACATTACCCAAGGTGAGGTCCCATTTATTGTAATGCACTTTGAGATAGTAGTAAGGAACACCCCACCCCTTGAAGTCATTCTCAAAACCAGGAAGTGGATGCTCATTATACTCGAAACGCAGTCCTGCATTCACATGTTTACTCATCACACCGACATCGAGATAGGTGTTGGTACGTGCCCAGTCATCACCCTTCTCGGAGTTGATGGCCTTGTCAGTCTGTGGGATAAGGATGTCGCTCTGCAAACTACCCGTAACGACAAAACCCTTGCTTCCATTGTCTTCTTGGGCAACGGCAGCAAGGGTTATCATAGCACTTGCAAGTGCAGTATATAATCGTATGTTCATGTCAACAATTTATTCAGACGTCAGCAATTCCCTGACCTTCTCGATAAGTTCTTCCTCAGCGCCATCGGTATATCCGTTGTGCTTATACACGATGTTGCCTTTACCATCTACAATGAGAGTATAAGGTATCATCTGTATGCCGAGGGCACGTTTGAATTCTCCGTTAGGATCAAGCAACACCTCGTATGGCCAACCATGATTGTCAACGAGAGGTTTCACCTTATTTATATTCTGAGCCTGATCTATGGACACAGCGATGACCTTCACACCTGTCTCCTCTTGCCAATCCTCATAGACATCAGCTATGGCAGAGAGTTCGCGATTGCAAGGCT
This sequence comes from Gemmiger formicilis, assembly GCA_963586965.1. Lineage (GTDB taxonomy): Bacteria > Bacteroidota > Bacteroidia > Bacteroidales > Bacteroidaceae > Prevotella. Next base: position 13,717 of record CAVABU010000029.1, read on the forward strand.
TGCACCATGTGGCAAAGAAATCTATAATGAATGGTTTGCCACCATTAGACAGTGTGTCAGTCTTCACGGTCTTGCCGTCGATACTCTTCAGCACTACAGATGGAACTTGTGCCTCTGCCAAAGAGCAGAGACCTACAACCATGATCAGAGTCAACAATATCTTTTTCATAATCATATGCATTAAAAAGTGATTACTTGCTTGATTTCTTATAGAGTTTCGGTGTATACATGTAAGCCAAGGTCTTGCCTACCTTGTTTGCAGCAGCAGGTGTGTCAAGGACACTATACTGAGCAAACATTATGGCATCAAAAGGAGTTTCATTTCCCGCAATCTTATATGCATAACCCTTAAACTCTGCGCCTTCGCTGGTCTTAGCCTCAGCGATAGAAGCTGTGATGAGACCTGTGAGATTATACGATGCCACGTAACTCTGCTCACCTGTCTTTCCTGATTTGTCAAGGAAGAGTTCGTAGCCATAATTCTTATCCACCATACCTGTGTGCTGACCACTCTTCAGAGAGATCATGTCAGTATCGGGATCGTAAGTCACCGCCATAAACATCTTATAACCAGCGACCATCATACTGAGATAACCGTCCTTGATATTAGCATCCAAATCTACGTATTCCTCTTCATCATCGTCATAATAAGAGAATATGTAGTCACCTGCCACGTCTTTGGCATATTCATACTGTGAGACAAAGATGGAGTCAGTGAGATTAGCATAGCCCATCTTCACATAACCTGAACGCACGCTACCAGTCTCATTCTTGTCTACATCGACAGTCATAGAGTTGCCATTGACAATGACTGTCACCCAGTCTGGACAAGAGATGACCTGTGGTTCGATGGTAGAATTAATGTTATAGACAGTAGTGCATGCATCATCGCTCGTGAGTCTAAGGTCTTCGCCCTTGATGACGAATACCAGTCCCTGCTGTGAGACATTCACAAGGATAGAGTCATTATCCGTCTTCTTGATAACGAGTTTTGCATTGCGCGACTCTATAGATGGATTCTGCTTAGCAGTAAAGTTCACGGTGTTACCTTCGGTTGTGACAGTGAGCCAATCGGTGCAGTTGGTGTACGCTTTGGATGGGATACAGTCAAGCACCACATTACCTTGTTCGGGTAATGCACCAAGGCTGGTCTTTGACGAGACCACATTGATAGTGGTCTGCGGGAATGGCGAACTTGCATCGTCACTGCTACATGATGGCAACATCATGCAAGTTGCAGCAAGCAAGAAAATATATAGATATTTCATTGAAAGATTGAAAGATTGAAATATTTAAATATTGAAATATTAATTTATTTGAGATGCTCAAAGTTCTCAAAGTTCTTGATGATGAGCACTGGCACGGCATAGTCATCCTCGGTGATAAGGTTTCCGCTTGAGTCACAGGCGAGGAATATCAGGCTATTGACTGGCACTGTCTTAGAACCTTTACCATTCCATACGAACACACCATCATGAGTCTCATTATTGACTTGCATGTCAAGAGCGCCTGAAGTATTAAATTCGTAATACTCTCCACTACTACCATTCTTTGTAGCACAAGGCACAATCATCAGAACAGGATATTCGCCCGTAGGGTCAAGCACACGCTGCATAGGAAATGACAGGTGACCCGTTGTCTTGTCATATTCAGCATACGCATCGTAGGACAGTTTTGCACTGAGCGACAGTTTACACTTATATTCCATTGACGATGACACACGATATTCTGACAAGTCACTTTCAAAGTCAAACTTCATCTGTATCTTTGAGTCGCCACTGCTTGCAGGCAGATAAGCATAACCTGCGAAGGAAGACAACCAGTCCTTGTAAGTCATATAGAAATCCGGCACATAGCCAGTAAATACTACGCCGGGTGCTTCCTCACTCGTCATCGACTTATCAGACTCATTCCATTTCAAGTCGTTGATGACAAAGTTGCCTGCCTTAACGGCTGACTGAAAGTGTATGCCTTCCTCTGTCATATAGAACGCACGGTCAATGCTATCATTGCCTACTACCACCACTGCATGACGAGACTGAGCATCGAGGGTGGCCTTACCTACCTTCTCTCCATTTTCGGTGATATTATAGAAATAAGACATGGAGTTGACCACCTTGTGGATATTCTCCAGATAGGTCTGCCAGTTAAGTTCGCTCTTATTACGAGTCATCACCACCTTGTTGCCCCACTTCTTGCCTTTGAGATAGATGCTATCCTGTGAGGTGCGCATAATGATAAACTCATAGTCTCCCTGGTCGCCGTCAATATCATCCTGATAAGCCTGAGCAAGGTAATGTATAACTTCATTATGCGTATCAAAAGTCAGCACGGGGCCTTGGTCTTCTATCACATTATAACTTGAACGTGACACTGTGGAAGGTGAAACCACATCATAGGCAGGGGAGAACAGGTCCGCAGAAGTTTCTGCCTTACCATCACTAAACTTGCAGAGGTACGTGAAACCACCTCCACTATAGTTTTGACCATAATAGAAATGCATCATCCAACCGTTGTCGGCTGATTCGAGCAACTGTTTGCTCTCGGCAACAGCCTCCTCTATGCGTTCGGCAGGAGACTTGCCGTCAAACAGGTCTGTATCATCGTGTAAGCAAGACTGAAACGCTAACGTCATGCCAAGCGCCATCATTGCCAATATCGTTTTCTTCATCGTAAATCTAGTTTAAATGGTCCAAATCCAACTTACTCAATTCATGTGATCTATGCAAAACTGCATAACGCAGTTCGTCAAGATCAAGTCCCCATGATGTCTGCATATAGTTTTTCACTATCTCCAGTTTCTGCTCGATAGCCTGGCGTGCAGTGAGGTTGTCACTCAACTTTGTGTCACCGGCATCCGTTAGGATTGCATCCCAGTCTTCTTTACTCGTAGTGACATATTCTGCCATCATCTCTGCGAAATCCTCCCTACCCTCAGACATGGCATAAGGAGTAACAAAACCTGCAGCGTGGGCATCGTGGTCATCCACATTATACCAGTCACCACTCTTATATCCAGACTCTGTTATCTGATTAAAAGACGTATCATATGGCGACTTCTGATTGAGAATGTGAGTAAACTCATGGTGCATGGTCGTGAAATAATACTTATTGAGCGTCACATAGTCAGACATTAACTCATCAGTGAGTTCATTGATCATGTAAAGTATGACCTTGTAGCCTCCCTCAGCTGTACCCATCACGAAGGTACCATCACTATCATAAGCACGTGAACCGACAAGGCTGAGGACACGTGGACAATTGTTCTTCACGAAGTCTATGCCTACAGTCTCAGCATAAGCATCCATCCAAAGATACTTCACTATCTTGGCTATCTTGGCAGACTTTGCTGAGTCAGCAGGAATAAGATGATAATACATGTCGGTCTCGATGTCCTCAAGTTTATATTTGACACTGATATTATATGGCAACGTGTAGTTGTCATATAGCCACTGGTCCAAAGAATCTCTCTTCTCATTGTCTTCTGCAAAGATTGACTTGTCGCTGAGTTTATCTTCTGAGCATGAGAAGAATGCCAGACAGAGTGATGCGGTTATGATTGCTAAAAATATATTCTTCATCTTGTTGTCAACCATTTAATGTGTTATTTGGTTCGTGGGTTAGGTTGCACACCAGCTGTTATCACATCGGCTGGCAACTGGATAGCTTGACGTGGATCGTCTGCTTCCATAGAGTCGGTGACACTCTCCACCTGTGTGTCATTGACAAGTGTGCGACGATAGATGGTGATGCCATAGCGCTTTATATCCTGCATACGTATACCTTCATGGAGTGTCAGGATGCGCTTGAGATGAAGGATGCACTGCAAGAGTGGTTCCTGTGTGGTCATATCAAGAGTGAATGACGTGTGCAAGTGCTTACGTGATGTAGCCAATGCAGGCGTGGAGTATTCTAGGCGACCATCTTTATAGAAATCCTTGATCTTGTCAAGCGTCACATTCAGATAGACATTGCCGAAAGCATGCAACTCAGTGTTGATGTCTGCCAAAGCCTTGTCATAATCACCTCTAAGTGCGTAAGCCTCAGCACGCTCCAACAGGAGCAAATCTGTATTAAACACTGCATATTCTGCATGAGAATAGCCTATACCAGCCTGAATGTCAGTATATTCAAACGAGAATGGCACTTTACGGAAGATGTACTTTGATATAGAATTATTATACCATACGGTGTAATTAAACACATCATCGCTGACACCCCAAGGACCTGTTGACTGCATGGTCTCACGACGTGATATGAGCTGACCATGTGCATACTTGCAACCCCATGATGAAGGTCCTCCGATGGCACCCCACGCAGAATATACTACCTGAAGCAACAAGTTAGCCTTCTCGGAACTACTGATATATGCATTTGGCTGGATATTGTCGTTGGGACTGAGCTTGCCCCATGAAGTCCAATCACGAAGTGTGGGCGTGGAGCCAAGAGCAGAAGTGGCATACTTTATAGCCTCATCATACTTCTGATAGTAGAGATAGAAGCGAGCGGCAAAAGCAGCTGCAGAGGTCTGGGTGAAGTGAAACTTAGGATGGTCATAATTGTTGCCTACAAGTGTCAGTCCTTCCTTGATGTCAGCTTCTATCTTAGCATAGAGTTCTGCCAAGGTGCCACGCTCATGGTGAGCCTGCGCCTCATCATTAGCTTCTTCTGGATAATACAAACCCAAATCTTGATCTGCTGTAGTGCTGTCATAGGCACGGCAGAATATTGTGGACAAAGAGAACATGGCATAGGCACGACAAAGCAGAGCCTCGCCCTTCTGCTGCTTATAATCTTCAGGATTGGAGACCTTATTTATATATTGCAGAGCCTCATTGGCTGTGTTGACCGCAGAGAAACTGGCCTGCCACAAACGATAAGGAGTCTCATTGTCGGAGTTCTCCGTGATGTCTTCCCATCTGTAAGCCTGGCCTTGAAACTTGCTCATCTCTGACCATCCAGTACCAATTATCTCATCGGTATTGTCAGAATACATTTCTAAGAGATATGCGGGGTGTATCTCTGGATAAGCACTCACCAAGAGGCGACTTACCTCCGATGGAGATTTTAGCTCCATGCGCTGGTCGGGGAGTTTGTCCAAATAGTCGTTGCATGATGTCAGACATGATGAAAAGCCCAACATTGCTATACCTATTATATATATGTGTGTAGATTTCATTTTGTCTAAATCTGATTAAAGACCTACTTTTAAAGTCAATGTAAACTGCTTTGGCATTGGCGAAGCCACACCACCAGCATTCATAAACTCTGGATCCTGTCCATTCAACTTCTTGTCGGCATAAAGGAGGAAGAGATTTGTAGCCTGCAACTTCAATGACAAATTACCGATAACAGAATTCTTAAACCATGCCGAAGGGAAATCGTAAGCAAGTGATATCTCCTTCATACGGATGAAGTCACCCTTGGCGATACGCTCAGTGCAATAGTTGTATGCATTATAAGCATAACTGATCTGTGAATTCTCCGAATATTGGCGATAACTTGCAATGACAGGCACAGTGGTGATGGCCTCGTCACCTGGCTTCATCCATCTGTTATTAAACACCTTAGTCATGGACGACATATCGGTGTAGCTGGCACGGAACACAGGGTCAAGACGCACCACATTGCCGAAGGCGTAGGTCAGGAAGATGTTGAGATGGAATCCCTTGTAGTTGAATGTATTTGTCAGCGAACCATTATGTATCGGGTCTGTCGAACCCTCATACTTCAGGTAGGAGGTATTATTACGCTCCTGGAAGTTGATGTCATAGACCGTCACCTCGCCCTTCTCATTGATAAACTGTGGCATGCCATCCTCGTTGAGCCCAACGAAAGGTATGGAGAAGAGGGCACGCACTGGATAACCCTTCATAGCAAAACCAGTACCGCTAATCATATCGATGACACGACCCTGATTATAGAGGTCTGTGATCTCGGTGCAGTTGTGTGAATACACCAGGCTAGTATTCCAAGAGAAATCCTTGGTCTTGATATTTGTGGAAGAGATGCTCAGTTCCTGACCCCAAGACTTCATCTTACCATTATTGGTGTAGCGAACAATCTGTCCGAGCCATCCCTCTGTAGCCACTGGCACGATCTCATCAAAGTTGCGACGTGTGTAGACATCAAAGGTGACGTTGATTCTATCATTGAGGAATCCAGCGTCAAGACCGAAGTTAAACTCGTTCTTCTTCTCATAAGTAAGGTTAGCATCAGCCAAAGCTTCCACCTGAATGCCTGGTTCCTTATCGGATGCAAATGGGCGGTAAGGAGTGTAGGAACGCATGATAGCGGTAGAACTTGTATAAGCTGTGGTCGGCGGTGTACCCGTCAAACTATAAGACGCACGGAATGTCAAGTGCGACAATGGTTTGAGTTTTTCAAAGAAGTTCTCCTCATGCACATTCCATGATGCAGACACATTCCATGTAGGCATCCAGCGGGCATTGCTATTCATACCCAACTGATTGGAACCCTCATAACGATAGGTACCATTGATGACATAGCGTCCATTATAAGAATATGTGGCATTGGCATAGAATGCCGCAGTGCGCGAGTCTGTATTGGAGAGTGAATAATAATCGGAGTTCTCTTCCTGCAACTTCTTGAAGTAGAGATACTCGAAGTATGGCACCTCACCAGAGTCATACTGCATACCCCAACCATTAAACCATGTGCGTGTACGACTGATGCCCGTGGTTTCCATACCACCAAAGAGATTGACGATATGCACGCGGTCAAAGGTACGATTATACTGTGCTGTGAAGCGGAAGTCATAGTCTATCATGCGGTTGTCAGTGCGCTGGTAGATACCGCCTTCAGGTAGCACGGTCACTGGCAGGGCATACAGGTTGTCTGGATTGGTATAGAGCAACACGTTGGCATCACGGATGATCTGATTGTCCATGGCACGATAGGCAAGTGCCTGATTGGAAGAGTCCTCTATCTTGTGCTCCTGTGTGGTGGCGCTATATTTCATGGCACCGAGTGCAGAGAGTTCAAGACTTTTGATAGGCTTGTACTTCAATTCCAACTGAAACTTAGCATCGATCACATTGAGGTCGATGTAGTTGGTAGCCAATTCATGCTTTATATTAAATGCAGAATAGTTGGCATGATAATAAGTATCTGGATCCAATGCGCGTGATGTATTGAGCGCATAGGAGTAAGGGTTGATATCAAAATCACGCTTCACCTCACCTGACACCACATCCACGTCCTGGCCGATAGTACCTGGTGCCTTCTGCTTACGATAAGAAGCGCTAGAGATGGCATTTATCGAGAGGTTGTCGAGGATATGGTGAGTAAAGTTCATGTTTGCCGTGTAGCGGTTCACCTTGCTGTCAATATACCATCCTGGGTCAAGCATGGCACTCACTGATCCATAATAACTGGTCTTCTCCGTACCACCGCTAAAACTGAGTGAGTGATTCATCATCACATTGGTAGAGAAGAGTTCCTTAAACCAGTTAGTATTACGATACTCAGCCTGGCTGAGATATACTTTCTGATCTTCGGTAGAGTTATAGAGATCGTAAAGACCAGTAGACGGATTGTAGGTATTCATCAATGAATACATCTTACCATATACTCCATAGTCCTTGCCATTGAGCACGCTAGAGTAATTGAGCCAACCCTTCTTCTGCATCTCTCGATAGATACTCATCTGATCCTGAGAGTTAAGGATGTCGAAATTGCTATAGGAAGGTATCAAGCGTGTGGTAAACTCACCTGTATAACTAAGGTGCGACTGTCCAGCCTTACCCTTCTTTGTGGTAACGACTATCACACCCGCCATCGCGCGCGCACCATATATAGAGGTAGCACTACCATCCTTCAATATCTGAAAGCTCTCGATGTCATCCGAGTTAAGACCGGCAATGGCAGAACTGATAAGTGTCTCTGCATCACCTGAAGAGAGGTCGTCGGCACTCACGTCAGACACGTCTTCCATGATGACACCGTCAACGACCCATAGCGGTTTGCTACTACCATAGATAGAGGTAGCACCACGTACACGAATCTTTGGAGCAGTACCAAACGTACCACTCACATTCTGTACGGACACACCTGCCGCACGACCTTCAAGCGAACGGCTGATGTCTGCCACACCATTGAGTTTGGCATCATCACCACCAATCTTTGTCGTAGCACCCGTAAAGAGTCTTCGGTCGGTCTTCTGAAGACCTGTCACGACGACTTCTTGCAACTGCAGTTCAGACTTCATCACCACCCTCATATTGTTGGCAGCTGGCAGAGTCTGAGTCTGCATACCTACATAACTAAATGACAATTTCGCACCTTTCGGAACGCTGAGAGTAAATTTACCGTCGATATCCGTCACTGTGCCAACCAACTTCTCGCCTCCTGCTATTGTCACAGAGGCACCAATAATAGGCTCGCCGTCATCTTGAGATACTACGGTACCAGACACGTTAGTCTGAGCAAACGCTACTCCAAGGCTCATCAGCAGACAAGCGATGAAGAGCGTGAGTCTTCTTTCCATAATTTTCCTATCTCTTATACCTAAATAATTGTTATAACTGTAACTCAGTGTGCAAAGTTACATATAAAAAATTCAAATAATCGTTATTTCTCTATATAAATTACATACATAATACAATTTTTGATACAAACTATAACATAAAGTGCCATAAAATAGAGAAAACGCACATTTGTACACACATTTCATACTATTTACAAATAGCAGGCGAAGCGTCCTCACTTTGACAAATTAGGAGGTACGGCGACCTCGCCGTACCA
>CAVABU010000030.1:0-1106 GCA_963586965.1 Gemmiger formicilis
CTTATATATATTTCACTATCTTTGCATTATAAGAAGAAACCACTATGGAAAAGGCATTTGTTTATGGCATGTCTGTGGAGGGTAACAACTTTACGGACAGGATAGAAGAGACCAAACGTATAAAGGCAGACTTTGAGCATGGCATCAACGTCATCCTCATCTCTCCACGACGAATGGGCAAGACATCGCTCATCAAGAAGGTGATGTCCGAAATGGACGATCCGAAAATAAAGGTGGTGTATATGGACATCTATGACTGCCGTAGCGAATATGATTTCTACAATCGCTTTGCTGAGACAATAATGAGATCCATGGGGAACAAACTGGAGCAAGTCATGGAAAACATTAAGCAGTTCTTAGTGAGAATCTCGCCAAAGATATCATTTAGCACTGACTCCACTTCCGAGTTTTCCCTTTCGTTGGGTATAACGCCGAAAGACTATAATCCAGAGGAGATACTCAACCTACCCGAAAGGATTGCCACGGAGAAGGGTATCCGCATAGTGGTATGCATAGATGAATTTCAGCAGATAGGAGAATTTCCCGAGTCTACTACTGTGCAGAGACGACTGCGCGGTGCTTGGCAACATCACCAGAATGTGTCCTATTGTTTCTTTGGGAGCAAGAAGCACATGATGGAGAATATATTCCTAAGCCGAAGAATGCCATTCTACATGTTTGGCGAGATGATGCACCTGCAATGTATACCTACAGAATACTGGGTGCCGTTCATCAGCGAGCGGTTTGATAAATACGGCAAGCACATATCTAAAGAATATGCCGAGAAGATATGCAAGACAGTAAACAACTACTCATCTTACGTACAACAACTGGCATGGAATGTAATGGCCGAGACTGACAAGGAAGTGAATGACGACGTCTTGCAAGCGGGCATCAACTCATTGCTCCAGCAATGCAATAGCCTCTTCATACAACAGACAGAGGGGCTCACCACATACCAACTCAACCTCATCCGACTCCTTTGTAGTGGTGTCCACTCTGGGTTTACATCGCAAAGCATTGCCAACACTTACCCTTTAGGAAGCAAGTCAAATATAGACCGCATCAAAAAGGCTCTTGAAGACAAAGAGATAATCACCATCGAG
>CAVABU010000030.1:1116-22440 GCA_963586965.1 Gemmiger formicilis
CGTACCTCCTATTTTACCATTGCTATTAGCAAAAGTTCACAAGTTTGTGGACCACAATCTTGTGAACTTATATATATTACCCCAGTTCGGGATAAGTCTAATATAGACCGCATCAAAAAGGCTCTTGAAGACAAAGAGATAATCACCATCGAGAAAGACGGTGTCTATCTCGCTGACTGCATATTCGAATTGTGGTTTAAAAAGGAAATGATGGCACAGTAAACAATTACTGTTTATGCTCGAGCTTCTCATGCTCGACTTCCTTGGCTTTCACCTTGATAGGGTCAAAACCTTCACCATAGACACCGCTGACGGCGCCTACTGAGACAAAGGCATTGGGGTCGATACGCTTTATGATGCGAAGCATGGTGACATGCTCACGCTTCTTCGCCAGGATGCAGAGCACCATCACCTCCTTGCCAGAATACCATCCATGACCATCAAGGATGGTGATACCGCGACCGAGCTTGGTGCCTATCTCATGTGCTATCTCCTTATATTTGCGAGAGAAGATGAGAAACTGCACTGACTCTCTGCGGTCATCCATGACATAGTCGAGGACATAGTTTTCCAATGCCATGAGCACAAGACCGAAGACGATGGTACGCCAGTCCTGGAAGATGAGATACGAACTGGAGATGATGAATAGGTCGGCACTCAACAGGACTCTGCCCAAGGATATGTCACGGTATTTGTTGACAATGGCAGCAATGATATCCGTACCACCCGTAGAACCGTTATGCAGAAACACTATGGCAAGCGCCGTACCCGTGCATATGGCTCCAATGATGATGGACATAAACACCTCATTAGGACCAAGTAACTGATAGAGAGAGCCATCAGGAAGGGTCACCACATTCTGTGCCACATCGAGCAAGAATGTCAGCATGATGATGGCATAGGTGGTCTTCGCCATAAATTTAAATCCCAACACCTTCAAGGCTACAAAGAGCAACACGATGTTGATGGCGAAATAGGTGTAGCTCACGGGTAAGCCACTGGCGTAATACACGAGAGCGGCAATACCCGTCACACCACCGGTAACGAGTTTGTAAGGTAGCATAAACAGTGCCCAAGCAAATGCATACATAGCCAGTCCGATGGTGATATAGAAATAATCCATCAGCACTTTAAGACTCGGACCCTTGCGTATCTTCCTTACAAACTCGTTTCCCATATTCTTATTCTAATCTATTATTATTTTACAACAATATTGATGATTCTGCCTGGCACAACGATGGTCTTCACCACTATCTTGCCATCAAGATACTTCTTAGCCTCGGGAGCCTCAAGGACAGCCTTGGCGATGCTATCCTTATCTGCATCAGCAGCAAACTCAAGTGTAAAGCGCACCTTACCATTAAACTGCACTGGCATCTTGACCGTAGACTCTACGAGATACTGCTCATTAAACTCAGGCCACTCGGCATCGCACACGGTGGTAGTATGACCAAGTTGTGAATAGAGTTCCTCTGCCATATGCGGTGCAAATGGTGCGAGCAAGATGACGATAGGTTCGAGCACCCTGTGGCTATGGCAATTCTGCTGTGAGAGTTCGTTGACTGCCACCATGAAAGCAGATATTGCGGTGTTGTAAGAGAAGTTCTCTATGTCAGCGCTCACCTTCTTTATCAGTTTATGGAGCGACTTGAGGCTATCAGCAGAAGGATCTGTCTCGTCTACGAGGAAGCGGTCTTCACGATCCCAGAAGAGTCCCCAGAACTTCTTGAGGAAGCGGTGGCAACCGTCTATTCCATTGGTATCCCATGGCTTAGACTGCTCCACAGGACCGAGGAACATCTCATAGAGACGCAGTGTGTCAGCACCATAGTTTTCTACTATCATGTCTGGGTTGACAACATTAAACATCGACTTACTCATCTTCTCTATTGCCCAACCGCACACATACTTGCCATCCTCAAGGATAAACTCAGCATTGTTGTATTCAGGACGCCATGCCTTGAATGCTTCCACATCGAGGATATCATTCTTCACGATATTGACATCCACATGGATAGGAGTGGTGTCATACTCGCCCTTCAGTCCGAGTGACACGAAGGTGTTGGTATCTTTGATACGGTAAACGAAGTTGGAGCGTCCCTGTATCATACCCTGGTTGACGAGTTTCGCAAATGGTTCTTCGCTCTTTGATACACCGAGGTCGAAGAGGAACTTATTCCAAAAGCGAGAATAGATGAGGTGACCTGTGGCATGCTCAGAACCACCCACATAGAGGTCCACACATTGCCAGTAGTTGGCTGCCTCTTCGCTAACAAGAGCCTTATCATTGTGCGGATCCATGTAGCGGAGATAATAAGCCGACGAACCAGCAAAACCTGGCATGGTATAGAGTTCTATAGGGAATACCGTCTTCTCGTCTATGAGTTTCTTGTCCACCACCTTGCGGTTAGCCTCATCCCATGCCCATATCTGAGCATTGCCGAGTGGCGGTTCGCCTGTCTCTGTGGGGAGGAACTTGTCCACCTGAGGCAACTCCAATGGCAGACATTCCTCTGGCACCATCATAGGGATGCCATTCTTATAGTACACAGGGAATGGTTCACCCCAGTAGCGCTGGCGAGAGAAAATAGCATCACGCAGACGATAGTTGACCTTCACCCTGCCGAGGCCTTCCTCGCTGACAAACTTCTTTGTGGCAGCGATAGCCTCCTTGATGGTGAGGCCATTAAGTGAGAATCCCTTGTATGACTCCTTACCAGACATAGGCGAGTTCATCACGATGCCTTCCTTAGCATCATAACTTTCCTCGCTCACATCTGCACCCTCGATAAGAGGAATGATAGGCAAGTCGAAGTGCTTAGCAAAGGCATAGTCGCGCGAGTCATGCGCAGGCACAGCCATGATGGCACCAGTGCCGTATCCAGCAAGCACATATTCTGAAATGTAGATAGGACACTTCTCGCCCGTGATAGGATTGATGCCGTAAGCACCAGAGAACACACCTGTCACGGTGTGATCTATCATTCGCTCACGCTCAGTGCGTCCCTTCACATACTTGATATATTCATCCACCTCCTGACGACAGTCGGCAGTGGTCACCTGGTCTACGAGTTCGCTCTCAGGAGCCAGCACGAAGAATGTCACACCAAACATGGTGTCGGCACGTGTGGTAAAGATGGTGAAGTCCACATCAGAGTCAGCCACCTTGATATTTACCTCAGTACCTTCTGAGCGTCCTATCCAGTTCTTTTGTGTTTCCTTTATAGAGTCACTCCATTTGATGGTATCAAGACCATCGAGCAGACGCTGAGAGTAAGCAGACACACGCAGACACCACTGACGCATCTTCTTCTGCTCCACGGGGAATCCACCACGCACGCTGACACCTTCCACCACTTCATCATTGGCAAGCACGGTGCCAAGGCCAGCACACCAGTTTACCATGGTCTCGCCCATGAAGGCGATGCGGTAGTTCATCAGCGTGTCGCTCTTCTGCTTCTCCGTCATGGCATTCCACTGGTCAGCAGTAAATGACAGTTCCTCGGTGCAAGCCACAGTGATACCCTTTGTACCCTTCTTCTCAAAGTGTTCGATAAGAATTTCTATCGGCATAGCCTTCTGACAAGCAGTGCAGAAGAATGAGTTGTACATCTTCTCGAATGCCCACTGAGTCCAATGGTAGTAGTCTGGGCTACAGGTGCGCACCTCTCTGTCCCAATCAAAGCAGAAACCTATCTTGTCCAACTGTTCGCGATAGCGCTTGATATTCTGATCGGTGGTAGTCTCAGGATGCTGACCTGTCTGTATGGCATACTGCTCGGCAGGCAGTCCATAGGCATCATAGCCCATAGGATTGAGCACATTAAAGCCCTTCAGACGCTTGTAGCGTGCATATATGTCGCTGGCGATATAGCCGAGGGGATGGCCCACATGCAGTCCTGCTCCACTGGGATAAGGGAACATGTTGAGCACATAAAACTTCTTCTTATCGGCTTTCTCCTCCGTCTTGTAGGTTTTATTATCCACCCACGACTTCTGCCATTTCTTCTCAATGTCTCTAAAATTGTAATCCATCTCTATGTCTATACATTTGTTTTCCAGTACAAAATTATTCAAAACTCACGACATGAGCAAGAAATAGCCTATAGTTTTGATAATGCAGGCCGATTACACATTGCAAGAAGCAATAGTCCTAACCTATGATACACGACAAATAGACACTTATTGTTACTATTTTTATAGATATTACAACTATTTTAGCACCAATACCATCTTTTTCGTATCAATTTATTGTTCATTTTATAATATTTTTATACTTTTGCATCACCACTAGCATATCCAACGCCTCTTAAGCACCACGGAAGACGTATAGATATAACTCTTGGCTACATTTTATCAATTAGTGGTGCATATTGATGTTTATGAAAAATTTTATTTTTAGACTATTGACAGTATTATCACTATTGACATGTACGTATTCTGCACATGCCAAAGAAAACTCCTCCGATTCCATAGCTACTGTAGCTATCCTTGCTCATGAATATGTTACTAAAGGACACAGTTACACAGGTAAAGCCGTTGTAACTGTCAGATATAGAAATGGAGGGGAGTACATCCTTCGTTATGAAAAGGTCACAATTGATTACGGATTAGAAACGAAATACTTTAATCTTGATGGTATAGAAATAGAATACAAATCAACATGCGAAAGGTTAGATGGAGATATTGATGCAAAGAACATTATACGCAATTATTTTGGAGGTAGCAAAGTTGCCTATATATTGGTTGAAATATTAGTAAAGGAATGGAACTAAGATTATCATTACTATTGCTTTGCATATTAAGCAACTGCTTTTTTTGCCAATTATTTGGTCAAAAAAGATTAGACAAAAGTGTACTCACTATAGAATACCAAACATTAACTTTAGAACGTAGTGATTGGCCTCATCCTTCAAATGAATTCAACCATCTGTTGTGCGTAGGGGAAAAGTGCTCAATGTTTCAAGTGATACTTCCTAAATTCGTACCTGGCAAAATACATCAAGCAAAGATGCGCGAACCAGATTTTTGTCACGATGAAGACATCCTACAGGGATATCCAGAAGGGCAAATGACATGTAAAGTCAAAGTGTCATCAAAACGTCTCTATTATGTAGAGTCTCTTCCTACTTTCGAATGGAATATGCTCGATTGTGACACCATCATATGCGGTTACGAATGTCAAAAGGCATGCACTACATTTCGCGGGAGGACTTGGACTGTGTGGTTTACAGTTGACCTGCCTTATCCTTATGGTCCATGGAAGCTTGGAGGATTACCAGGTCTTATAATGAAAGCCATTGACGACAAACTACAGTATTCATATGAGGCTATAGAAATCAAAAAAGGAGAAGGCAAAGCCATCAAAATAAGCACCACTGGTTACAAGAAAAGTTCTCCAGAAAATGTCTACAAAGAGATCATACGTCAGGCTAAAAACCCTACGCAGTATGAGATTGATTTAGGACATGTGCCAGAATATTATGATAGCAATTTTGCAAGACATGATTATATCATAGAACCTTGGACACCATACCCAATAGAGTATTTTGACATAGAATCAGAATGAATAGATTAGCATTTATCGTATTTATGCTTCTCACAAGCATAAAACTAAGTGCTCAGACTTCTTTCACTGGAACAGTGGCCAACAACGAGGGGAAGATGTTGGCTTCTGTTTCAGTAATGCTTCTTGACGGCAAAGGAAGGATTACTGGGTTTACAAAGACTGACAAACAGGGACATTTTTCTATCAAAGCGCCTGAAGGAAAGATCATAGAGAGTGTTTCTTTTGCTTGTGTGGGATTTGCAAAGAAAAAACTATCATTATCTACCTTTAAGCAAGGCATGAAGGTAGTTATGGACGAGAAGGTGCAAGAAATAAAGGAGGTCACCGTCACGCCCAAACAATTTCGCATAAAAGGAGACACACTGATATATTCTGTATTGGGACTCAGACAGAAACAAGACAGGACAATAGAGGATGTCATCTCCAGAATACCTGGCATAACCATAGATGTCAGCGGAACTATTTCTTACCAGAATATTCCCATCAACACTTTCTATGTTGACGGCAAGAATGCTTTTGGTGGAGACTACACTCTCTTGAGTAAGAATCTGTCTGCCAGCAAGGTAGATAGTGTAGAACTAATGCGTAATCATCAACCCATAAAATCTCTACAAGGAAAAACTTTTAGCGAGTCTGCCGCCATCAATATTGTGATGAATGAAAATGCCAAGAACGTCTGGACTGGCACTGCAGAATTGGGTAGCGGAATGGCTCTGCAAGAACCTTCACAATGGACACGTAAAGCGAGGATTGTAGAAATGTATCTAAACAAGAACATCCAACTCCTTGCTATCTACAAGCACAACAATATCGGCGAGAACATCTCGCACGAGTTAGGAGGCATGGGGTATGACATGTCTGATAGGGGCATACTTCATAACATTGGATCTATCGGAGAAGGGCGGCAAGGATTTAATAATAGCCATCTGGCAGCTATCAATGCATACAAATCATTTGACGATGATAGGAGTCTCAGATCTAAGGTATCCCTCATATATGACAAATCTACAACCCATAACTATAGCGAGTATAGTTATTTGGATGATGCCAGCAATTCGCTTGTCACACAAGAAAGAGAAGCAAGTTCATACACCAATACATGGAGCGCCAATATAGACTATACCCACAACTCAAGAAAATTATATCTCAACGAGGTCTTAGATGGAGTATTGACATATGACCATTCAAGTTCCACAACTACGCTAAACAATAGAATCCTGCGCGAGTATGTGCGTCCTCACAAACGAGGATTGACAAATGCTTTTTCTATTGGCTTTACTAATAAAGGAGGCAACACTTTTCGCGCAAGCTCCAGTATGAATTATACGTATTTACCAGGAAGACTACTTCTCTTCAATGGGCAGTACGAAGAATTGAACATCAATTCATTTACTATGAGTAACAAAGTGCAATATGATAATTATATCGGTAATTATTTCCATCTTAGTTACTCCTTAAATCACAATCTGGACTACAAGCGTGAATATGTGAGCTACAATGACACTTTGCAATGGTTGCGCTATCATGAGAACAATATATCATTGAATGTCAATGTCCAATACTCATACAAGTCTCTACGACTGTCTCTGGCCAATGAACTTACATGGATTAACGCCTCCTATGATCTAGATAAAGACAATAGAGTGCAATATACCCCGTCTGCCAGACTTAACTATAAATTATTCTCATTCGGCACTCTACTAATGAATTATTCACATAGTATCAGCCGGACAGGGTTCTATAGCGTGAATCCATTGAGGATATACACATCTTATAATATGGCATCATCTGGAACGGGTAAATTCACACACACTCCAGGCGACAGGTTCTCGCTTTCATACTACTACACCCTGCCAAACACTGGACTGTCGTATGGATGCAACTACTCATTTAGCCAAAGCCATTTCAAACAACTTTATGAAAGTCGCGTCGAGAATGGCGTCTACATTCGTGACAACATAGATAGTGACAGCAAGTCTACGAGTCACAACGTCTATGGACAGATAAGTTACACATTTAGCACATGGCGGACAAAACTCGAACTTCATCCTTCGTATGGCATCTCTCATTTCGATGTAATAAGAAACTCCGAAAAGGTAAGAAGCGGAAACAAACAATTTGGACTCTCATTCTCAGCAAGCATGCGACCAGCAAAATGGTTCTACTTTGAAGAGAGCACTTCTTACTCTCAACACACCCAACAATCGGTAATAAAGGGAACGAAAAATCAAACATTCAGACACTTTAATCATAGCCTTAATATATACATACAACCAGGTAGCTGGCAACTAAAGATGACCAACAGTTGCAGTCATAGTAAGGATGGTTCCGTGAATTTCAATATCTACTCCGACGCTCAACTTTCATATAAGACCAAGGTTGTGGAGCTATTGCTGACATGCAAGAACCTTTGGGGAGAAAACAAACGTGAATACAAGAGTTTCTCTTCTCTCGGATATTCCTACTCCGTGACAGAATACCGCCCGCGTGAAATTATGGCCTCTGCCATATTCTCAATATAATTAGGACTACTATTTGCAGTATAGTAATGTTCAAAAAATAACTTGAGCAAGTTTTATTGTATATACCTATATCCGTTTCTTTATACGATTCCCCCGTCTTTTTGACGTCTTTGCGATTTCTTTTCAGTCACATAGCCCGCTATGCTCCTTCAAAGGAATCATCAAATCCGCCTAAAAATACAGGGCAAACTTGCACAACTTATTCTTTTCACATTACATAACGTGCAATTTTCATCTAGCAAATTATAGCCTTTTACGAAAGAAATACTATAATTTTGCATAGTCTAATGGATACATGAAAGATGAAAACGGCATATTGTAAATGGTTTTGTGTGCTACTACTGACAAGCATTCTCATCATCTCCTGCGGCGAGCGGAAGATACAGATTGGCGTGTCGCAGTGCTGCGGTGGCATCTGGCGTGAGAAGGTAAACAAGGAAATGCGGTTGGCGCAATATCAATATAAGAATGTCAACCTACTCTTTACCTCTGCTGACAACAATGGTCAGTTGCAGGCGCAACAGATAGACAGCATGGTGGCACGCAAGGTAGACCTCATAGTGGTGGCTCCTGACAATGTAAGCGATGTCACGCCTGCCATAGAGCGCGCATACCGTGCGCATATCCCCGTCATACTATTCGATAGAAAGATTAAGTCCCCTCATTACACAGCCTACATCGGCGGTGACAATGAGGAGGCGGGACGCACTGTGGCACGATTTATGGCGGAAAAATTGAATGGCAAAGGCACTATCGTCGAGATAACGGGTCTAAGAAATACCTCTCCTGTCATAGAGCGCCATCGCGGTTTTCATGAGGTAAAGAGCAAATATCCTGGCATCAAGGTCATCACCCTCGACAGCAACTGGGAGATGGAGCGCGCACAGGAGTTGATGAAGGACTATCTGGACAAAGGTGGCCGAGCAGACGGAGTCTTCGGTCATAACGACCTCTGCGCACTTGGTGCATTTCTTGAAGCAGAGAGACGAGGCGTCAATAAGCAGATGATCATCGTGGGCATCGACGGACTACCAGGAGAATGGGAAGGCATAGACCGTGTGAAGCGTGGGCATTTCTCCGCTTCCTATGTCTATCCCACCAAGGGCGACGAGATCTTGGCATTGGCGATGAAGATCCTTCAGGGTAAGCCTTACCAGAAGGACAACTACATGAAGTCTTTTCTTGCCACGCCTGACAATTGTGATGCTGTCGCCATGCAATATCAAGAACTGGAAAACAAGACGAAGGATATAGAAATGATATCGGGCAGTCTGGACGAATACACCACCTTGTCACGCATCCAGCGGTGGATGATATATCTGTCTGGCATCATCGTCGTGGCTCTGATTATTGGCATGTATTATATATATAAGGTATATAGGAGAAAATTGCAAAAGCAGAAGGAGGTAGCGCGCGGATTTATAGAAGACCGAGAGGGATGGACAGCCGAACTAGCCCAACTGGATGAGAGCGAGCGTTACTTCATGGATAGATTTAAGAAGAAGGTCATCGAGCGCATGGGCGATGCCAACATGAAGATGGACGACCTTGGGTCAGAGATGCATTTGAGCAAGGTGCAACTCTATCGCAAGGTGAAGGCGATGACGGGCAAGACGCCCGCCGAACTGCTCAAGGAGATGAGACTGCAGAGAGCCTACACGCTCTTGCAACAGACTGACAAGACTGTCTCTGAAGTGGCAAGCGAAGTGGGATTCTCCTCTTCGGGATATTTCTCCACCTGCTTTAAGAAGCAGTTTGGCATACATCCCACGGAAATGAGGAAATAGATGCAATTGTAAAGTAGGAGGTACGGCGCCCTCGCCGTACCATCTCAAGCGAGAATCCATTATTGAGGCATACTATCTTGCTTGTTACGGCGAGGGCGCCGTACCTCCTAAAGTACGCTTCGCCTACTATAATTTAATCGCACAGCACCTGCTGGACGAGCGCACAGCACCTGCCAGACAGTCGCACACCAGCTGGTGTGCGGTTGCATAGCAGCTGGTGTGCGGTTATAGGAGTTGCCTTCTCCACAGACCTAAGTCATCTTTTTCCCTCTTTCTATCTATATCTGTTTTCGTTGTCGGAAATACTATCTTGCGTGGTACGGCGAGGGCGCCGTACCTCCTAAGGGCAAAGCGGGGACGCTTCGCCTACTATGAATACCATATTTCAATATAAAAACAATAACAAAACGCTTCAAAATCGTTTCATGCAACATAATTTCAGTCGCATGAACGATTTTTTTCATCTCCTGCCTTCCTTTTTACCATATCTTTGCGACACGAATAAGTAATGTGAAAAGAATTACTAAACTGCGAATTGATTAAAAACCTAAAAGTAAATGAACAATCTTTCAAAATTACTTCTTGGCTCTCTGCTCGTCATGACGAGCGCGACGGCCAGCGCACAAAAAGTAAAGATGAGTGGTATTGTCACTGATCCTTCGGGCGAGACTGTCATCGGTGCCACCGTGATGGTGAAAGGCTCTAAGGCTGGCACTATCACCGACTACGACGGCAAGTTTTCTCTTGATGCCGAACCAGGGTCTACTCTCGTCATCTCCTATATAGGATATAAGACTAAAGAGGTGAAGGCTTCGCCTAACGTACAGGTGACTCTCCAGGAAGATGCCAACGACCTCAATGAGGTGGTGGTGACTGGTTATACCACCCAGCGCAAGGCGGACCTCACGGGTGCCATATCCGTGGTCAGCGTGGATGAGATAGCCAAGCAAAATGAGAACAATCCCATCAAGGCTCTCCAAGGTCGCGTGCCAGGCATGAATATCACTGCTGACGGTTCACCCTCGGGTACAGCCACCGTCCGCATACGTGGTATCGGCACACTCAACAATAACGATCCTCTCTACATCGTCGATGGAGTGCCTACGAAGGCTGGCATGCATGAACTCAATGGCAATGACATCGAGAGCATCCAGGTGCTAAAGGATGCAGCCTCAGCCTCTATCTATGGTAGCCGTGCTGCAAATGGTGTCATCATCATCACCACCAAGAAGGGTAAGGAGGGCAAGATAAAGGTAGACTTTGACGGTTCGATAGCCGTGTCGACCTATGCCCACAAGATGAAGGTTTTGAATGCCAAGGAGTATGGACAAGTGATGTGGCAGGCTTATGTCAACGATGGTATGGACCCCAACACTAATGGTCTTGGCTACCACTACGACTGGGGCTACAATGCACAGGGCACACCTACGCTCAATGGCATCTTCATGAAGAAATATCTGGATGATGCTGGCACGACTCCTGCCGCTGACACCAATTGGTTTGATGAGACCACTCGCACGGGTGTCATCCAGCAATACAATGCATCCGTGAGCAATGGTTCTGACAAGGGCAACAGTTTCTTCTCTTTGGGCTACTACAAAAACCTAGGTATCATCAAGACTTCTGACTTCAATCGTCTATCGGCACGAATGAATGCAGAGTATAAACTCCTAAAAAACAAGATGCTGACCGTGGGCGAGCACTTCACACTGAACCGCACATCGGAGGTGCAAGCACCAAGCGGTTTTCTGCAGAATGTGTTGCAGTTTAATCCCTCGCTACCTATCTACACGACCGACGGCAACTATGCTGGTCCTGTAGGCGGATATCCAGACCGCTACAATCCTGTGGCTGTGCTGGAGCGCAACAAGGACAACCGCTACACCTATTGGCGTATGTTTGGTGATGCTTACCTTAACCTCAATCCTTTCAAGGGATTCAACGTCCGCACCACCTTCGGTCTTGACTACTCACAAAAGCAACAGCGCATCTTCACCTACCCTGTGACAGAAGGCAACGTAGCCAATGACAAGAATGGTGTGGAGGCAAAGCAGGAGCACTGGACAAAGTGGATGTGGAATGCTGTGGCTACCTACGATATGGAGTTTCGTCAGCATCGCATCGACCTGATGGCTGGCGTGGAACTCAATCGTGAGGACGACACATATTTCTCTGGTTATAAGGAGGGTTTTTCGATCTTGACTCCAGACTACATGTGGCCCGACGCAGGTACGAGCAATCCACAGGCTTATGGTGGCGGTTCGGGTTACTCGCTCGTATCATTCTTTGGCAAGGCAAACTACAATTATGCCGACAAGTATATGGCATCGTTTACCATCCGACGCGATGGCAGTTCGCGATTCGGCAAGAACAATCGCTATGCCACATTCCCATCAGTATCGGCAGGTTGGCGCATCAATCAGGAGAATTTCATGAAGAAGGCTTCTTGGATAGACGATCTGAAGATACGTGCCTCGTGGGGACAGACGGGTAATCAGGAGATAGACAACCTCGCTCGCTACACCATCTTCGTGAGCAACTATGGTGTCAATGAGAATGGTGGTCAGAGTTATGGCACGTCTTATGACATCGCGGGCACGAATGGAGGTAGCACGCTGGCATCTGGATTTAAGCGCAATCAGATAGGCAATGACGACATCAAGTGGGAGACCACCACGCAGATAGACCTCGGACTGGACTTCGCTTTCCTACACAACACTCTGTATGGCAACTTCGACTGGTACTTCAAGAAAACCAAGGACATCCTCGTCAATATGCCTGGCATCGCAGTAATGGGCGAAGGTAGTTCGCAGTGGATCAATGCGGGCGAGATGGAAAACCGTGGCTTCGAGTTTAATATCGGCTACCGCAATCAGACCAACTTCGGACTGAAATACGACATCACTGCCAACATCTCTTCTTATCGCAATAAGATCACAGCCCTGCCTACCACCGTGGCAGCCAATGGCACCTTTGGTGGCAACGGCGTGAAGAGCGTCATCGGTCATCCTATGGGCGCACAGGTGGGATATGTCGCTGACGGCATCTTCAAGAGTCAAGAGGAGATTGACAATCATGCCACGCAGGAGGGAGCAGGACTGGGACGCATCCGCTGGAAGGATCTCAATGGTGACAACAAGATCACAGAGGCTGACCAGGACTGGATATACGATCCCGTGCCAGACTTCACATACGGATTTAATATCTATTTGGAATACAAGAACTTCGACCTCACGGCATTCTTCCAAGGCGTGCAGGGCGTGGACATCATCTCCGACTTAAAGAAGGAGACCGACATCTGGGCTGGCCTTAACATCGGCTTCCTCAACAAGGGTACTCGCCTACTCGACGCATGGAGTCCGACCAATCCTGACAGCAACATCCCTGCCCTATCTCTCTCTGACAACAACAATGAGAAGCGTGTCTCCTCTTATTGGGTGGAAAACGGCAGTTACCTGAAGTTGCGCACCATACAGTTGGGATATAACGTCCCGAAGTCCTTGGCTACCAAACTTGCCATGCAGCGCCTGCGCCTGTATGTAAGTGCACAAAACCTGCTCACTATCAAGAGCAGCAGTTTCACGGGCGTGGATCCTGAAAATCCTAACTATGGATACCCTATCCCACTCAATATCACATTTGGCCTTAACGTAACATTCTAAAAACTGAACTATCATATGAAAAAGATACTTTATTCGGCTCTTATCGTCCTTGCCATGGCAGGGATGACGAGTTGCTCAGACTTCCTGGACAATCAAAAGCCACAGGGCATCCTGGATAGCGACCAGGTGAAGGATCCCAGCAATGTGGACAACCTCGTAATCTCTGCTTACGCTATATTTACTACCGCTGAGGACATCAACTCGTCATTCTCGATGTGGAACTTTGATGTGCGCAGTGATGATGCTTACAAGGGTGGCAATGGCACGAGCGATGGTGACGTATTCCACCAATTGGAGATTGAGCAAGGAGTATTGACCACCAACTGGAATATCAGTGATATGTGGGTGCGCCTCTACAACTGCATCTCGCGCGTCAACTCCGCCATCTCGGTGCTTGAGCAGACTGATGACACTTACCAACTGAAGTCTCAGCGCTTGGGCGAGATGAGATTTCTGCGTGGCTACGCTCATTTCCTCTTGAAGCGTCTCTACAAGAACATACCTTTCATCATGAATGCCAACCTCAGCCAAGAGGAGTATAATAATCTCTCCAACACTGAGTACACCAATGACGAAGGATGGCAACAGATCATCAGCGACGTGGAGTATGCCTATGGCGTGCTGCCTGTCACCCAGAGTGACAAAGGTCGCCCGAGCAAGGCTGCGGCTGCGGCATTCTTGACAAAACTATACCTCTACAAGGCTTACCGCCAGGACGACCCAAAGACTAATGAGGTGACGAGCATCAATCAGGACGACCTGAGAAAGGTCATCACATACAGCGATCCTGCCATCTATGCTGCTGGCGGATACGGACTGGAGAGTGACTTTCATAATAACTTCCGTCCCGAACCACAATATGAGAATGGCAAAGAGAGCATTTGGGCTATGCAGTACTCTATGAATGATGGTACGAAATATGGCAACCTCAACTGGAGTTACGGTCTGATAGTGCCTAACATCCCTGGCGTGACGGATGGCGGTTGCGACTTCTACAAGCCAAGTCAAAACCTTGTCAATGCCTATCGCACTGACGCTGATGGTCATCCACTGCTTGACACATTCAATGACAAGGACTATGACAAGAGCAAGGACTATGCTGACCCTCGCCTCTTCCTGACTGTCGGCATACCAGGTCTGCCATACGAATTCAACAAGAACTACATCATGGACGAGACTTCTACATGGAGCCGTTCCAATGGTCTTTATGGATATTACGTCACACTGAAGCAGAATGTAGACCCAGAGAGTGGATACCTGATCAAGGGTTCTTGGTGGGGCACATCTATGAATCGCATCGTCTTCCGCTATGCCGACGTGATGCTGGAGCGCGCAGAGGCTTATGCGCAGTTGGGTGAGTCTGCCAATGCCATCGCGCTGGTCAATGACATCCGCAAGCGTGCCAAGCAGAGCACGGGCATGATAGCCAACTATCCTAGCGACTATGGCGTGAAGATGAATATCTCGACTTATGACGGCTCATACTCTAATGACGAGACGCTGAAGATAGTCAAGATGGAGCGCCGCCTGGAGATGGGCATGGAGAGCGAACGCTTCTTTGATCTCGTGAGATGGGGAGAGGCTGAGACTGTGCTCAATAAGTATTTCGCTGGCGAGACTGACAACTGCTCGATCTATAGTGCAGCGCACTTTACCAAAAACAAGAATGAATATCTGCCTATACCTTATTCGCAGGTGGCAGCATCCAATGGACATTACACTCAAAACATAGGAGAATGGTGATATGAAGAAGATAATATTTATGCTCATGGCCGTCCTGGCCCTCACTGCTTGCAGTGATGATAAGGTGTCGGACCTCAATCTGACAGGTGACTGCGCCATCACGGAGTTGGCTCTCGACAATTACAGTGGCACCATAGACAAGACTTCACGCACCATCATGGTGCGAGTGCCAGAGACATTTGACATCTCGCAGATGAGTGTCAGCAAGTTGACTCTCAGCGATGGAGCAAAGAGTAATGTGGTCGTGGGCGATATGCTCAATATGTCTGCTCCGCAAGCCATACACGTCACTAATGGTGATGTCTACCTGGACTGGACCGTCAAGGCTCAGAGAGACGAGGCAAAGATCACTTCATTCAAGATCAATGACACGTATATCGGCACTGTCAACGAGGACAATAAGACCATCATGGTCTATGTGCCTGCATCACTGGATGTCAAGACATTGACTCCTACTATCACCTATAGTGAGAATGCCACCATCTCTCCTGCTTCAGGCATCGCGACAGATTTCTCTAATGCTGTGACCTACACCATCAGCAATAACACGGCAAGTAGCGTCTACACCGTGACGGTGAAGCAGATAGACAAACCTCAGGCTCTCTATGTGGGCCTGGCACAGAGCATGAGCGAACTCAACATCGAGGAGCAGACGGCTTGCAAGTGGATGCTGGAAAACATACCAAACTCGCTCTATGCTTCATTTACCGATATAAAGAATGGTAGCATTGACCTGTCTGACTGCAAGGTCATCTGGTGGCACTTCCATAAGGATGGCGGAGTAGACGGCAAGGATGCCTTTGAGAAGGCCGCACCTGAGGCTTTGGAGGCTCTTCCACAGTTGAAGGATTTCTATAAAGATGGCGGTTCACTGCTCTTCACTCGCTATGCCACCAATATGCCTGGCGAACTCGGCATTGCCAAGAATGGTGGCGTGCCCAACAACTGCTGGGGACAGGTGGAGGCTGACGCTGAGACTTGCGGAGGTCCATGGGACTTTAAGATGACTGGCCATATAGACCATGCGCTCTATCAGGGATTGGTGAAGGGTGACGATGACAACTGCGTCTACACCACTGACAAGGATTATCGCATCACCAACTCTACTGCACAGTGGCACATAGGCACTGATTGGGGTGGCTATGCTGACTACGCGGCATGGAGAGAGGCCACTGGAGGTGTGGATCTCGGTTATGGTGGCGATGGTGCCATCGTGGTGTGGGAGTTCCCCGCAGAAGGTGCGTCTGGCAAGACTCTCTGCATCGGTTCGGGTTGCTACGACTGGTATAGTGTAAACGAAAACTACACCGAGAAGTTCCACAAGAACATTGCCATCATGACAAAGAATGCTTTCGACTATCTTATGAACAAATAAAAAAATAAAGAATCAACATGAAAACAATGATATATTCTCTATTAATGGCATCATGCCTCGCCATGCCTCTCGCCTCATGCAGTGACGAGGGTGCCGTGGTGGAGCAGAAAGACTGGTCGTCGACCACTTATTTCAGTTCGACAGACGAGACTGCGCAGGGCACATATTACAAACCTGCAGTGGGATATGTGGGCGACCCCATGCCTTTCTATGATCCTGTGGCAAAAGACTTCAAGATCTTGTATCTGCAAGACTTTCGTCCAAATCCTGCTGGCACTTACCACCCTATCTGGGCGGTAAGTAGCAAGGATGCCGCTGACTATGAGTCGCTCGGCGAATTGGTGCCTTGTGGCAACATCAATGAGCAGGATGCAGCAATCGGTACGGGTTCGACCATCTATGATGAGAGTAGCAAGTTGTACTACACCTTCTACACAGGCAACAAGTATAACCCTGCTTCCTCGGACAATGGCCAGGCCATCATGTATGCCACATCTGCGGACTTTAAGACTTGGACCAAATGCAAGTCTTTCATCCTCAAGGGTGATGACTATGGCTACAGTAAGGACGATTTCCGCGACCCATTCCTCTTCAAGGGTGATGACGGCAAGTATCACATGCTAGTGGCTACCACCAAGAATGGCAAGGGCGCTATCGCCGACTTTATCTCCGACGACCTAAAGTCTTGGCAAGACAATGGTACATTCATGACCATGATGTGGGACAGATTTTATGAGTGCCCTGATGTATTCAAGATGGGCGACTGGTGGTATCTCGTCTATAGCGACAAGACTTCCTTCATGCGCAAGGTGCAATATTTCAAGGGTAAGACTCTGGATGAACTGAAGGCTTGCACTGCTAATGACGCTGGCATTTGGCCTGACGACCATGAGGGATTTCTTGACAGTCGAGGATTCTATGCGGGCAAGACTGCAAGCGACGGCACTAACCGCTACATCTGGGGATGGTGCCCTACGCGCAAGGGTAAGGACAACACTGAGGTGGGTGCATCTCCTGCAGAACCAGAATGGGCGGGCAACCTCGTGGCACACCGATTGGTGCAGCATGAGGACGGCACTCTGACGCTCGGTGAGGTGGAGGCCATCAGCAATAAATATGATAAGGTGTGTGACGTAGAGGTGAAGGCGCAGAATGGCATGACCGCAAGCAATGGCTCTTACACCCTGTCGGGTGACAATGCCTACATGCTCTTGAGTCGCTTGGGATATCACAACAAAATCAGTTTCACTGTCACCACCAGTAATGAATGGGATAAATTTGGCATCTCACTCGTGCGTGGCACAAAGACTTTTGCCAGTGACAGTGAGTCCGCTACCTATGAGAAATACTACACGATGGTCATCAATCCTGAGAGTGACAGCAAGCGCAAGGTCAACTTTGAGGAAGAAGGCGATGGCGGCATGGGATTTATTGATGGCATAGACGGATACACATTTAATCGTCCAAGCGACAATATATATAATGTGACCATCTACACGGACAACAGCATCTGCGTGATGTACATCAATGACGCCGTGTGCTACACCAACCGCATCTACGGCATACAGAAGAACTGCTGGAGCATCAACTCTTATGGTGGCAACATCACTGTCAGCAACCTGAAGATTAGCCAATACTAATAAAACATATTAATAACAATATAAAACCTAAATGACATGAAAAAGATCTATTTACTCGGTTATGCCCTTATGGCATCCACAGCAATGTTTGCACAGACTACACTATGGGATGGAGAAGACTACGAACTCAACTCCAAAGGTGATTTCTGGGATCGTTGCGACCAAACAGTTGTAGAGAATCCATCCAAGAATGGCATCAACACATCTGACAAATGTCTCAAGTTTACTATTACTGGCAATGAGTGGAACAACGGTTCTGCAGCCAAAGGTCTCTCGGCAGAGTCTTTTGATAGCAAGCGTCTATCCCTCATGATAAAGAAGGATGTAAACAGCAACGTCAGAGTGGAAATCAAGTGCAATGACGAGATGAAGAAGGTGGTGGCATGGTATGACGGAAACGGTGAGTGGCGCAAACTCTACTTCGATTTCTCTACCAATAATGCAAATGGCAATCCTACTGAAATTACCATTTACCCTACAACTGATGCTATTTCTGGCGAGCAAATCGTCTATATCGACAACATCCAGATAGAGGATGCGCCAAAGGTCGGTGATGTGGCTTTGGCGGATTGCTCTAACCTCACTGGCAACATAAAACTCACTGGCGCATGGCTTAAAGGCGAATGCCAAAATGCAGACGGCGAATGGAAGAAGGTGGAGTATAATGACTTTACTACCCTGGGTGGCAAACTTATTGACGGCATCACTTCCATTGACATGCGTGGCACTGTGACCAAGGACGTGGATGTCAACGCTATGCGTGGTGACCATGCAAATGTGCTGATATTCTCAGATGATACATATGAGGCTAACAATGTGGTGACTGATGGTACATGCGCCAACCTCGTTCTTAATAGCTCCTATGCCTTCGCTACTCCAGAAAACTTCCAGGCGACAAATGTCAGCATCTCTCGTCAGGTCTTCTCGGGCAACAACACACTTTGCCTACCTTGCTGGGTGTCAGCAGAAGAACTCAGTGCCAAGACTATTGCTACATATTCTAACAAAGAGGACAAGGCCGGCAGTGTCATAGTCAAGTTTGCTCCATGTCAGAATGTGGATGCCAACGTGCCATTTGTCGCACAATTTGATGAGGCTAACGCGAAGGAAACTCTTACCTTTACTAACAAGGGTATAGTCAAGACTCCTACAGAGATGGGTGACACCTTTATCGGCACTTATAGCCCAATGTCAGGCAACGGCATATATGGTCTTAATGCCAATGGAAAGTTCCAAAAGGGTAGCGAGAGTGCTTCTCTCAAGGCTTTCTCTGCATATCTTAACTTGACCGAAGACTCTGAGGCAAAGTCAGTGCTTCTCTCTATGGAGAATGAGACCACGGGCATCAATGCCACCGAAGTGGCCAACAATGAGGAGGTGAAGGTATACAACCTCCAGGGATGCCTCGTAGCAACAGGCAAGTCCATCGACGCATTGCACTTGCCAGCCGGCGTGTATGTGGTAAACGGTAAGAAGGTAGTGGTAAAATAGGAGGTACGGCGCCCTCGCCGTACCACGCAAGGAGAATTATTCCTTTATGGGTGGTTCTATAAATTAGCTTTGTCAGATGGCGAAACTATTTTCGAGTACAATGTGTTTGTGAGAGAAAGAGTATAGCGGGCTATACGACTGAACGAATAAACAAATTGAACCGAAAAGAGACCGCAAGATGACAAAACGCTAATCACTCAATAAGAAAATAACTTTAAGGTGGTAATTTATAGAACCACCCTTATAGTATTCTTGATAGAGATGGTACGGCGAGGGCGCCGTACCTCCTATAAAGGGAAAATGTAAAAAAGTAACTCTAAAAGTATAGGATTATGAAAAAGAAATATTATCTTTCGCCAAATATTGAAGTGTGTCACATACAGACCACGGCCATCATGGCAACGTCTGCCGAACCAGTGTCCATAGAAGTGGAGAACGGAGAGGACTACGAAGAAGAGTTTCGCGCTAAGTCTTCCGTCTTTGTGCTATGGGACGAAGATGAATAAACGGCTGTGACACAAGGAGTATAAAAACAAAAAAACGACAATAGATGAAAAAGACTTTTATCACAGCGCTCGTCGCTCTTTGCAGTATGACAACAGGTTTTGCACAGGAGGCTTCATTCCTTAGTGACAACCATTGCCTCTACCGCATCAACTCTGACAACCGGGACAGGAAGTATCTCCTGCTCCCGGTGCAGGAGTCTGCAGAGATGGCAAATATAAAGGTGATAGGCAACCAAAGTCAACTGAAGACTATCAATATCCGTCTAGCTTCCAGCCATATCGACTATTATGTGCCTTTCTGTCTGGAGGAGTATAAAGCCGTAAAGGGACTGATGCTTGACGTGCATGTCGGTGGCAACTACCGCAATGAGGGCGACCTGAAGGGGTTTGCTTGTTGGAAGAATATGCAGTTTGCTGATGCCTTTGACATGACCAACCGCGAAAAGTATCGCCCATCATATCATCACACTCCTGCCTATGGATGGATGAATGACCCTAACGGCATATTCTATAAGGACGGCGTGTGGAACCTCTATTTCCAACACAACCCATACGGTTCGCAGTGGGAGAATATGACATGGGGACACTCCACGTCTAAGGACTTGCTGCACTGGCAATTTGAGGGCGACGCCATCGAGGCTGATGCCTTGGGCACAGTGTTTAGCGGTTCGGCAGTAGTAGACAAGGACAACACGGCAGGTTTTGGCAAGGATGCCATCGTGGCTATCTACACCTCTGCTGGCGAGAATCAGACGCAGAGTCTTGCCTATAGCACCGACGACGGAAAGACTTTCACCAAATATGAAGGCAACCCTATCATAACAAGCAATGTGCCTGACTTCCGCGACCCGAAGATATTCTGGAATGAGGATATCCGTAAGTGGAACTTGATACTTGCCGCTGGTCAGCACATGGAGATCTACACTTCAGACAATCTGAAGGTGTGGAAATATGAAAGCGCCTTTGGTGCAGAGTATGGCAATCATGGTGGCGTGTGGGAATGTCCCGACCTGATGAAGATGAAGGTGA
>CAVABU010000031.1:0-22098 GCA_963586965.1 Gemmiger formicilis
GTATAATACTATTGTATTTTCCTCATTCTTGAGGTTTTTCTTTCTCTTTTGGTTTGTTTCCACTACCTTTGCATACATAATGATAAGATGTATCGTCCAAGTATAACATAAAAATAATTTCAACGTGATAATAAAGTCTTCAGAATTTACCGTGTCGTCGGCCACTGTCAGCCAATGTCCTAAAGACACCAAACCCGAATATGCTTTCATTGGAAGAAGTAATGTCGGCAAGTCGTCGCTCATCAATATGCTATGCAACCGCCGTGGACTGGCAAAGACCTCTGCCACTCCAGGCAAGACCTTGCTCATCAATCACTTTATCATCAATAGGGAGTGGTATCTCGTGGACCTTCCCGGCTATGGCTTTGCTAAGAGATCCAAGACAGTGCAGCACCAGTTGGAGCAGATGATAACCAGTTATATACTCCAGCGTGAGCAGTTGGTCAATGTCTTTGTCCTCATCGATGTGCGCCATGAGCAGCAGAAGATAGACCGCGAGTTTGTGGATTGGCTCGGGCAGAGTGGTGTCCCATTCTCCATCGTCTTCACTAAGGCAGACAAGGTCGGCCCTGTGAAGGCAAGACAAAATGCAGAGGCGTGGATGAAGAAACTCGAAGACTCATGGGAAGAACTCCCTCCATACTTTGTCACCTCAAGTGAGAATCGCACTGGCAAGGAAGAAATATTGGACTACATAGAGAAATTCCTTTAAACGTATGACACCATTTCTTGACGTACAAAATCTTACCAAGTCGTTTGGTGCACAAGTCTTGTTCCGCAACATCAGTTTTAGTGTAGGCGAGGGACAACGCGTTGGACTGATAGCCAAGAACGGTACTGGTAAGTCCACACTCATGAAAATCCTCATGAATGAGGAGGGCTATGACGATGGTAGCATCATCTATCGTCGCGATATCCGTGTGGGATTTCTTACCCAGACTCCTGTCTTCGACCCAGAAGAGAGCGTGCTTGATGCTTGCTTCAATCACCATGGTGATGAGGAGCGCATCCTCAAGGCAAAGCAGATACTCACCCAACTGAAGATAACCGACCTCACCCAACCTATGGGACAACTGAGCGGTGGCCAGCAGAAGCGTGTGGCCCTCGCTAATGTGCTCATCACCGAACCAGACTTCTTGATGCTCGACGAGCCGACCAACCATCTTGACCTCGACATGATAATCTGGCTTGAGGGATACCTGCAGCGAGGTAACAAGACACTGCTGATGGTGACGCATGACCGCTATTTCCTTGACCGTGTGTGCGATGTCATTCTCGAACTCGATAATCAGACCATCTATACGTATCGTGGCAACTATGCCTACTATCTCGAAAAGCGACAAGACCGCATAGATGCACAACGTGCAGAGGTGGCACGCGCTAACAATCTCTATCGCACCGAACTGGAATGGATGCGCCGTATGCCACAGGCTCGTGGTCATAAGGCTAAATATCGTGAGGATGCCTTTTATGAATTGGAACGCGTGGCAAAGCAACGTATCGAAGAGCGTCAGATGCGTCTGAAGGCATCCAAGGTGTATATAGGTAGCAAAATATTCGAGTGTCAGTATGTGAGCAAAACTTTTGAGAAGGAAGGCATGCCACCAAAGGTGATACTAAAGGATTTCTATTACAACTTTGCCCGCTTCGAGAAGATGGGCATCGTAGGCAATAATGGCACGGGTAAGTCCACATTCATAAAGATGCTACTGGGTCTAGTGCAACCCGACTCAGGACGCTTCGACATAGGCGAGACCGTGAAGTTTGGTTATTTCTCGCAAGAAGGACTTAAGTTTGATGAAAACCAAAAGGTTATCGATATCATCACAGACATAGCCGACTACATAGATTTCGGTGGAGGCAAGAAACTCAGTGCATCACAGTTTTTGCAGTATTTCCTCTTCACTCCCGAGCAACAGCACAACTATGTCTATAAGTTGTCAGGAGGCGAACGTCGCAAACTCTATCTCTGCACCGTGCTCATGCGCAATCCTAACTTCCTCATCCTCGACGAGCCTACCAATGACCTCGACATACAGACCTTGCAGGTGCTTGAGGAATATCTGCAAGACTTTGCTGGATGTGTCATCGTGGTGAGTCACGACCGCTATTTCATGGACAAGGTGGTGGACCATCTGCTTGTGTTTAGTGGTGAGGGAGTGATACGCGACTTCCCTGGCAACTACACTCAATATCGCGACGTGGCAGCCATGGAGTCTAAGGAAGCAATGACCGCAAAGGCAAACCAGAAGCAGACCGAAACACCTGCCAAGAAAGACTATCATAATGATACCCGTCGACGTCTCTCCTACAAGGAAAAGATGGAATACCAGCAACTGGAAAAGGATATCGAACAGTTGGAGGCTGAGAAGAAGCAGATAGAGGAAGCCCTATGCAGTGGTACACTCGGCGTGGACGAACTCACAGAGAAGAGCATCCGTCTGCCCAAACTTGAAGAAGAACTTGATGAGAAGTCCATGCGTTGGCTAGAACTGAGCGAGTTTGCTTGATCTTGCAAATATAATAACCTAAATATATCATTATGAAAACAAAGAATATCTTATTAGCATCATTGCTGATGTTAGCATCGGTCACAGCCACGGCGCAAGAGTCACCACGCAAACATCTGGCACCGACTCCGCCCATGGGATGGATGACCTGGAATCTCTATAAAGGAAATATCAGTGACCAACTGATACGTGAAACTGCCGACGCCATGGTCGAAGGCGGTTTTCGTGATGCTGGTTACACCTACATCTTCATTGACGACCTTTGGCAAGGAGGCAGAGATGCACGCAACAATATCATCCCTGACCCAGAGAAGTTTCCTAATGGCATGAAAGCTCTTGCCGACTATGTGCACTCCAAAGGGCTCAAACTCGGTATTTATTCCGACGCTGCCCAACTCACTTGCGCTGGGCAGACTGCCAGCCTTGGCTTTGAGGAGCAGGATGCACGCACATTCGCTTCATGGGGTATAGACTATCTGAAATATGACTATTGCAATGCCCCATCAGACAGTGTCACCGCACGTCTGCGCTATCGCACCATGGCTGATGCCCTGCAGAAGTCTGGTCGTGACATAGTGCTCGGCGTATGTGAATGGGGACAACGCCAATGTGAAGAGTGGTGTGAACAAGTGGGAGGACAATTGTGGCGCACCAGTTATGATGTGCGTGACATGTGGAAAGACATAGTCCATCAAGGTGGTATGGGCATTATTGACATTATCAATGTCACAGCTCCGCTCGCTCCTCATGTGCGTCAGGGTCAGTGGCCAGACATGGATATGCTCGTGGTGGGACTTGATGGCAAAGGTGGACCATCAAGCGACCTCGGTGGAGTGGGGTGCACACAGACAGAATATCAGACACAGATGAGCATGTGGTGCATGCTCTCATCACCACTTGCCATGACCAATGACTTGCGCCACGTGTCTGACGACAACCGACGCATACTCCTCAATCCAGAGATTATCGCTATCAATCAAGATGCCTTGGGCAAGGCTGCCATACGCAAGGTCAACGAGACTACGCATCAGATTTTCGTGCGTCCTCTTGCCGATGGTTCTCACGCCGTGGCATTGCTCAATACATCCGATGAGGCTCTCACCCTCACCGCAGACTTTGCCTCTCTTGGACTTCCTGGCCGTCACATCGTGCGCGATGTGTGGCAACATAAAGACATCGCAAGCAAAGCCACCAAGTGGAAGGGCTGCGTCATGCCACATGAGACGCGAGTCTTCATCGTGAAGTAAATAAAATAGGCGAAGCGGGAACGCTTCGCCTATTTTATTTACTATTTGCTGTAATATTTCTTGCCATTGGAGATTATCAGACCTTTGTAGGTGTCGCTGACACGCTGACCGGCAATGTTGTATACCTTGTCACTTGCCGAGATGTCCTTCGTGTCAATGTCTCTGATACTTGTGGCATCAGCAGATGCATCATAGGCTGAGGCTTCATCCTCGGTCAAGATGAGCCAGCGCTGTGAGGCTGAGGCTGCGTGGCTGAAGGTGCCTACCGTCGGGCCGTCAGCGGTGCCCTGCATAGCATTATATTTGGATGTTATCCAGTAGGTGGTCTTGGTGAACTCTCCCTTCGTGAAGTCTGTCCATGATGGAAGCAGTTGCAGTGTGGATGGTTCATCCGACAAAGTATAATTGTCACCGTCATATGCTATGTATTGATCAGTGGCTACATTGCGAAGCATATACATCGCCTTCTCTGCGTCATAGGTGACATACCATGCGTAGGCATCGTCATCAATGGCTTTTTCCGTTTCTTCTTTGGTAATGACGAGTTTGCCACCAACGACAGCCAGGTAGGAGTCGTCAGCTCCACACTCTGTACTTTCATTCTTGATATAGTATTTCGTGTCATCATCCTGTGTCATCACATATGCTGGCGATGCAAAACCTACACCTGTGGAGCAGATGAGACCGTCCTGATGCAAGGCATGGGTGATGAACACGTTGCCATAGAGTAGCAACATGTCTTCAGGATTGCTACCGCTACCGTAATTAATGCCAAATGAAGGTACGGTGTAGGCAGACTCTGGCCACATGTGCACATTGTCACCAGTCATGTATGCTGTGGGGTCGTCATTGAGAAACTGTATCATCTTAGTGGCACGCGGACCTTGCCAGATGGCATCTTTGCGGTATACATCGCTCCACCACTCATTACTTTCACCCACGCCCACGCCGTGATTGATTTCATGCAGTATGGTGCCCGTCTGCTGATAGAGGTTTTCCGGTCCTATGCGCATATATCCGCCATAGGAGCAGTCAGCAGTAGGAGTCTGCGAACCATAGTGAGCATCTACACCGAAATAGCGCACATATGTCAGGTTCTCATATAGCCACTTAGCCTCCTCGAGTGATGACACCACATTCTTATTGCAGTTACTGTCGCCACCATAGTTCCATGTGTATGTGATGCTTCCCTTTGGCAGTGTGGCAATCTTTACTTGTTCGCCGTAAGCCACCTGACCGCCCTTTGTGCGTGCGTACGGGCGTATGTAATATATGGTGGCAGGAGACAAATGCTCTATGAGATAGATAGATCCGCGGTTGGTAAACTTATTAGTCGTGGAGTAGTCGAGCACTGTGGGGTAGGGATTGGTGCTCCAGCACACACCAAGTTCTTTTATCGAAGACTTATTGCTCTTGTAAGAGAAGCGCATGAGAGCCGTTGTGGCTCCAGTAGGTACAAACGTGTTGGTCGTGAGCGTTGGGATGTTTCCCTCGGCATATCCCTCATTTATCTCCTCTATGGCAGCGCGCAGTCTCTTTGCCATTGCAGATACTTCTGTTGCGGAAGCGCTCGCAGACAATGCTTTAGCCTCATTTATTACATCTTGCAAGGAGTATCCCTCAGAGCCTTCCCTGAGATTTGATTCTGCTTCGGTGATGATCTTTTGCAGTTCGATGTGCATGCTGTCTGCATTTACTCCGTTATAATAGAGGTGTACATTATCGATAGCAGCCCAGTTGCCGTTAGCGCTAATAGTCTTAAATCCTATGTCAGCCTTGCCCTCGATGACGGTGAAGATCACGCTATATTCGCCAGCCTTGTTTACCGCAGTGCTCTCGTTGCCACCATAGAGAGAGGCTCCGCTACACACGAGCGACTCGTCAGCCTGCTGCACCAGTTGGCAGTGAGCAGTAAACGTGTAGGTGCCCGATGGGAGATTGACAAGAGTCTGGTGAATGTCGACGTTTTTCACATTGTTGCCCGAAGTGGCATATCGCTGCATATAGATATTGCCACTCTTTTCGGAGAACTCATCATTGATGGAAAAGCAGAAATCTTTGTTGGTCCATCCTGCGAACCGTGCCTCGAAGTCGGGGTTTTGCACATATTGGTTGGTGACATTCTCTTGAGCGTGCGCCACTGTCATGGGTAGTAGCAGGAGGAAAAGATGCGTTAGTTTGTTCATGTCTTTATGTTGTGTTATCCTTTGTACATGTATCAATCCTATAGCGTCATATAGGATTTTCGCGACAAAAGTACTAAATAATCCTTTAATTGACAAACTTTACTGCGCGGAGTAGCAAAATAGTAGTTCTGGCGAAGCTATCTTCTCTGGCCGATGAAGCTATCTTCTCTGAGCAACGAAGCTATCCATAGTAGGCGAAGCGTCCTCGCTTTGCCCTTGTAAGGAAGAATTATTCGGAGTTTGCATGGTTGCAGTGGGGACGCTGCAACTACTAAGTTCTCCTACTTACACTAAAATGCGACTTTGGGTCATAAGGCAAGGACATGGCTGATAGCATAAAGCATAAAATGAATGAAGGATTGTATTAAAAAGGGTGAAAACATTTGTGATCTCAATAATTATTGCGTAATTTGCGTTGCGTAAAAAGCGCAATGGCTATTAATTTACAATTAAAACAAGAATATGGCAACACTAAATAATCCATTCGTGATATATGGTTATAAAGGTCCTGAGTATTTTTGCGACCGAGAAAAGGAGACTGAGAAGCTGATTTCTACGCTTCATAATGAGCGTAATGTCACACTTGTCGCCCCTCGTCGTATGGGCAAGACTGGATTGATTCGCCATGTATTTCATGAGATGGAGAGAGAATATGAGGGGGTGAGGTGTTTTTATCTCGACATCTTTGCCACCAAGAATTTGGAGCAGATGGTGCAACTTATGGCTACTGAGATAATCGGTAAACTTGACACGGTGTCTCAATCTGCACTGAGAAAAGTACAAGAATTTTTCAGTAGTTGGCGTCCGATGCTTACAATAGATGAATTGACAGGTATACCTACGTTTTCTTTAGACTTGAAGCCACATGAGGGACGTGAGAGTCTAAAGCGAATTTTTGAGTATATGAAGCAGTCGGGTAAGCGGTGCTATGTCGCCATAGACGAGTTTCAGCAGATATTAAATTATCCTGAGGATGGTGTCGAGGCATTGATACGGTCTTATATACAGTTCTTGCCAAATGTCTATTTTGTATTTTCTGGCAGTCAGCAGCACATGATGGAGGAGATGTTCTTGTCGGCTAATCGTCCATTCTTCCAAAGTTCATTGGTGATGTCTTTGCCATGTATAGAGGAAGGCAAGTACTTACAGTTTGCCAATCATCTCTTAGATAGTCAAGAAAGGGCGGTGGATGCAAAGACTTTTTCTTATATCTACCAGCAGTCGGATAGCGTGACTTGGTATGT
Source organism: Gemmiger formicilis (assembly GCA_963586965.1). Classification (GTDB taxonomy): domain Bacteria; phylum Bacteroidota; class Bacteroidia; order Bacteroidales; family Bacteroidaceae; genus Prevotella. Next base: position 7,188 of record CAVABU010000031.1, read on the forward strand.
GCAAGCGATACTACATGGCATTTATGAGCATTCTTCCGAGGTGATAGACTGCAAGTTGGTGGATTCTGTAATACAAGAATTGATAGAGGAGCAGGCGATGGCTTATCAGAATTATTGCGCTTGGCTTACGGAGAATCAGCAGATGTTGCTTTTAGCTATCGCCCAGGAGCGATTGGTGTCATCTCCTTTGGGACAGCAATTCATTCGTGCTCACAATCTACCTGCTACCAGTAGCGTGAAAACGGCATTGAAGGCATTGGTGGATAAGCAGTTGGTTTCCAAGACTCCGCAAGGTTATCTCGTCAGCGACCGCTTTTTTGCGAAATGGTTAGTAATGGGAGGCGGAAAATAGTAGGCGAAGCGGGGTCGCCGTACCTCCTATTGATACCATTGTCTGCTTGGTTGCAGCGGGGACGCTGCAACTACTAAGTGGAAAAAAACAGGCGACTCTCTGATAAAGGAGAGCCGCCTGTCAGTAAGGTAGTTTTTATATGATGAAGCCGAGATTACTTGACTTCAATGAAAGAGTAAGCGCATGTGATGTCGTTGAAGAAGACATTGTATGTGCCTGCAGGCATCTTGATGTTGTTGTTTGATCCGTTGACAAGAGTGCCCTTGTTTTCGTAGTCACCATCGCCATATCCCCAGTTGCCACCTTGATCCCAAGCGTGCTCAGCACGAATCTTGATCTCGCCTGCTGGTATTTCCACATTAGCCTTGTACCAGTTGTGAGGTGTCACCTGCTCGAGGTCAACGTCATCCACCCAATCACCGTTGACGCCAATCAGACCAACAGCGCTAAACTCCTTAGGTGCCTGGTCCTCAAGTTTTGTCCACTTGTAGGTCATCGTGGAGAAGTCCACTGTGAAGGTGTAGTAAGCATCTACTTCAGGACAAACGATGGCACCAGCATTGACTTTCAGATGGCCTTCCTCGGAGTTGTCACCATCGGTGGCAGTGCCGTAAGATGCGTCCCAAGTGCCAAAGTCGCTACCAAGCCAGATCTTCAAGTTTGCACCACCAGTCCACTTTGTGGTGTAGCTCTGCACCATGGCAGTTTGTGCGGTCAGGATGCAAGACATATTGCTGTCGCTCCATCCCTGAAGAGCACCTACGAGATAGTATTCTGGAGCAATCTCCTTGATGGTGTAAGTATAGTCCATCATATTGATGGTCATCTGATACATACCAGCCTTGGCTATCTTACCAGCATTAGCCTTGCTACCTGTAGATGTGGTGGTGAGGAGAGTGCCGCTCATCGCGTCATCGCCGTCAGTCTCAACGCCTACTACGCCCTTAGGAGCATTCTCTACCTCCCAGATGTTGCCAGTATCCACATTGCCCTGTGGGATAATCTTCCAGTACTGGTCATCGGCAGTAGTCGTAAACATAAGGGTGAAGACTGGATCTTCGTAAACGTCTGCGTCAGAATGTGTAAACTTGAGAGAGGTGTCCAGTCCCCAATCGGTCATGCCACCTACGAGATAGTAGTTGGAGTCGATGAATGGAGCAGCAGGGATAGCCTTAATTTGGAAAGTTTCAGATGTAGCCATCTTTACAGTCGTAGACCCATTGCTTATCCATGCTGAGACTGTGGCATCTACATCGTGCTCAGTGGGGCGCTTGCCAAACTGAGTGGTGATATAGTTAGCCAATTCCTCCGTTGTCATGTTGCCTTCAGCGTCTATGTCGAAGGTCTTGTCACCTATGTTGAGCTTGTATATAGCCGTGGCGTAAGCCTCGTCGGAGGAAGTAGGAGCTGTGATGCTCGCTACTTTCACCATTTCTGTTGTCACATCAGCCAAGTTGATGACATCGACTGGTGCGACGCTACCATTGCCGAAAGCGACAGCCTGCTCTTGTGGATTATTTTGCGGGTTTGCCCAGTTGGTATAGTCCTCTGTGCAAGAAGCCATTGCCATCAGTAGGGTCATCCCCAATAATATTTTCTTGATCATAATTGTCTACTTTTTTTTAAGTGTTATTACAATTGTACGATGCTGAATGCTTTGGTGATGTCATTGAATGAGATGACATACTTACCCTCTGTCAATCCGAGGTTGCTTGCGCCCTGTGAACCTTTGCCATACATGTTGACAGCGCCATCCTGTGTGCCATAGCCCCAGTTGATATTCCATGAGTCAGCAATCTTAAACTTGAATTCGCACACGCCGTGGTCAGCGTTATACATGTCGGTGGTCACAGTCATCACATAATACCATGCGTGATTCTCTACGCCCTCAGTATTGTAAGGGAGCATAGGAGTGTCAGTCCATTCATTGAATGAACCAGAAAGCTGGATAGTGCCATAGTCGGTGACTTCGCCCTCATACTTTGTGATGGTGGCAGAGTTGTTGGCAGTATTCATGTCGATGGTATAGTAGCCGTTTTCAGGTGCGAGGATGTGTCCGCCGTCACCACCTCCATTGCGATAGATGATGGTACCCTTCTTACCACCGTCACCAGTCATGCCGAGATCCCAGTTGAATGTGGATGGCTGAATCTTGAATCCACCTTCGCCATTCTCATTACTACTTGTGTAGTCGCCAGTGACGAAATAGTTGGTGTATTCTATCTCACCCGTACCAGTCTTCTTGTCGTAGGTGAAGTTTGGCTTCAGGAACATTGGTAGAGCAGATTCGCCAATGACGTTGCCCCACTTGCCTCCAAACATGTTGCCCACGAGATACCACATGATAGGTGTAGCATCCTTGAGTTCTACGTAGTAAGGGCTTACCTTGAGGGTAATGCTATTGGATGTGATCTCATTCAATCGCTTGCTACCTTCTTGCACGAAAGCGCTTACGCGGACAGCCACTTCCTGCTCTTCTGGAATGTTGTCCTCATCCCAACTGAGAATCTTATTCAGATCCTTTGCCACCTCAGAAGACGAAATGGCATAATTGCACATGGTGGTAGTACCATTGATGACAGCGTAATCGGCAATGGTCTCGCCCGACTCATCTGCATCGGCCTCATCCGTAGAGACTGTGAACGAGTTGGTAGGCGATACCTGTATCTCATAGGTGGCATTGATAGGAGCATTGTCAGCAGTAAACTTAGGTTGTGACCAAGTCAAGTTGAGTTCTGCAGTCTTTTCCAAATCTACCACTCCATTGGCATAAGCCGGTGTGTTCAACGTAAACTCCTTAGGCTGAATCAGCGTAGGATTAGAACCGTTGTCATCCGAACATGATGTGAATAAGCCGGTGATGCCTACAAGCAGAGCACCCAGCATATGTATATTCTTCATATTGTAATTCATGTAATACGGTTTAACTTTTTTAATTTTCAGTCTCGTTATATCCGTCTATCTGAGTCAGATTCTTGTTGGCAAGGATTTCTGAAGAAGGGATAGGATACACGTTGCGTGTCTTGTCGAATGTAGTACCCTTGGCACTGCCACCCTTAAGCGCCCAGTTGTAAGTGGCTTGAGAACCACCAAACTGATTGAAGCGTATCAGGTCAGTACGACGAAGACCCTCGCCGTAGAACTCACGTGCACGCTCATCGAGCACATCATTAAGAGTATATGTAGAGTGGATGGCAGCATGAGCACGATTGCGCAGAGCATCGATGTATTGCTTAGCCTTGGCAGAACCCTCGCCATTGATATGCATGTCAGCCTCAGCAGCATTGAGGTAGGCTTCAGCTACACGGAAGAGGAAGAAGTCAGTGTCCACATTGTATGTGTCATGAGGAGTACCGTTGTTGGAGTAGTTATTGTTCCACTTCGTAGAAGCAAGTCCCTGGAAGAAGCTACTGTTGTCCTTGAGCTCCAGAGTTCTCTCATTGTCGCTATCACCCTTACCCCAAATCAAGGCGCGGTCATCGATCTCCATAGCACGAATCTCGGATGTACTCTTGTTGACAAAGTCACTTGGGTTGTTGGTAAACTTCTCTACATACTCAGGACGCATACGCATACCAGACCAGTTGTTGCCTGTAGTGCCAGGAGTCTTGTCAGTGACTGTGGCCATGCTTGGATTCCAGAGTGAAGCGATGAAGAAGAGCGAACCACCCCAACCTTGGGTCTTTTCACCATCCTGCATCAATGAGAATATAGCTTCGCAACTTGATCCGTTGGAGCCATTGTCACCCATAAACAGTAAGTCGAAAGGTCTGTATCCGTTAGCCTTTGCTTCTGCAGACATTCTGCTGTCATCAAAGAGAGGATACTTCTCTATAGCCTTTTCAGCATACTCGAGAGCTTGCTGCCAGTAAGGATTATTTTGACCATCATTATTGAGATAAGTACCAGCATTGAGGTAGAGACGGCTCAGGAGCAACCAGCATGCACCCTTGTCGATGCGACCATAGTTGGCATCAGTGTCAGTCTCAGGTTCTGCATCCAGCAAGTCAGCTTCGGCAGCGACCAGTTCGTCCTTGATCCAGTTGAACAGGAATTCACGACCCAACTGCAGGAGTTCGGCACGTGTGTATGTCTTACCTCCGTCAAATTTCTCATTATATGTATGAGCCTGCCTTGGTGTCTCTGCGGAGATCTTGTCAATGAAGGCAGGGTCACCGAAGAAGTCGAGCATCAAGTAATAATTATAAGCACGGATGACACGCACCTCTGCATACTTAGTCTTGTCCTCCTTGGCTGCGTCAAGGCTCAAGAAATGATTCTCGTAGGTGAGGTTTGACATCAGACGATAATAGAGAAACTTCAGAGTGGCATTACCTGCATCAAACTGATTGTAGCTGATATCTGTCAGACCACCGTCAGACCACCAGCAGATAGATTCGTCTGTAGGCAGCTCGTTGAAGTTGAAAATATTGCGAAGCAATGTTGACTTACCAGCATCATCAATGGTGAAGTCAGCTGCACCGTCATTACCTTCCATGATAAGACCAGCATAGCACTTGCTGTATAGGCCTGTGATATCTGGAGTTGGGTCTACCGTCGGGTCGATGTTTCCTTTGTCCAGATCAGCCATGCATGAACTCAAACTCGCGCTCAGCAAGAGAGTTGTTGCAGGAACGATTGTTTTGATTATATTTAGTTTCATACTGAAATCTATTTTAAGTGTTAGAAATTGAGATTGAGACCGAGGAGGAATGTGCGGCTACGTGGGTAGATGCTGCTTTCCTTACCTGATGTTTGCTCTGGGTCAAGTCCCTTGTACTTAGTCAGGGTGAATACGTTAGAGCATGAAGCGTAGATACGGCCAGAGATGCCCTTGTAGTTACCCATCTGCAGGAACTTGTCGAAGTTGTAGCCAAGGGTGATGTTGTCACACTTTAGGAAACTGCCGTTCTGCACGAAGTAGTCAGTGAGAGGATAGTTGTAAGAAGTCCATCCCAGTGCGGTGATAGCCTTGGTGCTATTCTCATAGTAGCCCTTTGAGTTGTAGAGCACAGCTGAGTTAGCCTTACCCTGCTCGATGTCATTGTAGACATAGTTGCCAATGCTTGCGCGGAAGTTTGTGCCGAGGTCCCAATTCTTGTATGACACCTTAAAGCTGAAACCACCAGTCCAAGGAGCTACGATATTCTTGTAGAAGTAACGGTCATTCTCATCGATGTTTCCGTCGCCATTGCGGTCCACATAGCAACCCATGATAGGACGACCAGACTCATCGTAAACCTGCTGATAGACATAGAATGAGTTAGCTGGCATACCTACCTTGTGATAGGTGAGAGCCTGATTTTGACCCACCTGCATGCCAGCTTCAATCATGTCGCGACCGCCAGCGAGTTCGGTGATCTTATTGTTGTTGTAGGCAGCATTGACGCTAACCTCTACAAACCAATCCTTTGTTTGGATAGGACGACCAGTGACAGCCACTTCAAAACCTTTATTCTCCAGTGTGCCGGCATTCATCAAGAGCGAGTTGTCGAAGTTTTGACCAGCAGAGATGGTAGTAGTGCTGAGAAGGTCGGTAGTCTTGCGGAAGTAAGCATCAGCATTGATAGTCAATCGCTGGTCAAACATACCAAAGTCGAGGCCGACGTTCCATGTAGTAGTGGTTTCCCAAGTCAGGTCATCATTGTATGCCAATGGACGATAAAGGATACCATCGTTGTTTGGGCCAATAGGGTAGAGGTAGTGCTGGCTTGTGCTCTTCTTGTAGATAGGAGTGTAATATTCCTTACCAGTATCCTGCTGACCAGTCTTACCCCAACCGAGACGGAGCTTCAAGTCGCTGACAGCATTGACATCCTTGAGGAAGCACTCATCTTTTACACGCCAAGCGAAGGCTGCAGATGGGAAGAATCCCCAACGATGACCATCAGCAAAGCGACTTGATCCATCCTGACGAGCAGTGAATGTGAAGAGGTAGCGATCCAGCAGTGTGTAGTTAGCACGTCCATACCAGCTGATGAGATATGTCTGTCCTTTCCAATTGTTGGTGTCGTAAGCCTTCACTGTGCCAGCAAGAGCTTCTCCAGTGTCAGACTTTCCTTCATATGTGGAAGGATACATGGTCTTGCTCCAACTGTCACCCCAATACTTCATGTGGCTATACTCGTAACCCGCCATGATGTCAAAGTGATTGGCTTTGTTGAAATCTTTGGTGTACTGTGCATATGCAGTAGCCAGCAAGTTGTATTTCTTCTCGGTGTTCTCACTATCATTACCATAATAGAAACTATAGGTGGAATAGCGAGAGTTGTGAGTGTATTCACCACCAGTGGTGTATTCACCAGCGAGGTTTACATGGAGATGCAGGTCCTCAAAACCGTGAATCTTGTAGTCAGCCTCCAAGTTGCCCAAGAGCACGTGAGCACTCTTATTGAAGTTGTAATTGTCTATCTTCTCCACAGGGTTTGTAGGAGCATCATCGTTGCGACCATAAGGGAATGTCGGGTCATATTCAGACACTTCCTTGGTCCACTGCCAATAGCCACCCCAGTTTTTGAATTTCTCGTCACTACTCTTCACCGGACGAGTAGGATCCATAGAGATGGCTGCGCCGATAGCATCCTGGCCACCTGGGTTGGTCTTAGAGTAAGAGTACTTGGCATTAGCATTGATGTTGAGGTGCTTGTCAAGGAGAGAAGGATTGATATTGAAACCTGCAGTGACACGCTTGTAGTCAGAGCCTTTCAAGATACCAGCTTGGTCAGTGTAGCCCACGCTGACACGGTAAGGCATAGACCATGACTTCTTGTTGATGCCACCTGTGAGGCTGACATTATGGTCGTGGCTGATGGCTGCACGATAGATTTCCTTCTGCCAATCAGTATCGTATGTGCCAGCTGCATAATTAGGAGTTCCGTCCTCATTATACTCTTTCCATCCTAAACCGTTGTAGGCGGCAGAACCTTCACCATACTGATTTTTGATGAAGTCGGTGTATTCAGCAGCGTTCATTACATCAAGTTTCTTGGCTACCGTGCTGACTGAGAATGTGCCATTGTAGGCCACCTGTGGTTTCTGTCCGCTACGTCCCTTCTTAGTGGTGATGATGATGACACCATTAGAACCACGCGAACCATAGATGGCTGTGGCAGAAGCGTCCTTCAACACGGTGAAGCTCTCGATATCATTAGGATTGACGAGTGACAATGGGTTGTTCATACCCTTAGTGCTATTGTTGTCCATTGGCATACCATCAATCACGATAAGCGGATTGTTGCTGGCAGTCAGAGAAGCACCACCACGGATACGAATCTGAGCACCGCCACCAGGTTCACCAGATGATGAGTTGACATTTACACCGGCTATCTTACCTTGGATCATGTCTTGAGCAGATGTGATGATACCATGATTCTTCTCATCTGGTTTGATGGCAGTGACAGAACCAGTCAAGTCATTCTTCTTTGCCACACCGTAACCGATGACCACGACCTCATTGAGAGACTTGGAGTCATCCTGCAGTGTGATGGTCATGTTGCTCGAAGCCTTCACGGTCTGTGGAGTCATACCAAGATAGGTGAATGTCAGGTTAGCACCTGGGTCGGCATTCACGGAGAAATTACCATCAATGTCAGTAATACCCACCGGCTTACCATTCACAGTGATGGTGGCACCCATGACGGGTTCGCCAGAAGCATCTTTCACTTGTCCCTTAATCGCATTGCTCTGCGCAAAGGAACTCGCTGTCAGAAGCAGACCACCTGCAAGGGTCAGTGCTCTGAGCGGCAATTTAATCTTTAATTGCTTCATCATTTGCTAGGTTTTTAAGTTGATGTAATATTATGAAATTTTGTTGTTAGACTTTCTTTCTGCAGTTAGTAGGCTGCATATGCATAGACATATTATAATATGTGTACTAGACATATTTTATAATATGTGTAGTGCTATCGCTTGTTTTGGTTTGTGGGCTTTTGTTGCCAGGTTTTTAGGTTTTTATAGGTTTCCCCGATGCAAAATTAGTTTCTTTTAGTGATAGGTGTAATAAAATTGATATAATTTCGATATTTATATAGTGCAAACGTTTGCATGTAGTTTGTTTGATTTGTGTCAATGAAAATAAGGAGGTTAATGGATAAATTCCTAATTTTGCATCATAACTAAAAACGATGAGCGGCATTACACCTATAACAATGAAAGATATAGCCCGTAGCCTGGGCGTATCTGTAGCCACCGTAAGTAGGGCATTGAGCAATAGTCCACGCATCAGTGATGCGCAAAAGGCAAGAATACAGCAGTATGCACGTGAACACAACTTTTATCCTAATGTCATAGGCGAGGCACTGCGTCATAGCAAAGTGCAGTCCATGAAGGTGATAGGAGTTGTCGTGCCTCAGTTGGTGCATTACTATTTCATGTCCGTGCTTTCTGGTATAGAGGAAGAAGCTCGTGCCAGAGGTTATCGTGTGATGGTGGCGCAGAGCAATGAGCGATATGACAAGGAGGTAGCCATCTGTGATGACTTCTATAAGAATAAGGTGTGTGGCATCATCGTGTCGCAGGCGAAGGACACCAAGCAATACGACCATTTCCAACGGTTGATAAATAATGGTGTGCCACTCGTATTCTATGACAGAATATGTACTGGCGTAAACTGCTCGCGTGTGGTGGTGGACGACTATATGGGAGCATATAATGCTGTCACGCATCTCATAGAAACTGGTTGCAAGAGGATAGCATTCTATGGTTCGCCGATGAACATGGAGATTTCCAAGAATCGCTACAATGGCTACCACGACGCACTGGTGAAGCATGGACTAAAGGAAGATGAGTCTCTTCTGAGAATCTGTGACAATCGTGAGCAAGCAGAGCAGGTAACACCCGAGATACTGCAAATGGAAGATCGTCCTGATGCATTCTTCGCTATCAATGACGACACCGCCATAGGCATTCTCTACACAGCCAAGCGTATGGGTTTTCGCGTGCCGGAAGACATCAGCGTCTGCGGTTTTACAAATGGTGACCGCGCCAAGGCTTCCGACCCGATGCTCACCACCGTGGAGCAACGTGGAGTAGTAGTGGGTGAGGAGGCTGCCAAGATACTCATAGCCCAAGTGGAGGGCATTATTGCTCCAGATGAAGTGGAGAAGAGAGTGGTGAGGACACGACTTGTGCTGAGAGGAACCACGAGGTAGATGGAAAGATTGAAATATTGAAAGATTGAAATATTGAGATATGGAAAGATGGTGAGAATATAAAAAACTAATAACGAAATGATACAAAAACCTGATCTAAACTTTTGGAAGCTTTGGAACCTAAGCTTCGGATTCTTTGGCGTACAGATAGCCTACGCATTGCAGAGCGCCAATATCTCGCGCATATTTGCTACGTTGGGCGCTGACCCACACAATTTGAGTTATTTCTGGATACTCCCTCCCCTCATGGGAATCCTCGTACAACCTATCGTCGGCACACTAAGTGACAAGACTTGGTGTCGCTTTGGTCGTCGTATTCCTTACTTATTTGTAGGAGCTACGGTCGCCGTGCTTGTGATGTGCCTTCTGCCCAATGCCGGTTCGTTAGGATTGACCGTGAGCGGTGCAATGCTCTTCGGACTGATAGCCCTCATGTTTCTCGACACAAGTATCAATATGGCGATGCAACCATTTAAGATGCTCGTGGGCGACATGGTAAACGAAAAACAGAAGGCGAAGGCTTACTCCATACAGAGTTTCCTGTGTAATGCGGGTTCGGTGGCAGGATATATCTTCCCCTTCCTCTTCACGTTCTTGGGTATCAAGAATGTGGCAGACAAGGGCGTGGTGCCTGACTCAGTGGTTTGGTCGTTTTATATCGGTGCTGCCATCCTCATCCTCTGCGTCATCTACACCACTATAAAAGTGAAGGAATGGAATCCTGCTGACTATGCCAAATATAATGGCGTGGACGATAAGGTGGAGAAAGAGGAGGAAGGTAAAGCCAATTGGTTTGCTCTGCTAAAGAATGCCCCTTCTACCTTCTGGAAGGTGGGTCTGATACAGTTTTTCTGCTGGGCAGGATTCCTCTATATGTGGAACTATTCCACTGGTGCCATAGCAGAGACCGTATGGCATACGACAGATGTGGCTTCTGCCGAGTTTCAAGAGGCAGGCAACTGGGTTGGCATCCTATTTGCAGTGCAAGCTGTAGGTTCTGTACTATGGGCAGTAGTCTTGCCACAATTTAAGAATACTAAGGTGGCTTATAGCCTCAGTTTGCTAATCGGTGGAGTAGGTTTTGCTCTCATTCCCTTTTTGCATAACCAATATTTGCAGTTTATCCCCTTCCTCATGATTGGTGCAGGATGGGCAGCGATGTTGGCTATGCCATTCACCTTCGTTACCAATGCATTGCAAGGTTATGGTCACATGGGAGCATACCTTGGACTTTTCAATGGCACCATCTGCATCCCTCAGATTGTCGCTGCCATCTGTGGTGGTACTGTATTGAGCTTTGTCGGTTCGCATCAGAGCACGATGATGATAGTGGCAGGTGTGTTGCTCGTGTGTGGTGCATTGTCAGTGTCTATTATAAAGGAAAATAAATAACTAAAATACGAGATAATATTATGACATTTCATTTTAATATATCATACAAGACACAATTTGGTGAAGGCCTTGTCCTGAATATCCTTATTGATAAAGAAATGTTCAAATTGCCATTGTCTACAGTCAATGGTGAACAGTGGTCGTGTGACTGGAACGTAAAGCCGACACAGAAATCCTATACCTATTATTATAGTGTGGAGCGTGACGGACAAGTATGCAAGACCGAGTGGCTCATGATAAGACATCAATTGGATGTGACAACACGCCGTGGTGATGATTATCACATTTATGATCTTTGGCGAGATATGCCAGAGGATGCCTATCTCTATAGCAGTGCTTTCACAGATTGCATTAACTATCAGGTGCCAGGAGAGATGCCGATGAATAATAGTCCCAAGACTGTTCGCATCATCGTGCGTGCACCACAACTTCGCCAAGGTAGGAGCCTTGGACTTATAGGCTCAGACGATGTTTTGGGTGCATGGAATCCTCTGAAACTGCTACCTATGACCCAACATAATTATAATGAGTGGGCGATAGATATAGACGCATCCCATCTGCAGACTAATCATCTGGAGTTTAAGTTTGTAGCATGTGACTCTTCAACTAAAGAACTCATGGAGTGGGAGACTGGCATGAACCGCACAATAGACCTGCCAGAGATGAAGGCTGGAGATGTCTTCTCTTACGAATTAGTGCAGTCATTCTTCGCCTTGTATGGTCGTAAGTTGGCTGGTACTTTGGTGCCAGTATTCTCGCTTAAAAGCAACAGTAGTGCAGGTATAGGTGATTTCGGAGATCTTTGTGCCATGATAGACTTTGTCGCAAAAACTGGTCAGCGTGTGCTCCAGCTCTTGCCTATAAATGATACTACTATCACCCATACTTGGACAGATAGTTATCCTTATAGTTGCATTAGCATCTTTGCTCTTCATCCGCAATATGCCAATCTGCGTGCCCTACCTGAGTTGAAGGACGAAAAGGCGCGTGCTGAGGCTGAACAGACAATGCAGACACTTAATGCTCTGCCACAGATAGACTATGAAAAGGTAAATGACTTTAAGATAAATTATCTGCGTCAGATATTTGAGCAGGAAGGCAAACAAGTGATGCTTACCGCTGAGTATCAGTCGTTTTTCCAGGAGACACAACAATGGCTTGTACCTTATGCTCAATACAGCTACCTACGCGACAAGTATGGCACTGCGGACTTCCGTAAGTGGCCCGATCATAACACATGGAATGAGACTGATCGTAAGGAACTCTCCAATCCTAAGAGCAAGGCTTATAAAGAGGTGTCATTCTTCTATTACGTGCAATATGTGCTCAACAAGCAGATGCAGGAAGCTCATGAATATGCCAAGTCAAAGGGCGTTATTCTGAAAGGCGACATCCCTATTGGTGTAAACCGCTACGGTTGTGACGTGTGGATGGAACCAAAATACTTCAACCTCAATGGTCAGGCTGGTGCTCCGCCAGATAATTTCTCTGTGAATGGACAGAATTGGGGATTCCCTACCTACAACTGGGATGAGATGCTGAAGGATGACTGCCAGTGGTGGGTACGTCGCTTCCAAAACATGGCAAAGTTCTTTGACGCTTATCGCATCGATCATGTGCTGGGATTCTTCCGTATTTGGGAAATTCCTGTGAATGCTGTACATGGCCTGCTTGGTCAGTTTGCTCCAGCTCTTGCCATGACCCGCGAGGAAATCGAGGGCTATGGACTCAACTTCCAGGAAGACCGCTTCCTCCGTCCGTTTATCACTGACTGGGTGCTTGACCGCATATTCCATGAGCGTGCTGACGAGGTGAAAGAGAAATATCTCAATCGACTGGATAGTGAGCGCTACCAAATGAAACCCGAGGTGGACACACAACGCAAGGTGGAGGCACTCTTTGCAGATGTCACTGACGAGAAGGAAGTCTGGTTGCGTGATGGTCTCTACGCCCTCATCAGTGATGTGCTCTTCGTGCGTGACCGCAAGAATCCAGAACTATTCCATCCTCGCATCTCAGCCCAACTTGACTTTATCTATGAGTCACTCTACGATAATGACAAGCAGGCATTCAACCGCCTCTACAATGATTACTTCTATCATCGCAACAATCAGTTCTGGTATCAGGAGGCTATGAAGAAACTTCCTAAACTCGTGCAGGCCACCCGTATGCTCGTTTGTGCCGAAGACCTCGGTATGGTGCCAGACTGCGTGCCATGGGTGATGAATGAATTGAAGATTCTGAGCTTGGAATTGCAGAGCATGCCGAAGGATTCGTCTATAAGGTTTGGTCGCTTGAAACGTTTTCCTTACCGCTCGGTTTGCACCATCTCCAGTCATGACATGCCTACACTCCGTCAGTGGTGGGATGAGGACTACCAGCGTACACAGGAATATTACAATACGATGCTTCGTCGTCAAGGACCTGCTCCACATCCATTACCAGGATGGTTGGCAAATGAGATTATCTCACGTCATCTGACATCTCCGTCAATGCTTTGCATCCTGAGTATCCAGGATTGGCTTTCTATTGACGAGAAGATACGATTGGCAAATGCAGATGCAGAGCGCATAAATATCCCTGCAAATCCAAAGCACTATTGGCGCTATCGCATGCACCTGTCTATCGAACAACTATCAGCTAACGAACCATTCGTAGAGCATGTCACAGACTTGATAAGACAGTCTGGAAGATATTAATTATCAAATACTGAAGATGTTATGAATAAGATAAAATTGTGTCTATATGTACTATTGTCAGTGATGGTATGCTCATGCTCGAGTGCGGGCGATACTCCTGAACCAGATCCCGATCCTACGCCTACACCGACACCTGACCCCGAACCAGAACCGACGCCGTCGTTGGTAAGTCAGGGTTGGCCAGCTGATTACGGAGGTGTCATGTTGCAGGGCTTCTCATGGGATTCCTATGACTATTCGCAGTGGAAGGTCTTGGCGAAGCAGGCTGATGATATGAAAGGTTACATTGACTTAGTGTGGGTGCCTCAAAGCGGTAAGTGCAAGGAGACTACGCAGGTCATGGGGTATACGCCATATTACTATTTCAATCAGAATTCCAGTTTCGGTTCTGAAAGCGAACTCCGTAATATGATATCCTCTTTCAAAGCCAATGGCATCGGCACTATAGCCGACGTGGTCATCAATCATCATAACACTGAGGGTTGGTTCTCTTTCCCTGCCGAAACTTACAAAGGTGTCACCTACCAATTGCAGAGCACAGACATCTGCTCCAACGATGATGGTGGTGCAGCACTTACACAAGCCAAGTCGGAGGGCGTGAGCCTCAGTAAGAATGCCGATGAAGGCGAAGATTGGGGTGGCATGCGCGACCTTGATCACAAGAGCGATAATGTGCAGAAGATAATGAAAGCCTATGTCGATTTCCTTAAGAATGACTTGGGCTACACTGGTTTCCGTTATGATATGGTAAAAGGTTTCAGTGGTACTCATGTGGCTGACTATAATGATGCTGTCGGCATAGAATATTCCGTAGGAGAATATTGGGATAGCAACCAGAACATTACCAACTGGATAAAGTCTACCAACTATAAAAGTGCAGCCTTTGATTTCCAGTTCCGCTACAATGTTCGCGATGCTATCAATGGTAATGACTGGACAAAACTTAATAGTACTAATAATCTCATGCATGACACATCTCTGCGTCGCTATGCTGTCACTTTTGTGGAGAATCACGACACTCAGTATAGGTCGGAGTCAGAGCAATTGGATCCTATACGCAAGGACACTCTTGCAGCAAATGCTTATCTGCTGGCTATGCCTGGCACTCCATGCATCTTCCAACCGCATTGGATAGCATACAAACCAGAACTGAAGGCGATGATTTCCGCTCGCAAGTTGGCTGGTATCACCAATATGAGTAGTTATACCAATATGAAATATTTGAGGAATTTGTATGTCAATCAGGTTACTGGTGCCAACCATAAGCTCCTCGTAGCCGTGGGAGATGATGTTGCAAAATATGATGGACAGACAGGTTT